>NZ_JBEORR010000036.1:0-84479 GCF_040302345.1 Streptomyces sp. NPDC126510 | reverse complement strand
ACCCGCTACGACAAACGCGCCCGCCACTACGAAGCCCTGGTCACCATCGCCTGCCTACGACTCTGGCTCTCCTGACTTTGCGGACACGACCTAGGGCCGCAGCAGGCCCAGGTCGACCGAGTCCGCCAGGGCCGCGAGCCCCGCGTCGCCCGGATGCAGATGGTCCCCGCTGTCATAGGCGGGGAGCATCCGGGAGGGCTGCTGCGGATCACGGACCACCGCGTCGAAGTCGAGCACACCGTCGAAGACCCCGCCGTCGCGGATCCACTCGTTCACCACGCCCCGCTCGGCGTCGACGGCCGCCGTGCACCGTGCCTCGCCCTCGCAGGGCAGGATCGTGGCCGCGAGCATCCTCAGCCCCCGGGCGTGCCCACGCGCCGCGAGCTCCCGCAGCCCCGCGACCAGCTGCTCCGCCGAGGCCCCCCACCGCAGGTCGTTCACACCCTCGAAGACGACGGCCGTACGCGCCGACGGCTGGGCGAGGACGTCCCGGTCGAAGCGGTGCAGGGCGCTCACCCCGGCCGTGTCGGTGGACACCCCGTCGCCTGGGTACCGGTCGGTGGCCACGCGGTTGCCCGAGACGCCCAGGTTCAGCACGCCGTAGCGCGGGACGGTGCTCTGCGTCAGGAGCCGGGCGGCCAGGACGCTCGGCCAGCGCCGGTTGGCGTCCGGCGTGGACTTGTCGCCGTCGGTGATCGAGTCGCCGAGCAGCACCACGGACCCGGGCCCGCCGCTCACATCGACCCCGGCGAGCAGCGGCCAGCGGGTGATCACCGAGGTGTACGCCCCGGCGGTGCCGTCCGCCGCGTGATCCCCCGGCTCGCTGACGTAGGAGCGCTGCTGCGCGAGCCCGTGCACGGGCGCCGCGGCCACCGTGCCGGGCAGATGGAAGCTCACCAGCAGGTTGGCGTCCGCGGGGACGGAGAAGCCGAGCGGATCGCTGTACGCCTGACCCCCGGCCGGGATCGTCACGCCCGCCGCACCGCCGAAGGCCAACGCCACCGGAGCGCCCCGCGAGGCCGCTCCCGAGGCCTGCACGGCGACCGTCGTGCTCCCGATCCGTACCGGGGCCGACGCGAAGGTGTTGTCGAACCTCACCCGCACGCGCGGCCCGCCGGCCGAGGTGTGCACGACCAGCCGCAGCGTCCGCTCGGTCCAGGGCCCGACGGTCGCGTAACCGCCCGTGGCCGTGGTCCAGCTGCCCGTCCAGCCCCGCGTGGCGGTCCGCACCGACATCGCGAAGACATGTAGTCCGGCCGCGCTCGGGAGCCGGACCGAGGTCACCGCACGCCCCGGGGCCAGCGGCACGGTCACGACGTACAGGCGGGCCTGGCCGGCGAGTTGGCCGCCGGGCGTGTTGATGTGCGGCAGGGCCACGGCCTTGGTGGCGAGCGGCCCGGTGCGCCAGTCCGGGGCGCTCAGCCGGTAGCCGGAGCGGGAGCCGTTCGCGTACGTGATCGTCCCCGGACCGCCCGCCTCCGTGCCGCCGGTGCCCGCCACCAGGAAGGCGAGTGCGTCACCCCGCCCCGCGACCCGGACGTCCTGCCCGGTGGCCCGCACGTTGTCCGGCTCGCCGGGCTGCCGCTCGGGCCAGGTCAGCCGGGCGCCTTGCACCGTGAGAGCGCGGCCGGGCGTCCAGCCCGCGGCGGTGAGGTCCTGCGCGGACAGGGAGGCGCCGGAACCGTCGAAGTCGGCCTCCGCGGGCCGGCTGTCGTCGCTGACGGCCACGTTGTCGAACAGCCGCTCCAGCGGCACCGGCGCGGCCCGTTCCTCCGCGACGGCCCGGGCGGACACCGCCGGGACCAGCGACCCGCACAGGGCCAGGACGACCAGGACCCCCCGGACACATCGGCGCACGGCCGACTCCTCCCACTCAGCGACACACGACGCGACAACACGGAACACAGGGACGGAAACCGAAGAGACAACGACGGCCGAGACGCAAGACGCACGGTGAAGTTAGGGAGGCAGGAGTGACCCGTCAACGCGCGTCGCGTGAACTCGGCCTGAACTCGACCGGGATCGGCGGACCCGCGCGCCTGTGGTGCGTACGCCGGTACGAATGACACGCTGGGAGTATGAACATCCCTTTCCTGGGCCACCGGCGCCAGAAGGTCGGGTTCCCCGATCCGGCGGGCATCGCGGAACTCCTCGCCGAGTGCGAGCTGCTGCGCTCCCAGGCGTCCCGGGCGGGTGTCCTGCTGGACGACACGGTGGCCTCGCTGGAGGCACTGGACCAGCTCCTGCCGCGCTGGCGGGACGACGAGGAGACCCTGACCTGGCTCGGCAACGACGCCGGTCTCTACCTGGGCAGCGTCATCGTGCGCACCGTACCGGGCGCCGCCTGGGAGATCCGTACCGACGGTCAGCCCGTCGTACGGCTGGACTCCGGCCGCGAGTTCGACGTCGTCGACTCCGGCCGCGAGTGGGCCGCGTACGGGGTGCCCGAGCTGTCGCAGCTGTACGCGGAAGTCGCCGAGTCATGACCCCCCTGGCCAGAACCTTTGGCCCAAAGTCCGACGTAAATACGGCTAATGATCGAAAAGTGCGTGTCGCCCGCCACGTTCGATCTTGCCTGGATACGTTGCGGCAACCACCACACAGCTGAGAGTGAGTAGGGCTGAGTATGGCCGGCGAGCCGCTGATCGAGCTGCGTGACGTCAACAAGCACTTCGGGGAGCTGCATGTCCTGCAGGACATCAACCTCACGGTCGGCCGGGGGGAGGTGGTCGTGGTCATCGGCCCGTCGGGGTCGGGAAAGTCGACCCTCTGCCGGGCGATCAACCGGCTGGAGACCATCGAGTCCGGTCAGATCGTCCTCGACGGGCAGCCGCTGCCGGAGGAGGGCAAGCCCCTGGCCCGGCTGCGCGCCGACGTCGGCATGGTCTTCCAGTCGTTCAACCTCTTCGCCCACAAGACCGTGCTGCAGAACGTCTCCCTGGGGCAGGTCAAGGTCCGCGGGCGCCGCAAGGAGGACGCCGACAAGCGCTCCCGGGAGCTTCTCGACCGGGTCGGCGTCGCCAACCAGGCGGACAAGTACCCGGCGCAGCTCTCCGGCGGTCAGCAACAGCGCGTGGCCATCGCCCGCGCCCTGGCGATGGAGCCCAAGGCGATGCTCTTCGACGAGCCGACCTCGGCCCTCGACCCGGAGATGATCAACGAGGTGCTGGAGGTCATGAAGCAGCTCGCCCGCGAAGGCATGACCATGATCGTCGTCACGCACGAGATGGGCTTCGCCCGCTCGGCCGCCAACCGCGTGGTCTTCATGTCCGACGGCAGGATCGTCGAGGACCGTGCCCCGGACGAGTTCTTCACCAACCCGAGCAGCGACCGTGCCAAGGACTTCCTCTCCAAGATCCTCAAGCACTGAACGGGCAGGGACCGGACGGCTCATCGGATCGGACCTCGACTACGATGTGCCCTTCATCCCTGTCGGAGAGGGGGACTTCGCCGAAGGCCGCCGATTCCGCCAGGGGGAGCAGACCGCCCGCCCGGTCCGCGGGGCATTCCCACCGGGTGCGGCCCCCACGGCCCGAAGGCCGTGGGGCAGGCGGTTCACATCGGCCAGGCCCGTCCGGCGGCAGCCGGAGATCACTGCTCGCGCAGCGGAACCGACACGTACGACGGGTCGTCCACCGGCGAGGAGAAGGTCAGCTGCGCGCCGGACGGGTTGTGCTCGATGTAGAGCGGGTCGACCGTGTCGACGACCAGGGCGAGGCGATGCCCGGCCGGGACGTCGTAGGCCGTGGAGTACAGCTCCAGGTCGACGCCGAAGGGCTTTCCGGGGGTGCGCCCGTGGAAGGTGTACGGCGCGTGCGTGACCAGCTTGCCGAGGCCGAGCGGCCCCACGTCGTACAGATAGGCGACGAGGGTGCCGCTCTCCTTGGTCGGGGTGAGGGTCGTGTGCAACTTCGCCGTGCCGCGCACCTGTTGGACCGTGGCGGACTTCTCCGACTGCCAGACGGCGGCCCAGCGGCGGGGGAGCAGCGGGATCGAGGCCATCGGCGGCACGTGCGCCACCTGGTCGAGGATGCTGGACAGGAAGACGACACCGCCGTCCGCCCCGGAGTTCACGTTCGCGTGGATCGTCTTCGAGCCGCCGAGGGTGATCTTCCGGTCGGTCGCGGCGGCCGACTTCCAGTCCGGGTAGCCCTCGTAGCCGCCCGCGGAACGGGACTTGAGCTGGACGGGCTGCTCACGGTCGATGCCGTTGTCCTCGCCCCTGAGGTAGTGGTCGAACCAGCGCCCGGTGTCCTTCCAGACGTCGTTGGGCAGCCCGAACAGGCCGGTCAGCTCGGCGGTGGCGTGGTCGCCGGGCCGCATCTCCAGCCGCTTCGGGCCGGTCAGCTTCTCGTAGAAGTCGGCGTACTGGTTGGGCGGGAAGACGCTGTCGCCCCAGGCGTTGGCGAGCATGATGGCCGCGCCGTTGTCGTTGATCCGGTCGACGTAGGTCGCAGCGGAACGTTTCTTCCCCCAGGCGATGAGCTCCGGCTCCTTCGCCAGGTTGGAGCCGTAGAAGTCGTCGAACGTCTGCCGGAGTTCCGGGCTCTGGCGGCCCGTCACCACGCTGGCGCCGTCCAGCAGGGCGGCGGCTTGGAGGTGCTGGGTGCGCCCGGCGTAGATCGAGCCGATCAGGTCGGCCCAGCCGCTGAGCGAGGCGACCGCCTTGACCCGCTTGTCGTGCGCGGCGGTGAGCAGGCTGATGCCCGCGCCGTAGGAGACGCCCGCCATGCCGATGTGCCCGGCGTCCGCGGGGGTGTGGGCGAGCGCCCAGTCGATGACCTTCGAGGCGTCGGCGACGTCGGGCGGCCCCGCCACTTCTATCTCGCCGCCCGACTGCCAGAATCCGCGCACGTTGTAGGTGACGACGACGTACCCGGAGTCGGCGAGCTTCTGCGCCTGGGCCAGGTACTCGACCTGGGGCAGACCCCAGCTCGTGGGCATGACGAGCAGCGGGTAGCGGTCGGTGCCGCGGGCGCCGGCCGGGGTGACGACGTTGGCCTTGAGGACGGTGCCGCCGTCGCCGGCGATGTCGACGAAGCGGACGGGGCTCGGGGCCGCCTGGGCGGTGGGGGCGAATCCGAGGGCGGTGCCGGCGACCAGGGTCGCCGAGACGGCGCCGACGGCGGTGGTGCGCAGGGCCTTGTGGTGATGTCCCACGGGTCACTCCTCACTCGTGTCAGTGCAAAGTGACCGAACGGTAACCGCGACCTCTTACCAGAGGTAACCCGCCGGTAAGTTACGTGCCAGTAACGATTGTTGAGCAGTGGAGGAGTCTAGGAGGCGCGGTGAGTGTTGCGTGGAGCAGTGGCCTCGGGCAGGGGTGCCTGTGCCGCCCGGGTCACGTCCCCCACCAGTTCGACGACGTCCGGGCCGTACGCCTGTGAGTTGATCACCTTGAGCAGCAGGACGAACGAGCCGGTGCCGTACTTGCGGGTCAGACGCTCGTGGTTGCGGGCGAGGTAGCGGGTGGCTGCCTGATTGGTGATGGCCCGCTGGCCGCAGAACAGGAACACGGGACGCGTCTCGCGGCGGTCACCGGCGGTGATCCGGGCCAGTATCACGTACTCCGTGACGCCGGGGTTCATGCGATGGCGCTCGCCTCCTATCTGGAAGGCGCCTCGGTCCGGCCCCGGTTCGGGATCGACGTTGACGCGCACGCCGGGGAGCATGGCCGACATGTGCGCCACCATGCGCCGGTTCGAGCCCGGGCCGCCCACGCAGAACTCGGTGCGCTCCCCGAAGCCCTGATGGGCGGTGTCCTGCGTGACCACATGGAGGTTCGCTCCACAGTCCTTGATCAGCGCGGAGAGCTCCAGGAGCGCGTACACGTCGAAGCGGTGGACCGCCGGCTCGGAGGCGGCCGGGTCGCGGTTGACGACGAGCAGCGACTCGGAGTTCTCGGGCAGGCCGAAGAAGGCCTGCTTGCGCCGGAGTTTCCGCTTCCACAGAAACGTACGGGCGAGCCAGCCCAGCGTCGCACTGATGCCCGCCGCGACCACACCCAGAACGATGTTGCGCACGTCGTCATTCATGGGCGCGCATGCTAGCGGGCCCGACGCACCGGTGTTCGACGCCTGCCTGACGCGCCCATGGCGATGAATTAAGCTGCGCGGACGGCCTTTGACTGGAGGTGCGGATGCGTCGCCCTGTCGCACGGAATCTGACGGTCCTGGCGGTTTCGGCCGCTGTGGTGGTGTCGGTGGGAGCGGCGGCGCCGCCATCCGCCGTGCCGGACACCGGCGGTGGGAAAACCCCGCTGGCCGTCGGCTACGGCGGCGCCGTCTCGAGCGTCGATCCCGATGCCTCCGCCGCCGGGATCGAGGTCCTGAGAAAGGGCGGCAACGCCGTCGACGCCGCCGTCGCCACGGCCGCCGCGCTCGGCGTCACCGAGCCCTACTCCGCCGGCATCGGCGGGGGCGGCTACTTCGTGTACTACGACGCCAAGTCCCGCACCGTGCGCACCATCGACGGCCGGGAGACCGCGCCGCTGAGCGCCGACAAGAACCTGTTCGTCGAGAACGGCAAGCCCCTCGCCTTCGCCGACGCCGTCAGCAGCGGCCTGAGTGTCGGCACCCCGGGGACGCCCGCCACCTGGCAGACCGCACTCGACCGGTGGGGCAGCAAGCGACTCGCGAGTGTCCTGAAGCCGGCCGAGCGGCTGGCGCGCGACGGTTTCACCGTCGACGAGACGTTCCGCTCGCAGACGGCGTCCAACGAGACCCGCTTCCGCTACTTCCCGGACACCGCCGAGCTGTTCCTGCCCGGCGGGCAGCTCCCCGTCGTCGGCTCCACCTTCAAGAACCCCGATCTCGCCCGCACCTACGCGGAGTTGGGGCACAAGGGCGTCGACGCGATCTACCGCGGCCGCCTCGGTCGGGACATCGTCGACACGGTCAACAAGCCGCCGGTGGATCCCGGCTCGGGCTGGAACGCTCGGCCCGGCGACCTGACCACGAAGGACCTGGCGGCCTACCGCACCAAGCTCCAGGCGCCCACCAGGACTTCCTACCGGGGTCTCGGCGTCTACTCCATGGCGCCGTCCTCCTCCGGGGGCACGACGGTCGGTGAGGCGCTCAACATCCTGGAGCGGACCGACCTGTCCAAGGCGAGCAAGGCCCGCTACCTGCACCGCTTCATCGAGGCCAGCCGGATCGCGTTCGCCGACCGGGGCCGCTGGGTGGGCGACCCGGCCTTCGAGGACGTGCCGACGAAGGAGCTGCTGTCGCAGCGGTTCGCCGACTCGCGCGAGTGCCTCATCAAGGACGACGCGGTGCTCACGAGTCCCGTGCCGCCGGGGGACCCGCGCAACCCCGCGCGCTGCGGCTCGGGGGGCAAGGCGGCCCCCACGACGTACGAGGGCGACAGCACCACGCATCTGACGGTGGCCGACAAGTGGGGCAACGTCGTCGCCTACACCCTCACCATCGAGCAGACCGGCGGCAGCGGGATCACCGTCCCCGGGCGGGGCTTCATCCTCAACAACGAACTCACGGACTTCTCCTTCACCCCGGCGAACCCGGCCGTGCACGACCCGAACCTGCCGGGGCCCGGCAAGCGGCCGCGGTCGTCCATCTCGCCGACGATCGTGCTGGACCGGCACCACAAGCCGGTGGTGGCGCTGGGGTCGCCGGGTGGCGCGACGATCATCACGACCGTTCTGCAGACGCTCACCGGGTTCGTCGACCGGGGGCTGCCGCTGGTCGACGCGATCGCCGCGCCTCGGGCCAGTCAGCGCAACGCCGCGCAGACCGAGCTGGAGCCGGGGCTGTACGACGACGCGGAGTTGAGGAAGCAGCTCGAGGCGATCGGGCATTCCTTCAAGGTGAACCCTGAGATCGGTGCGGCTACCGGTGTGCAGCGGCTGCCCGGTGGGAAGTGGCTGGCAGCCGCTGAGACCGTGCGGCGGGGTGGGGGGTCGGCGATGGTGGTGCGGCCTGTGCGTTGAGTTGCCGGGTGCGGGTGTGGGGGCTGGTCGTGCCCCGCGGCGGAGCCGCACATCGACACCGCGCCCCTAGGGCGAGGGTGCGGCTGCCTCTTCAGTCTCGAACGCCAAGTGGCCGTCCTGCACATCCACCGTCACCCGGCCGTTCTTCGACACCCGGCCGTCCAGCAACAGGCGTGACAGCTCGTTGTCCACCTCGCGCTGGATCGTGCGGCGGAGTGGGCGGGCGCCGTACTCCGGCTGGTAGCCCCGTTCGGCCAGCCACTCCACCGCACGGTCGGTGAAGGTCACCGTGACGCCCTTTTCCCGCACCAGGGACCGGGTGCGGTCCAGCAGGAGGTTGGTGATCCGGCGCAGCTGCTCCGTGGTCAGCTGACGGAAGACGACGATCTCGTCGATGCGGTTGAGGAACTCGGGGCGGAAGTGCTCGCGCAGCGGGCGCAGGATCTGCTCGCGGCGGGCCTCCTCGTCCGCGTCGGCACCGCCCGCCGCGAAGCCCGTCGTGGCACCGCGGCGGGTGATCGCCTCGGAGCCGAGGTTGCTCGTCATCACGATGACCGTGTTGCTGAAGTCCACCGTGCGGCCCTGGGAGTCGGTCAGCCGGCCGTCGTCGAGGACCTGGAGCAGGATGTTGAAGACGTCCGGGTGGGCCTTCTCCACCTCGTCCAGCAGGAGCAGCGAATACGGGTGGCGGCGCACGACCTCGGTGAGCTGGCCCGCCTCCTCGTGGCCGACGTAGCCGGGCGGGGCGCCGACCAGCCGGCTGACGGTGTGGCGCTCCTGGTACTCGCTCATGTCGAGCCGGACCATGCGGTCCTCGCTGCCGAACAGCGACTCGGCGAGCGCCCGGGCCAGTTCGGTCTTGCCCACACCCGTCGGGCCGAGGAAGAGGAAGCTGCCGATCGGGCGGTCGGGGGCCGCGAGCCCGGCGCGGGAGCGCAGCACCGCGTCCGAGACGACCCGCACGGCCTCGTCCTGGCCGACCACCCGCTCATGCAGATGCTCCTCCAGGCCCAGCAGACGGTCCTTCTCCTCCTGGGTGAGGCTGCTGACCGGGATGCCGGTCTGCCGGGACACCACCTCGGCGATCGACTCGGCCCCGACCACCAGGTCCTGGCCCTCGTCGACCTCGCCGTCACCGCCGGCGTCGGTGATCCGCTGCTTCAGCTCCATGATCCGGTCGCGCAACTGGGTGGCCTGCTCGTACTGCTCGTCCGCGACGGCCTGGTCCTTGTCCCGCGTCAGCTGCTCCAGCTCCCGCTCCAGGGACCGTACGTCCGTGCCCTTGGTCCGGGCCCGCAGCCGCACCCGGGCGCCGGCCTGATCGATGAGGTCGATCGCCTTGTCGGGCAGGCGGCGGTCGGTGAGATAGCGGTCGGACAGCTCGACGGCCGCTACCAGGGCCTCGTCGGTGTAACGGACCTGGTGGTGGGCCTCGTAGCGGTCCTGGAGACCGCGCAGGATCTCGATCGCGTCCGCTGCCGTGGGCTCGGGCACCATGATCGGCTGGAAGCGGCGGGCCAGCGCCGCGTCCTTCTCGATGCGGCGGTACTCCTCCAGCGTGGTGGCGCCCACGATGTGCAGCTCACCCCGGGCGAGGGCCGGCTTGAGGATGTTGCCCGCGTCCATCGAGCTGCCGTCACCGCCGCCGGAACCGGCGCCCACGACGGTGTGCAGCTCGTCGATGAAGATGATCAGCTGGTCGGAGTGGGCGCGGATCTCGCCCACGATGTTGTTCATCCGCTCCTCGAAGTCACCCCGGTAGCGGGTGCCCGCGACCACGCCCGTGAGGTCCAGGGCGACCACGCGGCGCCCGATCAGCACGTCGGGCACGTCCGCCTCGGAGATGCGCTGCGCCAGCCCCTCCACGATGGCCGTCTTGCCGACTCCGGCGTCACCGATCAGCACCGGGTTGTTCTTGCCGCGCCGGGAGAGGACCTCGACGGTCTGCTCGATCTCCTGGTCCCGGCCGATCACCGGGTCGATACGGCCCTGGCGGGCCAGTTCGGTGAGGTCGCGGCCGTACTTGTCGAGGGTCGGGGTGTTCGTCGGGCGCGGGCGCTCGGCCTGCGGGACCTCGGGCGCCTCGGGCGGCTCGGAGGGGGCGAAACGGGCCGCGTTCAGGATGTGCCCGGCGGCCGAGTCGGGGTTGGAGGCCAAGGCGCTGAGCACGTGCTCCGGGCCGATGTAGCCGTAGCCGCGGGCCCGGGCCATGTCGTGCGCGTCCAGCAGGGCCCGCTTGGCGGCCGGGGTGAGGGACAGCGCGGTCGGCGGAGGAGCGTCGTCCTTGGTGTGCTGGGCCGGTCCCGACCGGTCGTCGATCTGCGACGCCAGCGAGTCGGGATTCGCGCCGGCCTTGCTGAGCAGGGTGCGGGTGGGCTCTGTGGCGAGCGCCGCCCGCAGCAGATGCTGGGTGTCGAGGTCCCGGCTGCCGTGCTCGGCGGCGTACTGGGCGGCGCCGCGGACGAGCTCCCGGGCCGGCTGGCTGAGCAGCCGCCCGAGATCGATCTGCCGGGGACCGGGACGCGGTCCGCCGAAGAAGCGTGCGAGGAATTCTCCGAAGGGATCCGAGCCGTAGCCCTCCGGGCTGGTGAAGCCGCTGCTCATGGGCCTTCCGTTCCCGGCGTCCCCGGCGCGCGGGCGGGGGACGCCCTCGCTTGTCGACGTGCCGGGGTCGGGTAACCCGGGTGGCAGCCGGTTACACCTGGGGCGCGCTCGTAGAACACCTTCGCACGATCGTCGACGAGGGGCACCTCAGGGTCATACCGGGAGGAACGGGACGCGGGGCGGAGCTCAGCGGGCCGTGAGGATTCTCGGCCCGGATTCCGTGATCGCCACCGTGTGCTCCGCGTGGGCCGCGCGGGAGCCGTCGTTCGTCCTCAGGGTCCAGCCGTCGGGCGCCGCGTGGAAATCGTCCGTGCCGCCCGCGATCACCATGGGCTCGATCGCCAGCACCATGCCGTGCCGCAGCCGCATGCCGCGCCCCGGGCGGCCCTCGTTCGGCACCCCGGGATCCTCGTGCATCCGCCGGCCGATGCCGTGGCCGCCGAAGCCGTCGGGGATGCCGTAGCCGGCGCCCCGGCAGACCGTGCCGATGGCGTGGGCGATGTCGCCGACGCGGTTGCCCACGACGGCCGCCTCGATCCCGGCCGCGAGGGCCCGCTCGGCGGTGTCGATCAGGCGGAGGTCTGCCGCGTGCGGGGTGCCGACGACGAAGCTGAGCGCCGAGTCGCCGACCCAGCCGCCCAGTTCGGCGCCGAAGTCGATGGAGACGAGGTCGCCGTCCCGCAGGCGGTAGCGGCCCGGGATGCCGTGCACGATCGCGTCGTTGACCGAGACGCAGAGGACGGCGGGGAAGGGGGTCGGTGCGAAGGACGGGCGGTACCCGAGGAAAGGCGAGGTGGCGCCCGCCTCGCGCAGCACGCCGTGCGCCACCTCGTCCAGTTCCAGCAGGGAGACGTCCACGCCGGCCGCCTTCCGTGCGGCCGTCAGGGCGGCGGCGACGACCTGGCCCGCCTCGTACATCGCGTCGATAGAAGTGTCTGTCTTCAGCTCCACCATGCCAATTACTATACCGGTATTAGAATGGGGGCATGGTGCGCACCCCCCTCACCCCCGAAGAGCGCGAACGCGGCGAGCGGCTCGGCCGCCTGCTGCGTGCGGCGCGTGGCGGCCGGAGCATGACGGAGATCGCGGCGAGCGCCGGCATCTCCGCGGAGACCCTGCGGAAGATCGAGACCGGGCGGGCCCCGACCCCGGCCTTCTTCACGGTGGCCGCGCTGGCCGGGGTCCTCGGCCTGTCCATGGACGAACTGGCCGGGCAGTGCACGCCGGTTCCTGTCTGAGGCTCTTGCGCCGCGCGTGAAAACTACCCGTAGCGCTCCCGTAACACGGCTGGTGTTGCCTACGGGTCGGAGTGCTCCGGTCTCACGGGAGTTGAGCGATGGCGGCGGATCAACTCCCGGCTGAAGTCGGGGAGTTCGCGACCTACCTGGACGGCCTGCTGGCCCGCCTCGACCCGTCCGGCGGGTGGTGCGCCGTGTTCTGGCGGCGCGACCCGGAGGGCATGCGGGCGTGCCTCGACGGGCGCGAGATGCCGCCCTGGGACGTGGTCGAGGCACTGCTGCAGGACCTCGCCGCTCAGTACGGCCCGGGGGGAGCCGGCCCGGAGACGGACCGCGCCCGCGCCCTGCACGCCACGGCGCTCAGCGCGTACGACGCCCTGCCCGGCGGCCGTGACGTCCTCGGCGACCGCCTGGACGTCATGCTCCGCGAGCAGAGGTACGCCGCCGAACGCCAGGCCGCCCTCGCCCGCCGCCTGGCCTCCGCCGCTACCCGCGAACAGGCGGACGCCCTGCGCCTGGACCTGGCCTGGGCCAGGGACGACCACGAACGGGCCGGCGCGCGGTGCGCGGAACTCCGGGCACGGATGGCCTTTCTGGACCGGCGTGAGCGGGAGGTGTCCCCGACGGCGTGGGGTGCCGCCGCGCCGACGCACGGCGGCGGGGCGGCATCGCCGTCCGCCGGTGATCCAGAACCCGCACCGGCTCCACCGCAGGCGTTCGACCCGGCCACCCCATCATTCGCCTCCAGCCCAGTGGCCCCGGCGCCACCACAGGCGTTCGACCCGGCCACCCCATCATTCGCCTCCAGCCCAGCGGCCCCGGCGCCACCACAGGCGTTCGACGCACCCGCCCCCGGCCCCTCGGCCCCTCGACCCGTCACCCTCCCCAAGCAGCGCAGACGCCGTCGGGGCAGTGCCCGCTTCGCCGGGATGGCGGACGAGGAAGCCGCACCCGTCGCCGTGCCGCCCCCCGTCGTGCCCACCCTGCCCACGCCCGCCCCCACGACCGCCGGCCGTACCCTGCGCGGCGCGCGCTTCGCCTGGGCCGCCGAGGAGGCGGCGGCGAAGCGCCCGGCGCGGGAGGCCGACGCGGTCGCGGCCGACGACGGGGCCGAGGTCGGCAGGACCGTGGAGGCGCTGGCCCGGTTGCGCAGCGAGGGGCGCAGCGGCGAGGCCCACGCGCTGCTGGCCGAGGTCGCCACCTGGGAACCCGGCAGGTTCCCGCTGCTCGCGGCGCGGCTGCGGCTGGCCGGGCTGGACGCCGACTGGCAGACCCTGCTGTGGGAGGCCGCCTCACTGCCCGCCGGACGGCTGGTCGCCGCCGCCGACGCACTGGTCGAGGCCGGGCGGCCGGGTGACGGCCGGCAGATGCTGCGGCAGGGGATCGCACGGCCGCCGGACGAGGTCGGACGCGCGGTCCTCGGCCTGGTCGCCGAGGGGCGTCACCGCGAGGTGCGCGTGCTGCTCGACGCGTACGTCAGGGCCCGTGCCCCCGAGGAGGCGGCGCGCAGCGCCGAACCGGAACCGGGGAGCCTCGCGCCGCTCCTGCTGGAGGCGGCCCGGGGGGTCTCGGAGGAGCGGCACTGGGACTTCGTGCACGCCCTGCGGGTCGCCGGATTCGCCGTCTGACCGGTGACGTCGCGCCCCGGGCGACTCACCCACAGGAGTGCGAATCGCGCAACCCCCCGCGGGTTGGCGACGATGGTCTTGGCAACCCCGTGCCAGAGGCTTACGTTCGTGGCTCTACGGCCCGCTTCTACGGGCGTAGAGGCGCAGACGTCGCGTCGAAGGAGCAGCTCATGGCCAACGTCGTACGTGCCGCCCTGGTCCAGGCCACCTGGACCGGCGACACCGAGTCCATGGTGGCGAAACACGAGGAGCACGCCCGCGAGGCGGCTCGCCGGGGCGCGAAGATCATCGGTTTCCAGGAGGTCTTCAACAGCCCCTACTTCTGTCAGGTCGAGGAGCCGGAGCACTACCGCTGGGCCGAGCCCGTCCCCGACGGGCCGACCGTGCGGCGGATGCGGGCGCTCGCGCGCGAGACGGGCATGGTGATCGTCGCGCCGGTGTTCGAGGCGGAGCAGCCCGGCTTCTACTACAACACCGCGGCCGTGATCGACGCCGACGGTACCTACCTCGGCAAGTACCGCAAGCACCACATCCCGCAGCTCAAGGGCTTCCGTGAGAAGTTCTACTTCAAGCCCGGGAACCTCGGCTGGCCCGTCTTCGACACGGAGGTCGGCAGGGTCGGCGTGTACATCTGCTACGACCGGCACTTCCCCGAGGGCTGGCGGCAGCTCGGCCTCGCCGGAGCCCAGCTGGTCTACAACCCCTCCGCGACCCACCGGAGCCTGTCGTCGCACCTGTGGCGGCTGGAGCAGCCCGCGGCGGCCGTCGCCAACGGGTACTACATCGCCGCGATCAACCGCGTCGGCCAGGAGGAGTACGGCGACAACGACTTCTACGGCACGAGCTACTTCGTCGACCCGCGCGGGCAGTTCGTCGGGGACGTCGCCAGCGACAGCAAGGAGGAGCTCGTGGTCCGGGACATCGACCTCGACCTCATCGAAGAGGTGCGGCAGACGTGGGCCTTCTACCGCGACCGCCGCCCCGACGCCTACGAAGGGCTGGTGCAGCCGTGACCAACGACCTCCTGGGCCGCCACCGGGCCGTGCTCCCCGACTGGCTCGCCCTCTACTACGAGGAGCCCCTCGAGATCACCCACGGCGAGGGCCGCCACGTCTGGGACGCCCGGGGCAACCGGTACCTCGACTTCTTCGGCGGCATCCTCACCACCATGACGGCGCACGCGCTGCCCGAGGTGACCAAGGCGGTGAGCGAGCAGGCCGGGCGGATCATCCACTCCTCGACCCTCTACCTCAACCGCCCGATGGTCGAACTCGCCGAGCGCGTCGCCCAGCTGAGCGGCATCCCGGACGCCCGCGTCTTCTTCACCACCTCCGGAACCGAGGCCAACGACACCGCCCTGCTGCTGGCCACCGCTTACCGGCGCAGCAACACCATCCTGGCCATGCGCAACAGCTACCACGGCCGTTCCTTCAGCGCCGTCGGCATCACCGGCAACAGCAGCTGGTCCCCGACGTCGCTCTCCCCGCTCCAGACGCTGTACGTCCACGGCGGGGTGCGCACCCGCGGCCCGTTCGCCTCCCTCGGCGACGAGGCCTACATCGCCGCCTGCGTCGAGGACCTCGAGGACCTGCTCGGCCACACCCGCGCGCCGGCCGCGCTGATCGCCGAACCCGTGCAGGGCGTCGGCGGTTTCACGGTCCCGCCGGACGGGCTGTACGCCGCCTTCCGCGAGGTGCTGCACGAGCGCGGCATCCTGTGGATCGCCGACGAGGTGCAGACCGGCTGGGGCCGCACCGGCGAGCACTTCTGGGGCTGGCAGGCCCACGGCCGGAACGGGCCGCCCGACATCATGACCTTCGCCAAGGGCATCGGCAACGGCATGTCCATCGGCGGGGTCGTCGCCCGTTCCGAGATCATGAACTGCCTGGACTCCAACAGCATCTCCACCTTCGGCGGCACCCAGATCACCATGGCGGCGGGCCTCGCCAACCTCAACTACCTGCTGGAACACGACCTCCAGGGCAACGCCCGGCGCGTCGGGGGACTGCTCATCGAGCGGCTGCGGGCCGTCGCCGCGCACGTACCGGCCGTACGGGAGGTACGCGGCCGCGGCCTGATGATCGGCATCGAGATCACCAAGCCGGGGACCGACGAGGCGGATCCGCGGACCGCCGCGGCCGTCCTGGAGGCGGCCCGCGAGGGCGGCCTGCTGATCGGCAAGGGCGGCGGCCACAACACCAGTTCGCTGCGCGTCGCCCCGCCGCTGTCCCTCAATGTCGCGGAGGCCGAGGAGGGCGCCGCGATCCTCGAGAACGCTCTGAGGAGCGTCCAGTAGCAGTGCACCGAGCAAGGGATACGGCGCCATGACCATCACCCTGGATTCCCTGGAGCCCGCGCTGTCGGTGCGGCAGATCCTCACCCTGGAGCGGGTGCTCGCCGGGGAGCCCGAGGTGGTGGCCGGCGCGGGCCATCTCGACCGGCTGGTGCGCTGGGTGCACGTCGCCGAGGCCGCCGACGTCGGCGTGATGCTCAGCGGCGGCGAGATGGTCCTCACCACCGGCGTGCTGCTCGCCGGTGACGAGGACAAGCAGGCCGAGTACGTCCGGTCCCTGCACCGCGCCGAGGCCGCCGCCGTCGTCCTGGGACTCGGCCGCGCCTTCCCCGCGGCGCCGGACGTGATGCGCAGGGCGGCCGAGCGCTGCGGACTGCCGATGGTCGTCCTGCACCGGCCCTTCCCCTTCGCCGACCTGACCGAGGAGGTCCAGTCGCGGCTCGTGCGGCGCAAGTTCGCCGCCGTCAGCCTCTCCGAGGCGGTCCGCACCGAACTCACCGCCCTCATCACCGCCGGCGCCCCGCTGCAGCGCCTGCTCGACGAGGTCGCCCGGCACAGCGCCTGCCCGGTCGTCGTCACCAACCTCGCCCACCGCGTCCTCGGCACGGCGGGGGAGCGGCCCGCGGTGGACGACGTGCTGCGCGACTGGGAGCGCATCGCCCGGCAGGCGTGGGGGCACCACCCAGGCCCTTCAGGCACTGGGGGAGGCACCGAGGGCGACGGCTGGATCCGGGCCGAACTGGGCGGACGCGGGGAACGGTGGGGCCGGATCGTGCTGTGCGGCTACCGCGGCGACACCGCCACCGGACGGCTGCTGGCCGACCGCGCCGCCGAGGCCCTCGTCCTGCACCGCATGCTCGGCGGCGGCGCCACCTGCTCCTGGGAGGAGCAGTCCGCGCAGGGCCTGCTGACCGACCTGGTCAGCGGCGTCGTACCGGCACGGCAACTGCTGCCCCGGGTCCGGGCGGCCGGGCTGCCCGTCAACCGGCGCACCTTCGTGCCGCTGGTCGTCCGCGACGGCGATCCCGCCCGGCTGGAACGCCTGCTGCGGCTGCTGGGCCTGCCCGGACTGGTCGCCGAACTCGCCGACGGGGCCACCGCCGTGCTGCTGAGCGTCCCCCGGGACCAGGACGCGGGCGCCCTCGCCGTGCACTTCGCGACCCGGCTGCGCACCGAGTCCGGCCCGGACCACACGGTCGTCGCCGCGGCGGAACCCCGCGCCGCCTGGGACGACGTCCCCACCGGACTGCGCGAGGCCCAGCACGTGTCGGACGCCGTGGCCGACTCCTCCGCCGTCCTCGACCTTCCACCGGTGGTACGCCTGAAGGACGTCCACCTGCGGGGCCTGATCCGGCTGCTGCGCGACGACCCGCACGTGCAGTCCTTCGCGGAGCGGGAGCTGGACGGGCTGCTGCGCGAGAGCGACGAGGACCTGCTGTCGGTCCTGCGGACCTACCTGGCCACCGGCCGCAACAAGTCCCGCACCGCCCAGCTCCACCACGTCTCCCGGCCCGCCCTCTACCGCCGTCTGGAGGCGATACAGGTCCGGCTCGGGGTGGACCTCGACGACTTCGAGCAGGCCGCCTCGGTGCACATCGCACTCCTCGCGCACGACGCGCAACAGCAGTGAAACACGAGACCACCTGGGAAAACGGCGGTGAAACATGGGTCCGCGAAAGAGTGACACGGTGGCACGCCGCACGCCCTCGGACGTGACACGCTGCAACTCAAAGACGCCCTTCGCCCTCCCTAGGCTCACGGCACACCGAGCGACCGGAGGTCCCGATGAGCCAAGTGATCCGTGCCGCCGTCTTCCAGACCGCCTGGACGGGCGACAAGGAATCGATGATCCAGGTCCACGAGCAGGCGGTCCGCGACGCGGCCGCTCAGGGTGCTCAAGTCCTGTGTTTCCAGGAGCTGTTCTACGGGCCGTACTTCTGCCAGGTCCAGGACCCGGCCTTCTACGAGTACGCCGAGCAGATCCCCGAGGGCCCCATCGTCCGCCGTTTCCAGGCGCTCGCGAAGGAACACGGCATCGTCCTGGTGCTGCCGATGTACGAGGAGGAGCAGCCCGGCGTCCTCTACAACACGGCCGCCGTGATCGACGCGGACGGCTCCTACCTCGGCAAGTACCGCAAGACGCACATCCCCCAGGTCAGGGGTTTCTGGGAGAAGTTCTACTTCCGCCCGGGCAACTCCGGCTGGCCCGTCTTCGACACCAAGGTCGGCCGTGTCGGCGTCTACATCTGCTACGACCGCCACTTCCCCGAGGGCTGGCGCGCCCTCGGCCTCGCGGGTGCCGAGATCGTCTTCAACCCCTCGGCCACCTCGCGCGGCCTGTCCGGCTACCTCTGGCAGCTGGAACAACCGGCGGCGGCCGTCGCCAACGAGTACTTCGTGGGCGCGATCAACCGGGTCGGCGTCGAGGAGTACGGCGACAACGACTTCTACGGCACGTCGTACTTCGTGGACCCGGAGGCCCAGTTCGTCGGCGAGGTGGCGAGCGACAAGGAGCCCGAACTGGTAGTCCGCGACCTGGACATGGCCAAACTCCGAGAGGTCCGCGACCGCTGGCAGTTCTACCGGGACCGGGCACCTGGAACGTACGGTCCGCTGACGGCCCCATAGGGGCGCGGGGAACTGCGCGACCAGCCCCACACGACCCGCACGTCAACACGGCGAGGAGCGAAACAGCATGAGCAGCCGTACAGTCATCCGCGGCGGCCTCGTCATCACCGCATCCGACGAGATCCACGCCGACGTCCTGATCGAGGACGGCCGAATCGCCGCCCTCGCAACCTCCCACACCCCCGCCGCAGAGGCCTTCACGGCCGACCGCACGATCGACGCCACCGGAAAGTACGTCATCCCCGGCGGCGTCGACGCCCACACCCACATGGAGCTGCCCTTCGGCGGCACCTTCGCCTCCGACACCTTCGAGACCGGCACCCGGGCCGCCGCCTGGGGCGGCACCACGACGATCATCGACTTCGCCGTGCAGAGCGTCGGGCACAGCCTGCGCGAGGGACTCGACGCCTGGCACGCCAAGGCCGACGGCAACTGCGCGATCGACTACGGCTTCCACATGATCGTCTCCGACGTCAACGAGCACACCCTCAAGGAGATGGACCACCTGGTCGAGGAGGGCGTCACCTCCTTCAAGCAGTTCATGGCCTACCCGGGGGTCTTCTACAGCGACGACGGCCAGATCCTGCGCGCCATGCAGCGCTCCGCCGACAACGGCGGCCTGATCATGATGCACGCCGAGAACGGCATCGCGATCGACGTGCTGGTGGAGCAGGCACTGGCGCGCGGGGAGACCGACCCCCGCTACCACGGTGAGGTCCGCAAGGCCCTCCTCGAAGCCGAGGCCACCCACCGCGCCATCAAACTCGCGCAGGTGGCCGGCGCACCCCTCTACGTCGTGCACGTCTCCGCGACGGAGGCGGTCGCCGAGCTGGCCCGGGCCCGCGACGAGGGACTGAACGTCTTCGGCGAGACCTGCCCGCAGTACCTGTTCCTGTCCACCGACAACCTCGCCGAGCCGGACTTCGAGGGCGCGAAGTACGTGTGCTCGACCCCGCTCAGGCCGAAGGAGCACCAGGCCGCACTGTGGCGGGGCCTGCGCACCAACGACCTCCAGGTCGTCTCCACCGACCACTGCCCCTTCTGCTTCACCGGTCAGAAGGACCTGGGCCGCGGCGACTTCTCCAAGATCCCCAACGGTCTGCCGGGCGTGGAGAACCGTATGGACCTCCTCCACCAGGCGGTCGTCGACGGGCACATCTCGCGCCGCCGCTGGATCGAGATCGCCTGCGCCACCCCGGCCCGGATGTTCGGCCTCTACCCGAAGAAGGGCACCATCGCTCCGGGCGCCGACGCCGACGTCGTCATCTACGACCCGCACGCCGAGCAGGTCATGTCCGCCGAGACGCACCACATGAACGTCGACTACTCGGCCTACGAGGGCAAACGCACCACCGGCCGGGTCGAGACGGTGCTCTCGCGCGGCGAACCCGTCGTCACCGAGCGGGAGTACACCGGGCACGCCGGGCACGGCGTGTTCACCCCGCGATCCACCTGTCAGTACCTCAACTAGGAGTGGCGCAGATGGACTTCGGACTCGTCCTGCAGACCGACCCGCCGGCCTCGCGGGTGATCAGCCTGATGAAACGCGCGGAACGGAACGGCTTCACGTACGGCTGGACCTTCGACTCCGCCGTGCTGTGGCAGGAACCGTTCGTGATCTACAGCCAGATCCTGGCCAACACCACGACCCTGAAGGTCGGGCCGATGGTGACCAACCCGGGCACCCGCACCTGGGAGGTCACCGCCTCCACCTTCGCCACCCTCAACGACATGTTCGGCAACCGCACGGTCTGCGGCATCGGCCGCGGCGACTCCGCGATGCGGGTGGCCGGCCGCAAGCCCAACACCCTGGCCCGGATCAGCGAGGCCATGAAGGTCATCCGGGACCTCGGCGGCGGACGGGAGGCCGACCTCGGCGGCGGCACCGTCGTCCGGTTCCCGTGGATCAAGCCGGGTGCCGAAGTGCCTGTGTGGATGGCCGCGTACGGTCCCAAGGCCCTGAAGATGACCGGCGAGGAGGCGGACGGGTTCATCCTCCAGCTGGCCGACCTCTATCTCACCGAGTACATGGTCAAGGCCGTGAAGGACGCGGCCGTCGCGGCCGGACGGGACCCCGCCGAGGTGACCGTCTGCGTGGCCGCACCGGCCTATGTGACCGAGGACGACTCGCCCGAGGCGCTCGCCCACGCGCGCGAGCAGTGCCGCTGGTTCGGCGGCATGGTCGGCAACCACGTCGCCGACCTCGTCTCCAAGTACGGCGAGCACTCGGCCGCCGTCCCCGACGAACTCACCGACTACATCAAGGCCCGCGAGGGCTACGACTACTCCCACCACGGGCGCGCCGACAACCCCGACACCCGGTTCGTGCCCGACGAGATCGTCGACCGGTTCTGCCTCATCGGCCCGGTCGAGAAGCACATCGAGAAGCTGGACGCGCTGCGCGCGCTCGGCGTGGACCAGTTCGCCGTCTACGACATGCACGACGCGCAGGAGGCCGTGATCGAGGCCTACGGCTCCCGGGTGATCCCGGCCCTCAACGGCTGACCTCCTCCGCTGCACCCCCTGTGAACTCCCCCTTCCCAGCGGCTCGGGAAGGGGGCCCAGGACGCTCCCGAGCGCACCCCCCATCGGCTCACCGCACGGCCTTTCCCGTCCCACCTCCCCTGATTGGCCCGGCCCATGACCGATACCGCTCCCACGGCCCCACCTCCGACCACCCAAGTCACCCGCGCCGACGGCCGGGTGGAGATCGCCCCGGGTGCCCCCGCACCGACCGGCCCCTACGCCAACGAGGACCTGCTGCCGGTCCCGGTCGAGAAGCGCACCTGGACCACGTACAACTTCTCCGCCCTGTGGGTCGGCATGGCCCACAACACGGCCTCCTGGACCCTCGCCTCCGGGCTCATCGCCGTCGGCATGGACTGGAAGCAGGCGGTGCTCACCATCGCCCTGGCCAACGTGATCGTGCTGATACCGATGCTGCTCACCGGACACGCCGGTCCCAAGTACGGCATACCCTTCCCGGTCTTCGCCCGGGCCTCGTTCGGTATCCGCGGCGCCAACCTGCCCGCCGTCGTACGGGCGTTGGTGGCGTGCGGCTGGTTCGGCATCCAGACCTGGATCGGCGGCGAGGCGATCTACTTCCTGGCCGGCAAGCTCATCGGTACCGGCTGGACGGACGCGGCGAAGGTCGGCGGCTACGCCTGGACCATGTGGCTGTCGTTCGCGATCTTCTGGGCACTCCAGGTCGTCATCATCTACCGGGGCATGGAGACCATCCGCCGTTTCGAGAACTGGGCGGCGCCCTTCGTGCTCGTCGGCGCGTTCGTGATGCTGTGGTGGATGAGTGACAAGGCGGGCGGCTTCGGCCCGTTGTTCGACCAGCCCTCCAAACTCGGCTGGGGCGCCGACTTCTGGAAGCTGTTCGCGCCCGCCCTGATGGGCATGATCGGCTTCTGGTCCACGCTGTCGCTGAACATCCCCGACTTCACCCGCTACGGCAGGAGCCAGAAGGCACAGACCCGGGGCCAGGCCCTCGGCCTGCCGACCACCATGACCCTCTTCGCCTTCCTGTCGGTGATGGTCACCTCCGGCTCCCAGGCCGTCTACGGCGAGGCCATCTGGGACCCGGTGCAGCTCGCGGCCAAGACCGACAACACGGTGGGCCTGCTCTTCGCGCTGGTCACCGTCCTGGTCGCGACGCTCTCCGTCAACGTCGCGGCCAACCTGGTCTCGCCGGCGTTCGACTTCTCCAACATCGCGCCCCGCCGCATCAGTTTCCGGGCCGGTGCCCTCGCCACCTGCGTCCTCGGCGTGCTGATCTTCCCGTGGAAGCTGTACTCCGACCCGCAGGGCTACATCTTCACCTGGCTCGGCCTGGTCGGCGGCCTGCTCGGCACCGTCGCGGGCATCCTCATCGCCGACTACTGGATCCTGCGCCGCGCCCGCCTCGACCTCGCCGACCTGTACCGGCCCGGCGGCCGCTACTGGTACGAGGGCGGCTGGAACTGGCGGGCCGTCGTCGCCTTCGTGGTCGGCGGTGTCCTCGCCGTGGGCGGCGCGAGCTTCAAGCCGCTGATCGACGGCCGTCCCATCCCCGCGCTGGCCGATCTGGCCGACTACGGCTGGGCCGTGGGCCTGGGCACCTCGATGGTTCTGTACCTGACGCTGATGGCCACGCGGGGCCGCGGCACCCGCTGAGGAGGGCCGGCGCGCTGGAGAGCGCTCAGTCCTTGTCGCTCTCCAGCGCGGCCATCGCTTCCTTCGCGGCCTTGATGGCGCCCTTGTTGATCGTGTCCGTGCTCGGCGCCTTCTTCGACTCGAAGTCACTGCCGTTGTAGGTGATCGTCACGAGCGCGTTGGAGGCGCGGGCGAACACGACGCCCTCGCGGGTCTCCTGCTTGTCCTCCGTCGTGAGGTTCACGACGGAGTACGCGCTGTCCCCCAGTCCGGGGACCGCTCCGCCGCCGCTCTGCTTCTCGAGGTGCGCCTGGTACGACTTCTGCGCGGCCTCGTCCGACTCCATGATCTCGTAGGACACGTCGAGCCAGCGGTAGTCGTAGCCCTCGAGGGCGTTCCAGGAGCAGGTGCGGCGCAGCTCCGCGTCCGTGGACGGGATTTCCTTGCCGGCCGTCTTGGCGCCCGGCACCAGCGCCTCGACGGTCTTCTTGGCGACGCTCTGGCACGGGGCGGGCGCGGCCGAGTACACCTTCGGCGCCGTCGACGTCGACGGCGCCGACTCCGAGCGGGTCTCGGTCTTCTCTTCGGCCGGCTTGTGCTCGGCGGCCTGCGGCGCGGCGAGCGGACCGGACGACAGCGCCCAGCCCACCGCGGCGAGCACCACCACCGGGGACAGACGGGCGGTCAGGGCCAGGGGCAGAGGTAGGGAACGCACGGCGCCCTTCAGGTGGGGACGGACGGTGCGGAACGGGTCCGCACGGCGGACGGGACGACAGTGTCACATGCGTCCCTGTGCTGCGGAAGTGCGGCCTCCTCCATGCGTTCCGTGGAACACCGTGCGTGTCGGAGCGGTCGCGCTGCGCCCGGCGCGCTCCGCCGACGCCGCCCGGGACAAGGCCGGACATGCCCCGACTTCCGGTGGCAGGAAGGGACATTCACTCCTCGGTCGACGTCCGCAGCGCGTGGTCGAGGAAGCGCCGGGTGATCGGCGGCACGGCGCGGGAGCTCAGCCAGGCGATGCCGATGTCCCGGGCGCCCCGTACGTCGGTGATCTCCAGGTAGCGGATCGGGGACTCGGAGGCCGCCGTGACGTCCGGCGACGACGGGATCAGGGACACCCCCAGGCCCGCGGCGACCAGACCCCGCAGGGTCTCCACCTCTTCGCCCTCGAAGGCGATGACCGGCGTGAAGCCGGCTTCGCGGCACAGTCCCGCGGTGATGTCACGCAGCCCGTATCCCTGCTTGAGCAGGATGAACCGCTCCTCGGCCACCTCGGCCAGGCGGATCCGGCGGCGTTTGGCCAGCCGGTGCCGGGACGGGACCGCCAGCCGCAGCGGCTCCACCAGCAGGCGCCGCCACGTGATGAGGGGGTGGCCGGGGTCGCTGCTGGTGATGACCAGATCCGCGGTCGTGTCCAGGAGGTGCCGGGTCAGGCCCATCTCGCCGTCCTGGTGCAGTTCGAACTGCGCCTGCGGGAAGGTCTGCCGGAAGTCGGTGACGAGCCGGGGGACCAGCCAGGTGCCCAGGGTGTGCAGGAAGGCCAGCGACACCACGCCCGAGTCGGGGTGGACCATCTCGGCCACGGCTCGCCGGCCCCGGTCGTAGTTGTCGAGCACCCCGTCGACATACTCCTTGAACACCCGGCCCGCCGGGGTCAGGCGCAGCACGCGCCCGACGCGTTGGAGGAGCTCGGCGCCGACCTCGTCCTCCAGCCGCGCCAGGGCGCGGGACAGGGCGGGCTGGGTGATGCCGGCGTCCGTCGCGGCGTCGGTCACCGTCGTTCCCTCCGCGACGGACTGGAAGGAACGCAGCACCTGAAGATCCATGGAGCCATTCTTTCCCGTCATGGGCCGCCGATGACCCAGGCGGCGGCGGCATGGATCACACCGGGTCGAGACCGGACCGGGACCGCTGCCGAGCCGATGCCCGACCTGCTACCGGACCGGGTCCGACGCGCCCGCGACCACGTGCCCCGTCACCTGGTCGCAGAGCTGTTCGGCCGCCGTGATCGCGCCCTCCCAGTCGGGCAGCGGCCGCCCGCGGCGGGCCGGTTCGCGCCGGGCGTGGGCGACCGTGCGGCGCGCCTCGGCCAGCTGGTGGTAGGCGGTACGGCGCAGCGACTGCCGCTGGACCGGGCCCGCTTCCGGCGCGGCGTCGCGGTAGCGCCGCGCGGCGGCGACGGCGGCCTCGGTCTGCGCCTCGGCGCGGTGGGCGGCGGAGTCCGGCCACACCGCGAAGTGCGCGACGAGCACCAGCGCGGACGCCAGTGCCGTGTCCACCACCCGTGTGCCGTACAACGGACGGTGGTCGCCCAGCAGGTCGAGCAGCACGAACACGACGGCGGTCAGGCCCAGCGTGGCGAGCGCGTAGTGGTGCCGCACGCCGATGGCCATGAGCGCGCCGAACACGGCCACGACGCCCACCACGGCGTACGTACCGGTGGCCGCCGCGGACACCGCCCCGATGGCGGCCACCCCGACGATCGTGCCGACGCACCGGTGCAGTGCGCGCGGGAACAGCGGCCCAAAGTCGGGCTTGTAGACGAAGGCCACCGTCATGGGCAGCCAGTAGCCCCGAGGCCGGTGCAGCACCTCCGCGAGCACATGGGCCGCGAGCACGCACCCGGCCAGCAGCAGGGCGTACCGCGCCCGCGCCGCCCGTCCGGGCCCGTCGTGCGCCGGCAGACGCAACTCCAGGTCGGCCCCGTCCGGTTCGGCGTCGACGGCGGTGACCAGGTCGGCCAGGGCGCGCATGCCCGGCGAGCCGGTCACCGGTACCGGCTGCGCCGCAGGGTCCTCCGGGGCCGCGAGGCGGCCCGGCAGCAGGCGCCCGGCCAGGTGCCGCGGTACGCCGGTCAGGGCGGGCGGCAGCGCACGGCCCTCCCACACCACCGCCGTCACGGCCTCGCCCAGCCGTACGGCGTAGTGGAACGCCCGGACGAGATCCCCGGTCCCGTCCCGCTGCCGCCGCCCACGCGGGGCGAGATGAGGGGCCATCACCTCGTGGGCATGGTTCAGTGCCAGCGTCATCCGCAGGCGGGCCTCCTCGGCGGCCTCGGTGCCCGCCGCGGTCAGCGCCTCGCCCGCGCTCCGGTACACGGCGAGCACGGCGGCCCGTTCGACGTGGTACCGGCGCCACAGCCACGGCGCAGCGGACAGCACGAGGACGAGCGCGACACCGGCCAGCAGCGCCAGCGGCGGCTGCCACCACGGCCCCGGCACCGGGATGCCGCTGCCGATCGTGACACCGAGCAGCAGGTGCATGCCCGACACGGACGCGATCCGCCCGCGCAGGCCGACACCGCCCGCCACGAGCGCGGCCGTCACCAGACACCCCGCCACCGCCGCCGGCTCCCCGCTGCGCAGGGCGACTTCGCCGGCGAGCAGGCCGAGCGCGCTGGACACCCCGGTCCAGCCCAACCGCCGCACCCGGACCCGGTACGGATCGGAACCATCCTGGCTCACCCCCCACAGGGCGCCGATGGCGGCGATCGCCGAGAGCACGACCCACCCGGTGGCGAGCCCGACGAGCAGGGGCAGAGCGAGCGCGACGGCCCCCCGCGCCGCCGCGGCGAACGGCAGGGATCCGGGCAGGCGGCCGAGAACGGAGCGCGGCCACCACGGGCGCGACGGGCGGCGCGGACGGTCCGGTCGCGAGTCTGCGGCTGGTGTCATGAGGCCGTGTCCTTTCGGGGTGATCGGCCGGAGGCCGGGTGCGGAGCGCACGAGGCGTTTGCCCCGGCGGCGTGGCCCCGGCCGAGGTCAGCCGATCAGCTCGATGAGCAGGGGCAGGGTGACGAAGGAGAGGAGCAGGCTCAGTACGACGGCGGACCCGATGGTCCGCACGTCCTCGGCCGAGCCGTGCCGGGCGGCGAACATCAGGGGGACGGGCGAGACGGGGAACGCGAGAATCAGCGCGGCCTGGGCGGCGACCGCCTCGGAGGTCAGGAGCAGCCCCGTCCCGTAGACGAGCAGGGGCAGGACGACCACGCTGGTGAGCGAGACCGCCCACACGGCGGGGGACAGCGCGGGCCGGCCGATCCGGGCGACGGAGACGCCGACGTACAGCAGGGCAGTCGCCGAGGCGGCGCCCGCCAGCAGACTCAGAGCGGAGTCGGCGATCTCCGGCACACCGACCCCGGCGACCGACAACACCAGGCCCAGGACGGGACCCCAGCAGAACGGCTCGCGCAGCGCGTGCCCGACGGTGCGCGGCACGGAGGGGCGCGGGCCGGGCGAACCGGCTTCGGCGGCTGCCGGCCGGGCGGCCGCCTCGGGCGCACCCCCGCCGACGGTGGCCAGGACGGGCCGCCGTGCGGGGGCTGCCCCGGCGGTGACCGCCCCGGGCTCCGGATGTTCCGGCATGCCGAGGAGGATCAGGACGACCGGGTCGAGAACGACGTTGACGATGATGCCCGCGACGGCGATCGGCACGGCGGCCTCCGCGGTCCCGAACAGGCCCCCCAGGATGGACGTGCCCATGAAGGCGTATTGCGGCTGGACGCACGCCAGCGCGAACAGCGCCGCCCGCCTCAGCGGCCGGCGGGCCGCGAGGCGCAGCACGCCCAGCAGGACGGCGTACACGGCGAGAAACCCCAACGCCAGCAGGCCCACCAAGGGCAGTTGCTCGACCAGCACGTGCCGCGGCGTCTGCCAGATGCTCAGCAACAGGGCTGCGGGAAGCGCGAGTTGCATGGTCAGCTCGCGCAGTGCCTGGGCACCGCCCGCGTCGAAGAGCGCCCGGCGGCCGGTGCCGTAACCGACCAGGATGAGGAGGAAGACCGGCACCACGACGGTGAAGATCTCGGCGAAAGACATGACTGCGTCAATCCTTTGGAGCAAGGCGGGGGCGCGACCGTGCGGGCCGGTGACGGTGTGTCAGAGAGCCGGGGGAGTCCGGTCGGCGCCCCCTTGGGGGGTGGGGAGCGATACCCGGGCTGAGCCCGTCAGACGGCCTCGATCGGCGGGTACACCGGATGCCACATGGCCGCGCGGACGCGCTCCTCGACCGTGTCGTCGGCGCTCTCCCGGGCGACGCCGTCGGCGACCGCGGCGCGGGCCACGGCCACGGCCACCGCCACGGAGGTGTCGCGCAGCCGGTCGATCGGGGGCAGGATCGGCGCGCCGGGTGCCGTGGGGTCGGTCTGGTCCGCGATGGCGCGGGCCGCGGCCACCAGCATGCCGTCGGTGATCCGCTCGGCCCGGACGACGGCGGTGCCGAGTCCCAGACCGGGGAAGACCAGCGCGTTGTTGGCCTGGCCGATGTGGTGGGTGACGCCGTCCGTCTCCACCGGCTCGAAGGGGCTGCCGGTGGCGATCAGGGCCCGGCCGCCGGTCCAGGCGAGCAGGTCGGCGGGGACGGCCTCGGCCAGCCGCGTCGGGTTGGACAGGGGAAGGATGACCGGACGGTCGATGTGGGCGGCCATGGCCCGGACGATGTCCTCGGTGAAGGCGCCGCCCTGCCCCGAGGTGCCGATCAGGACGCTCGGGCGCACCCGGTCGACGATCTCCGCCAGCGGCACGCCACCGAGGTTCTCGTCGTGCCGCCATCCGGTCACTTCGGCGCGGCGGCGGGCGAAGGGCATGTGGAAGTCCCGGAGCCCCTGCTGACCCTCGGTCAGCAGGCCGTGGCGGTCCACGGCCCAGATGCGCTCCGCGGCCTCCCGCGGCGTCAGCCCGTCGGCGATCATCGCGTCACGGAGCTGCTCGGCGATCCCGATGCCGGCGGTTCCGGCACCGAAGAGCACCACCCGGTGGTCGCGCAGGGCGGCACCGCCGGCGCGCACGCCGGAGAGCACGGCGGCCAGATTGACGGCGCCGGTGCCCTGGATGTCGTCGTTGAAGGTGAGCGTCTTCTCGCGGTAGCGGTCCAGGATGCGGCGGGCGTTGGACGAGCCGAAGTCCTCCCAGTGCAGCAGGGCGTCGGGGAACAGCTTGGTGGCCGCGGCGACGTAGGCGTCGATGAAGGCGTCGTAGCGGTCCCGGTCGGCGCGCGGGTGCCGGTTGCCCAGGTACAGCGGGTCCTCCAGCAGCTCCTGCCGGTCGGTGCCGACGTCCAGCATCACCGCCAGGGTGCGGGCCGGGTCCACTCCGGCGGCGGCCGTGTAGACGGCGAGCTTGCCCACCGCGATGTCGATGCCGCCCACTCCCCAGTCACCGATGCCGAGGATCGCCTCGCCGTCCGTCGCCACGATCAGGTCGACGTCGTCGGCGCCCAGTCCGGAGGCGCGCAGGGAGCTCTCGATGGACTCGGGGTCGTCCACCGAGAGGTACACGCCGCGCGGGCGGCGGTACTCGTAGCTGTAGCGCTCGATCGCCGTACCGACGGTCGGGGTGTACACGATCGGCAGCATCTCGCCGAGATGGTCACCGAGGAGCCGGTGGAAGAGCACCTCGTTGCGGTCCCGCAGCGCCGTCAGATAGACGTTCTTGGCGAGATCGTCGGGCTGGGAGCGGAACTGCGTGTAGGCGCGGGCGGCCTGCTGGTCCTGGGTCAGGACCTGCGGCGGCACCAGGCCGGTCAGCCCGAGCTCCTGCCGTTCCCGCCGGGTGAAGGCCGTACCCCGGTTCAGACGCGGACTGTTCAGGACGGAGTGTCCGCGCTCGCTCGTCCGGATGACACCGTCGACGGTGCTCCTCTCTGTGCCCATGATGACTCCTCAGAAGGTCGGGACCGGGGACTCGTTCCAGAGTGTGACGCTGCGTGTCATGCGTCCAATGCCTGACATGACGGAGATCCATAACCTCAGGACATTCGAGCCTTGACCTGCGGTTTTTCGCGGGCGGGGAGTCGGCTGGGCTGCTGACTGTGATTGACGTCGCCCGGGCGGGGGCAGCGAAGGGGAGGGGGGTTCCGGACCCGACGGCTCCGGCCCCCGGTCCGAGTCCCGAGGCCCCGGTGAGAGGTCAGATGTTCACCACCCGCCCCACCCTCCAGGGCACCTTCGGCATGGTGTCCTCCACCCACTGGCTCGCCTCGCAGTCGGCGATGGCCGTCCTGGAGAGCGGCGGCAACGCCTACGACGCCGCCGTGGCGGGCGCGTTCGTGCTGCATGTCGTCGAGCCCCACCTCAACGGCCCGGCCGGTGAGGTGCCGATCCTGCTCGCCCCGGCCGGTGGCGAGGTGCGGGTGCTGTGCGGGCAGGGCGTCGCACCGGCCGGCGCGACCGTCGCGCACTACCAGGACCTCGGACTGGATCTCGTCCCCGGCACCGGGCCGCTCGCCGCCGCCGTGCCGGGCGCGTTCGACGCCTGGATGCTGCTGTTGCGCGACCACGGCACCAAGTCCCTCGACGACGTCCTGGCGTACGCCATCGGCTACGCCGAGCACGGGCACGCGCCCGTGGAGCGGGTCGGCGAGACCGTCGAGACCGTGCGCGAGCTGTTCGAGACGGAGTGGACCTCCTCTGCGGACGTCTACCTCCCCGGCGGCAAGGCACCCCGCCCCGGCGAACTCTTCGCCAACCCCGCACTCGCCGCCACCTGGAAGCGCCTGCTCGCCGAGACGGCGGGCGCGGGCGACCGGGAGGCGCGGATCGACGCCGCCCGGCAGGTATGGCGCACCGGCTTCATCGCCGACGCCCTCGTCCGCCAGGCCGGGCGCCCCACGAGGGACACCAGCGGAGAGCGCCACACCGGCACCCTCACGGCACCCGACCTCGCCGCCTGGTCCGCGACCTACGAGACCCCGGCGACATACGACTGGAACGGCTGGACCGTGTGCAAGCCGGGCCCCTGGAGCCAGGGCCCGGTCCTCCTCCAGCAACTCGCCCTGCTCCCGCCGGAACTGCCCCCGTACGGTTCGGCCGACTACATCCATCTCCTGGTGGAGAACTGCAAGCTCGCCATGGCCGACCGGGAGGCCTGGTACGGGGACGTCGCCGACGTGCCCCTCGACGACCTGCTGTCCGACGCGTACAACACGCCCCGCCGCGCCCTCGTCGGCGAGCGGGCCGGCAACGACCTGCGGCCCGGCAGCCCCGGCGGACGCACCCCGCGGCTGTGCGCGCACGCGCGCGTCGCGGCCGCCGCACAGGAGGGCTTCGACGCCCTGGGTGCCGGCGAACCGACCGTCGCCAAGAGCCCGGCGTCCCCCGTCCCGGGCGAGCCGGAGATCCTCGCCGACGGGACCACCCGCGGCGACACCTGCCACCTCGACGTCGTCGACCGCTGGGGCAACATGGTCTCGGCCACGCCCAGCGGCGGCTGGCTCCAGTCCAACCCCGTCGTGCCCGAACTCGGCTTCCCGCTCGGCACCCGGCTCCAGATGACCTGGCTGGAGGAGGGCCTGCCGAGCTCCCTCACCCCCGGCCGCCGCCCCCGCACCACCCTGACGCCCTCGATCGCGCTGCGCGACGGTGTGCCCGTCATGGCGTTCGGCACGCCCGGCGGGGACCAGCAGGACCAGTGGCAGCTGCACTTCTTCCTCGCGGTCGCCCTGCGCGGCCCCGTGCGCGGCGGCCCCGACCTCCAGGGCGCGATCGACGCCCCGAACTGGCACAACGACAGCTTCCCCGGCTCCTTCCACCCGCGCGGCATGCGCCCGGGCAGCGTGACCGTGGAGTCCCGCACCGACCCCGCCGTCGTCGGGGAACTGCGGCATCGCGGCCATGACGTGACCGTGGGCGGCCCCTGGTCGGAGGGCCGGCTGTGCGCGGTCGCACGGGACCCGGAGACGGGCGTGCTGTCGGCGGCGGCGAACCCGCGCGGCATGCAGGGGTACGCCGTGGGCCGGTGATCCGCGGAGAGCCGCCCACGCCCGGCCGTCCCCGCTGCCCGCCCACGCGCGTGGCACGCAGCGGCCTCCGGCCACGCCCCGGCCGCCCCCGCTGTTCATCGCGCTGCCACCCGGAGTGCACCCGGCGGGCAGGGCCTGTCAGTGGCCCGTGTTGTCATGGAGGGGTGAACGACAGCAACGAAACCATCGAAGAGTTTCTCCCGGAGCACGCCTGCGACGACGTCGAAGAGGCCATCCGCAAGGCGGCCGCCGCCGAGATCCTTCCGCGCTGGCGCCGGCTCGCCGCGCACGAGGTCGACCAGAAGAGCGGCCCGCACGACCTGGTGACCGATGCCGACCGCAAGGCCGAGCTGTACCTGACCGAGGCCCTGGTCGCCCTGCTGCCCGGTTCGGTCGTGGTCGGCGAGGAGGCGGTGCACACCAACCCCGTCTCGTACGAGGCGATACGCGGCGACGCCCCGGTCTGGATCGTCGACCCGGTCGACGGGACACGCCAGTTCGTGCGCGGCGAGGCCGGATTCTGCACCCTGGTCGCGCTGGCCCACCGCGGCACCGTGCTCGCCTCCTGGACGTACGCGCCCGCCCTGGACCGGCTCGCCGTCGCCCGGCGGGGCAAGGGCGCCCACCTCGACGGGGAGCGGCTGCTGGCCGGAGTGCCGGAGCCCGGCCGGGACCTGCGCGTGGCCACCTCCCACCCCGACTACACGACGGACGAGCAGAAGGACGCCCTGCTCGGCCTGCGCGCCGACGGTGTCGCACCGCGCCCGTGCGGCTCCGCCGGACTGGAGTATCTCGCCATCGCCCGCGGCGAGTTGGACGCGGTGGCGTTCTCCTGGGAAGCGGCCTGGGACCACGCGGCCGGTCTGCTCCTCGTCGAGGAGGCGGGCGGCGCTCACCTCACCCTCGCGGGCGCCCCGTTCCGCATCCAGGGCGGCAACGCCCTGCCCTTCACCGCCGCCCGCGACGCGGCCACGGCGCGCAGGGTGGTGGGGCTGCTGTCGGGCGGGGCCTGAGCACCGAAACCGTTGCGTGTTGCACACAGGTGATGACCCACTGTGCACACGGGGGCATTCCGGTCGCCGTGAAGTGCCCTTCTGCAGCGGAAATCACCCGCGGCCGGTGACTGTCAGTCTCCGGGCATATCCTGAGGCTCAGTGGCCGTCGGCTGACGAAGGGGTCCGAAGGTGCCGTCGATGCTCGATGCCGTCGTAGTGGGTGCGGGGCCGAACGGACTGACCGCGGCCGTGGAACTGGCCCGCCGCGGTTTCTCCGTCGCCGTCTTCGAGGCCCGGAGCACCGTGGGCGGCGGGGTCCGCACCGAGGAGCTCACCCTCCCCGGCTTCCGTCACGACCCGTGCTCGGCGGCCCACCCGCTCGCCATCAACTCACCGGCGTTCCGCGCCCTGCCGCTCGAGCGGTACGGCCTGGAGTGGCTGCACGCCGAGCTGCCCATGGCGCATCCCTTCCCGGACGGCTCGGCGGCGGTCCTGGCCCGGACCGTCGGTGAGACGGCCGCCTCCTTCGGCCCGCGCGACGCCGGCGCGTACCGCAGGCTCGTCGAGCCGTTCCTGCCCAAGTGGGACACCCTCGCCCGGGACTTCATGTCACTACCGCTGACCGCCCTGCCCCGCGACCCGGTGACCCTCGCCCGCTTCGGCCTGGCCGGGCTGCCCCCGTCGACACTGCTGATGCGCCGCTTCCGCGACGAGCCGGCCAAGGCCCTGTTCTCCGGGCTCGTCGCCCACGTCATGGCACCGCTCGGCGGCTTCGCCACCGGCGCCATCGGCCTGGTCTTCGCCCTCGCGGCGCACGCCCGCGGCTGGCCCGTCGCCCGCGGCGGCTCCCAGTCCCTCTCCGACGCCCTCGCCGCCTACCTGCGCGACCTCGGCGGCAGCGTCCACACCGACTACGAGGTCAAGCGCCTCGACGACCTGCCGCCGGCCCGGGCGTACGTCTTCGACACCTCACCCACCGCCCTGGCCCGCATCGCCGGCTTCGGCAACCACTACGGCGGATACCGCTACGGGCCGGGCGTCTTCAAGATCGACTATGCGCTGGACGGGCCCGTGCCCTGGACCGCGAAGGAGGCCCGCGCCGCCGGCACCGTACAGATCGGCGCGAGCAGCGCGGAGATCGGATCGGCCCTGCGCGCGGTCTCCCGTGAGGGCCGGGCCCCCGACCGGCCGTTCCTGATCACGGTCCAGCCGAGCGTCGTCGACCCCACCCGGGCCCCGGCGGGCAAGCACGTCTTCTGGGCCTACGGCCATGTCCCGCACGGCTGGACCGGCGACCTCACCGACGCCATCGAGCGCCAACTGGAACGCTTCGCCCCGGGTTTCCGGGACCGCGTCCTGGCCCGTGCCACCGCGGGGCCGCCGGAACTCGCCGCCCGCAACGCCAACTACATCGGCGGGGACATCGCCTCCGGTGCCGTCTCCGGCCTCCAGCTCCTGCTGCGCCCGAGGCCGACGCTGTTCCCGTACCGCACCCCGCACCCGGCCGTTTTCATCTGCTCGTCGGCGACCCCGCCCGGCCCCGGTGTGCACGGCATGTCGGGACACAACGCGGCGAAAGCCGTCTGGAAGCGACTGAGGCAGATATGACGGCCGTCGAGCTGGTCCGGGGCGACATCACCCGCGAGAGCGCCGACGCGATCGTCAACGCGGCCAACTCATCGCTGCTGGGCGGGGGAGGGGTCGACGGGGCGATCCACCGCCGCGGTGGCCCCGCGATCCTGGAGGACTGCCGCAGGCTGCGTGCGGCGCACCTCGGCAAGGGCCTGCCCACCGGCCGGGCGGTCGCCACCACCGCGGGCGACCTGGACGCCCGCTGGGTCATCCACACGGTCGGCCCGGTGTTCAGCACGACCGAGGACCGCTCCGGCCTGCTCGCCTCCTGCTACCGCGAGTCGCTCCGCGTCGCCGGTGAACTCGGAGCCAGGACCGTGGCGTTCCCCGCGATCTCCACCGGTGTCTACGGCTGGCCGATGGACGACGGCGCCCGCATCGCGGTCGAGACCGTGAAGGCAGCGGACACCACCGTCGAGGAGGTCAGGTTCGTCCTCTTCGACGAGCGGGCCTACGAGGCGTTCGCAGCGCGGCTGCGCTGAGCCGGGCGACGGCGGGGCGGCTCAGACGGGCTCCGGCTCGAAGTGCTGCAGCAGGTCCCGCCCGGGCTGCACGACACCGTAGGTGCTCTCCGGCACGGCGTTCCACACGCCGGGGAGGTCGCCCAGCGGCTCCGACACGACCAGCCGGGTCTCGTCCGAGACGTGGTTCAGGAACCCGAGGTCGGGATGGAGGGCACGCACGTCCTCCACCCGGCTGCTGTAGTACAGCGACCGTGACTTCCCCGCGCTGGAGTAGCGGAAGAACCACACCCGCTCGCCATCGGTCACTGCGACCGTCATCTGCAGCGGCTGCGGCACCCCGTGCTCGCGGCCCAGCCGCTCGATCAGCCCCGTCATCCGGGCCACCGCGCCCGGCGGATCGCCGTCCAGCCCGAGGGTGAGCGCCACGTGGAACATCACCTCGGAGTCCGTCGTGCCCTCCATCGACGCGAACAGCCCCGGGTCCACGGCCAGCGTCAGATCCCGGCGCATCTCGCGGAACCCGTCGATCGCCCCGTTGTGCATCCACATCCACCGCCCGTGGCGGAACGGATGGCAGTTCGTCTGCTGCACGGCCGATCCGGTGGAGGCGCGCACATGGGCGAAGAACAGCGGCGAGCGGACGTGGTCGGCGATCTCCCGCAGGTTGCGGTTGCTCCAGGCCGGGCCGGTGTCGCGGATGACGGCGGGGGTGCGCAGATGCCACGCGTACCAGCCGACGCCGAAGCCGTCGCCGTTGGTGGTCTCGACCCCCATCCGCGCGTGCAGGCTCTGGTCGATCAGCGAGTGCTGCGGGCGGTAGAGGACGTCGTCGAGCAGCACCGGAGTGCCCGAGTAGGCGAGCCAGCGGCACATGGCCGTACCCCCTGTTCCGAGCCGCCCGGGCCGGACCCGCGCGGCTCCGTAGGCGGTGTCCGTGGATTTCAGGGAACCCCGGGTCGCGCCGGGGCGCATCGCCCGCTGCGGGTGAGAGCGTGACGCCCCCCGCCGGAGCGGTCCCGGGCAGGACGACGGCGCGCCCCGGCCCCCGGCACCCGCCCGGGGCCGGGGCATCACGGTGCCGCCGCGTGTACACGGCCCGACCGGACCGCCGTGCGCAGCGCCGCGAAGTCCCGCTCGTTCTGGTCGGCGTACGCCTGGGCGAACACCGTGAGGGCACGGTCGAAGCGGTCACCGCCGCCCAGATAGGCCGCGATGGCGACGGGGTCGCCGGAGCGGGCGTGGGCCCGTGCCAGGCTCGCCCCGCACAGCCGCCCGAACAGCCTCAGCAGGTCGGGGTCCATGGTCTCCGGCTGGGCGATGCCCTTCCAGTCGCGCAGTTGCCGCACGTAGAAGTCCCGCTCCTGCCCGTCGAGACCCACGGCGTGCGTCCAGCCCAGCAGGATGTCGCTGGTCGTCTGGATCAGGCGCTGTCCCGCCACGACACGGCGGCCCTGGTTGTCGTAGCGGTCGCCGCCGCTGTGTTCCGCGAGCACCGACTCCTGCGCCTCCTTGGCCTGGAGCAGCAGCGGATCGTCGTCGTCGCGGCCGAGCAGCAGCACGATCCAGCAGCGCGTGCCGACACTGCCGACCCCGACGACCTTGCGGGCCATGTCCACCGGGCGGTACCGGCGCAGCAGATGCCGGCGCTCGGACGACAGGCTGCGGGCGTAGCCCTCCAGGACGGCGCGCAGTTCCTTTTCCCGTCCGTGCTCCGAGGAGTCGCCCACCAGGTCCCGCAGTGGGGTGATCAGCGGCGGGTCCGGTGTGATCCGCCGCCCTTCGGCCGTGTCCCGGGTGAGCTTCGCGTAGGCCTGCATCTGGGTGCGGGTCCGGGCGCTCGCCGTGGCCTTCGCGGTGCGGCGCCGTGCCTCCTTGGACATCGACGCGGCCATCAGCTCCCGCATGCGGTCGGCGTCGTCCTGGGCGTACCAGATGTCCAGGTTCCGCATCCCGGCGAAGTCCCGCATCCGCCGCCGGTAGGCCCGGACACAGCTCTCGATCGCGCTGTTCTGCTCAGCGGTCTTGAAGCCGCCCGCGCGGCCAGCGATGGCGAAGCTGGCCGCGAGCCGTTTGACGTCCCACTCGAACGGCCCGGCCAGCGTCTCGTCGAAGTCGTTGATGTCGAAGACCAGATGGCGCTCCGGGGAGGCCAGCAGCCGGAAGTTCAGCAGATGGGCGTCCCCGCACAGCTGCGCCCGCAGCCCGGTGTCCGTGGTGGCCCCAAGGTCCGCCGCCATGATCGCCGCCGCGCCGCGGTAGAAGCGGAACGGGGACTCCAGCATGCGGGCGTAGCGCAGCGGCACCAACTCCGGTACGCGGGTGGCCGACTGGCGTTCCAGTACGTCGACCGGGTCGAACCGGTCCGGCCCCGCCTCGAACCCGGCGTGGGACGACCGCGGCACCCGCCGCCGCGCCTCCCGGCCGGCGGCCGCCCGCTCGGCCGGTGACATGAAGGTCGTGAAGGGGCTCGGTACGGTCATGGCTCAGTCCTTCCGCCGCGTGGGGAAGTCGTCCGAGGGCTCCCGGCCCTGCCGCCGCAGTCCCGCCTGCACGGCGCCGGCGAGGATTCGCGCCGCCACGCCCACCAGCAGCAGACCGCCCGCCATCTGAATCATCGTCAGCACCCGCCCGGTCTGCGAGCGGGCCACGATGTCGCCGTATCCCACGGTGGTGAACGTCGTGAGCGTGAAGTACAGGGAGTCCGTCTTGGTCAGCGGCTCGCTGAACGAGCCGGGGGTGGTGTGCTCCAGCAGGAAGTAGGCGCCCGCGAAGAGCAGCAGGAAGAGCGCGGCCGTCGTGGCCAGGGCCTCGACGGCCTTCAGCCGGGGGTGGGGGGAGGTCACGATGGCCCGCACCTGCCACCAGAAGACCACGACCACCAGCAGCAGACCGCAGGCCAGCAGCACCGAATCGCCTCTTGTGCCGCGTCCGTCCAGGGGCAGCACGTAGTAGACGGTGACGAGCCCGGCCGCCACGAGCGCGGCACGCACGAGGGTCGAGACCGCCGCACGCCGTTGCCGCCCCGGCCGCCGCCGGTACGGCTGCTCCGCTGGATCGTCCATCGCGCGTCTCTCGGTCGCGTCCTGCCTCCGGCACCGGGGCGCCCCACAAGGCCTGTCCCACCACCTCAGCGCCCCGGCGACGCATACGGATCACCCGCCACGGGTGAGGCAGCCCTGCTCGCGCCCCGGGCAGGCTGAGGTGGACGGGGACCGCTGCCGGGCGGCCCCCGGGACGTAAGGACCGCAAGGAGCGGTTCCCGGGGCGGCGAGGACCGGCCCAGCGGTGCCGAGGAGCTCGCCGGGCTGTCCGGCGGGCACGGAGCGCCGCGGCTTCGCCGCACAGGGCGTCCCGGTCCCCGCTACCTGTCGCTGACCGATACGGACCCAGCAGAATCGAGGAGCAGGATGGCTGCCACACACCCCACGCACGGGCGCTCGACGGCGAAGCGCGGCTGGGCCACCGGCATGACGGCCTTCGCGGCGATCATGCTCATGATCGCCGGGATCCTGGCCGTCATGCGCGGCATCTCGGCCATCGCCGAGGACGAGGTCTTCGTCTCGACCCCCAACTACATCTTCCAGTTCGATCTCACCGGCTGGGGCTGGACCCACCTCGCCCTGGGCGTGGTCGCCGTGCTCGTCAGCCTGGGCCTGTTCCAGGGGTCGGGCTGGGCGCGCGTCGTCGGCGTGGGCATCGCCGCCCTCGTGATCATCGCCAACTTCCTCTCCCTGCCGACCTACCCGGTCTGGTCGGTCATCATGATCGCGATGTCGGGGTTCGTCATCTGGGCCTTGTGCACGCCACGCAGGGGTGACGCCTAGCCCGTCATGGCTCAGGCCCTCGTGCGGACCAGCAACAGGGCGACATCGTCGTCCGGCTCGGGACTCAGCGCGCTGAGCAGACTGTCGCTCGCGCGCTGGAGGCTGGGCCCCGCGTGCTGGAGCAGCCGGGTCAGGGTGCCGAGGCCGGTGTCGATGGGCTCCCCGCGGTTCTCGACCAGGCCGTCCGTGTACAGCGCGAGCAGGGAGCCCGGGGCGAGTTCCACCTCCACCGTGCCGAACTCCACGCCGCCGACCCCGAGCGGCACACCGCCCGGCACGTCGACGAGCCGTGCGCTGCCGTCCGCCCCGGCGAGCACCGGCGGCAGATGCCCGGCGCTGGACAGCTCGCAGGTGCCGCGCCGCAGGTCGCACACCGCGTACACGCACGTGGCGATCGCGTCACCGAGCGAGCCGGCGATGTCGTCGAGGTGCCGCAGCAGCTCGGCGGGCGGCAGGTCCAGCCGGGCCAGCGCCCGCGTCGCGGTGCTCAGCTGCCCCATGATCGCGGCGGCCTGGACACCCTTGCCCATGACGTCCCCGACGACCAGCCCGGTGCGTCCCGGACCCAGCGGGAGGACGTCGTACCAGTCGCCGCCGACCTCACTGAGGGCCGGGCGGTAGCGGGCGGCGATGTCCAGCCCTTCCCGCTCGGCGGGCGTGCTCGGGAGCAGGCTGCGCTGCAGGGTCAGGGCGGTGCCGCGTTCGCGGCCGTAGAGGCGGGCGTTGTCTATGCAGATCGCGGCGCGTGCGGCGAGTTCCGAGGCGAGCACCTGGTCCTGGTCGTCGAAGGGGCGCTCGTTGACCGTGCGGTACAGCGAGAGCGTGCCGAGCACCTTGCCCCGGGCCACCAGCGGCAGCGCCAGGTAGGAGTGGGCGCCGGCCTCGTGCAGGGCCTGGGCGGCCCGTGAGTCCCGGGCGAGCCGCCGCAGCATCTTGGCGTCCACGCGCTCGACCAGGACCGGGCGGGCACTGCGGACGCACTGCGTGATGATCCGCGACGAGCCGTACGTGGCGAGCTCGCCCACCGGGTCGGCGGCGTGGATGGCGTCGGTGGGGTAGCCGGCCGCGACGGCCAGCGCCCGGAACTCGGCCGGGGCGCCGCCCGACACGGGCGTGATGGTGCCGCGCGCCACGACCGACTCCAGGACGTCCACGGCGGCCAGGTCGGCCAGATGCGGCACGACCACGGCGGCCAGTTCCCGGGCGGTCTGCTGGAGGTCCAGCGTGGTGCCGATCTTCATCCCCGCGTCGGCGATCACCGACAGGTGCTGGCGCGCCTGTGCGACCTCGGCCGCGGCCTGCTGGCGCTCGGTGACGTCCAGCACGGCCATCGCGAGCCCGAGGACCCGCCCGTCGGTGTCCTCGATGCGGTGGTAGGACTCCGAGTAGGCGCGCTCCTGCGTGTCCGCCGCCGTACGGCCGACGGTCTGCTGGTCGAGCAGCGGTCTGCCGGTCTCCAGGACGTGCCGCATCCGGGTCTCGATGGCCGCCACGTCCAGGTCCGGCAGCACTTCCCCGACCCGGCGCCCCAGCACGGCCTCCTCGGGCACGCCGTTGATCCGCTCCAGCGCGGGGTTCACACCGACCCAGCGCAGGTCGTTGTCGAAGACGGCGATGCCGAGCGGGGTCTGGTTGACGAGGCTGTGGGAGAGGGCGAGGTCGCGCTCCACCTTGCGCACGGTCGTCGCGTCCGCTGCGAGTCCCAGCAGGTGGGGCTGTCCTTCGGGGTCGAGGAGGCGCATCGTACGGAACTCCACGGCCCGTTCCGTGCCGTCGCGGTGCCGCAGCGGGAACACTCCGGCCCACCGCGCCCCCGTGCTGACCTGGGCGAACAGCTCCCTGCCCCGGGACCGGTTCTCGGGGGAGACCAGGAGGGTGTCGGCCCGCTGCCGCAGTGCCTCCTCCGCGGTCCAGCCGAGCAGCTGCTCGATCTCCGGGCTCCAGAGCGCGATGTGCCCGCCCGCGTCGAGGACCACGGCCGCGACCTTGAGCAGATCCAGCAGCCCGCCGGGCGCGGCCGTGACGGCGTCGCGGTCCGAGGTCGCGTAGCCGTTCATGCGGGCCGCTCCTTCCGGCGCGGCAAAAGGTACCGCCATGATCTGTTGTGCGGGCTGTCCGATGAGGTCACATTACGGTCGGAGCAGCGGCACTGTCGCGCCGAAATGACAAAAAAGGGCGGGTCGGCACCCGCAGGGGGAGGGAGCGGCGCCGTGAAGGACTGAACGTCGCGGGAGAGCTTGCTCACGGGGTCGGGAACGGTGCGCTGGGACCGGTTGGGCGATCCCGGCGCGGAGCCGGTCGTGCTGCCGCACGGGACGCCCTTCTCCTCGTACGTGTGGCACGAGATCGCACCCGCCCTCGCGACCGTCGGGCATCACGTCCACGTCTGGGACAGGGCGGGCTACGGCACCTCCGGCACGCACCCCGGCCAGGACGTCTCACCGGCCGCCCAGGGCCGGATCCTCACCGAGCTGCCGGCGCACCCGGGGCTGCGGGTGCCGTCCGTGGCCGCACACGACTTCGGCGGGTGCGTGGCCCCGCGCGCCCGCCTGCTGCACCGGGCCCGCTACCGGCGGATCGCGCAGGCCGACCAGCGCTGCACCGACGAGATCCAGCCGCTCTCCGCTGGACGCGCCCGCCCGCCTGACGAGCGAGCTGCTCGCCTCCCGCACGGCCTGAATCATCAGGACCGCACAAAGTCCGACGCGGTCATTGCTTCGAATGTGTGCGAGTCCTAGGGTGTGCCTGCTCAGCAGTTGCTCTGTCACCGTCAGTTGCCCGTCGAATCAACAGAAACACCCACCAGGGGTGCGCAGTTGAGGATCGCATCTGACGTGCCCTCAGTCCGTGCAGCACCGCACCTGTCGAACCGAGGAAGGCCACGTTCATGCCGCACCCCCCGCATCCGTCCCCCGCCGACCGGCCCGTCGTCAGCCGCCGTCGTCTGCTGGAGGGAGGAGCCGCCGTGCTCGGCGCGCTCGCCCTCTCGGCGTCGCCCACCGCCTCGTACGCGGCTGGCCGGCGCCCGGCGGCGGACGGCCCTCCGGAGTGGAACGACGGCCTGAGCGTGTACCGGGTGGGCACCGAGCCACCGCACACCACCCTCATGCCCTACGCGGACCTCGGACAGGCACTGAAGGGCGACCGCGAGCGCTCGCCGTACCGGTTGAGCCTCGACGGCACCTGGAAGTTCGCCTACGCGGACCGTCCCGACGACCGTGACCCGGACTTCTACGGCACCGATGTCGACGACTCCGGCTGGGACACCATCCCGGTGCCCTCGGCCTGGCAGATGCACGGCTACGACTTCCCGATCTACGTCAACATCACCTACCCCTGGTGGGGCCCCAACGGCGGCGGCGAGAACGCCCAGCCGCCCGCCGCCCCGACCCGTTACAACCCCGTCGGCCAGTACCGCCGCACGTTCACCGTGCCCCGCGACTGGAAGGGCCGGCGCACCTTCCTGCACTTCGAGGGCGTCAAGTCCGCCCACTACGTGTGGATCAACGGCAAGCTGGCGGGCTATCACGAGGACTCCTACACCTCCGCCGAGTACGACATCACCCCCCACCTCAAGCCGGGCACCAACCAGATCGCCGTAGAGGTGTACCGCTACTCCGACGCGGAGTGGCTGGAGGACCAGGACATGATCCGGCTGAGCGGCATCTTCCGCTCGGTCCACCTGTTCTCCACCCCCAGCGTGCACGTGCGCGACTTCCGCCTGGACACCCCGCTGGGCGACGGCTACACCTCCGCCGAGCTCAAGGTCACCGCCCAGGTCCGCGACTACGGCGGCGAGGGCGCGGGCCGCTACACCGTCGAGACCCAGCTCTATGACGCGCGCGGCCACGCCGTCTGGTCCCGCCCCCTGAACCGGACGGTCGACGTCCCCGACGGCGAGGAGGCCACCGCCGAGGCGTCCAGGGCTGTCCCCTCACCCAAGCTGTGGTCGGCCGAGCACCCGAACCTCTACACCGCCGTGCTCCGCCTGCGCGACCCGGCCGGCAAGGTGGTCGAGACCCTCTCGCACCGGGTCGGCTTCCGCGAGTTCGCGCTGAAGGACGGCCTGATGCGCATCAACGGCAAGCCGGTCTCCTTCCGCGGCACCAACCGGCACGAGATGCACCCCGTCACCGGCTCGGCGCTCACCCGGGCGCAGATGGTCGAGGACATCGGGATCATCAAGCGCCTCAACATCAACAGCGTCCGCACCTCGCACTACCCCAACAACCCCCTGTGGCTCGAACTCGCCGACGAGTACGGCCTGTACCTCGTCGACGAGACCAACCTGGAGACCCACGGAATCCGCGACAAGTTCCCCGGCAGCGGGCACCCGGAGTGGACCGAGGCGTGCGTGGTCCGCGCCCAGAACATGGTCCACCGCGACAAGAACCACGCCTCGGTGGTCATCTGGTCCCTCGGCAACGAGGCCGGCGGCGGCACGACCTTCAACGCCATGCACGACTGGATCCGCTCCTACGACTCCACCCGCGTCATCCAGTACGAGGGCGACGACCGCCCCGGCATCAGCGACATCCGCTCCGAGATGTACGACAGCCCGCAGCGGGTCGAGCAGCGTGCCAAGGACACGAGCGACACCCGGCCGTACGTGATGATCGAGTACTCGCACGGCATGGGCAACTCCAACGGCAACTTCAAGAAGTACTGGGACATCGTCCGCCGCTACGACGTCCTCCAGGGCGGCTGGATCTGGGACTTCGTCGACCAGGCCCTGCGCTGGCCCACCCCCACCCGCAAGCTGCTGACCGAGTCCGGCCCGGGCTCGCTGCGCGGCGAGGTCATGGCACCCGCCGGCACTTTTGACCGTGCCAAGGGCGTCACGGGCGGCACCGTCTTCCCCCGCGACACCCGCCTGGACCTCACCGGGTCCCTGACGCTGGAGGCCTGGGTCACCCCGGACGTCACCGGCGGCCATCAGCCCGTCATCGCCAAGGGCGACACCCAGTACGCCCTCAAGCAGACCGACAAGAACCTGGAGTTCTTCATCCACGGCGGCGGCCAGTGGGTCACCGCGAGCTGGGCGCTGCCCGAGGGCTGGACCGGCAAGGAGCACCACATCGCCGGCGTCTTCGACGCGGACGCGGGCACGCTCACCCTGTACGTCGACGGCCAGGTGCGCGGCACCAGGACCACCACCCGCCGCCCCGCCGACAACACCGCCTCCCTGTCGCTCGCCACCGACGTCGACAACCCGACCCGGGAGTTCAGCGGCACCATCCGCCGGGCCCGCGTGTACGCCCGCGCCCTGAGCGCCGCGGAACTGGCCTCGGACACCCGCACGCCCGGCGACGAGGGCGTGCGCTTCTGGTTCGACGCCGCCACCGCCGGGTTCACCGAGAAGCGCCCGCGCGACAAGACGTTCTACGCCTACGGCGGCGACTGGGGCGACAACCCCAACGACGGTGCCTTCTCCGGCGACGGCATCGTCACCGCCGACCGCGGCCTCACCGGCAAGGCCGCCGAGGTCAAGCAGATCTACCAGGCGGTCAACGTCACGCAGGCCTCGGGCGGCCCCGGTGCCGTCACCCTCACCAACGAGTACCTGTTCACCAACCTCCGCGAGCTCGAAGGGCGTTGGTCCCTGGTCTCCGACGGCGAGGTCGTCCAGCGCGGCCGGCTGACCCGCGACCAGCTGGACGTGGCGCCGCTGAGCAGCAAGGACATCAAGGTCCCGGTGCGGGTCCCGGCCGCGCCCGAGCCCGGCACGGAGTACTTCCTCCAGCTCTCCTTCACCACGAGGGAGGCCACCCCGTGGGCGAAGGCCGGCTTCGAGGTGGCCAAGCAGCAGCTCGCCCTCGACGCGGACAGCCCGGCCGTGCAGCCCGCGCCGCTGCGGAGCGTGCCCGCCCTGAGCCACACGGACGGGGACAAGACCGTCGTGGTCAAGGGCAAGGGCTTCGCCGTCACCGTCGACAAGGGCACCGGAACCATCACCTCCTACGAGGCGGGCGGTACCCGTCTCCTGACCTCCGGCCCCGTCCCGAACTTCTGGCGCGCACCCACCGACAACGACCACGGCAACGGACAGCACACCCGCAACCAGACCTGGCGCGACGCCGGAGCGAAGCGGAAGGTGTCCGACGTCCGCGTGCGGCCCTTGGCCGACCGGGCCGTCGAGGTCACCGTCACCGGCACGCTGCCCACCGGCACGGAGTCCACGTACAGCACGACGTACACGGTCTTCGGCAACGGCGAGATCAAGGTCGACAACACCCTGCACCCGGGGGCGGCGAACCTGCCGTACATCCCGGAGGTCGGCACCCTGCTGTTCTTGCCGCGGAGCCTGGACCGGCTGCACTACTACGGCCGGGGTCCCGAGGAGAACATGTGGGACCGCAACAACGCCACCGACGTGGGCCTGTACTCCGGCACCGTCTCCGGGCAGTGGACCTCCTACCTGCGCCCCCAGGAGAACGGCAACAAGACCGACGTCCGCTGGGCCGCTCTGACCGACGGCCGGGGACGCGGCCTGCTCGTGTCCGGTGAGCCGCTGCTGGAGGTCAACGCCTCGCACTTCACCCCCGAGGACCTCTCCGTCGGAGCCCGCCACGACTACCAGCTCACCCCTCGGGACGCCGTGGTCCTGCGGGTGAACCACCGCCAGATGGGCGTGGGCGGCGACGACAGCTGGGGCGCGCACACGCACGCCGAGTTCAAGCTGCTCGCCGACCGCGACTACGCGTACACGTACCGGCTGCGTCCGCTGACGCGGGTGAGCGAGGCCATGGAGGCCTCGCGACGGCGGACCGCCACCGACTAGAACCCACGGTGGGACAGCGGCGCCGCCTCAGTCGGCGGCGTCGCTGATGCCGAGCCGCAGATGCTCCACGTGGTAAACGGCCTGGTCGAGCAGCTCGGCGACATGGTGGTCGTGCAGCGCGTAGACCACCGAACGGCCCTGCCGCTCGCCCACGACCAGGCCCAGGTTGCGCAGCAACCGCAGCTGGTGGGAGCAGGCCGACTGCTCCATGCCCACCTCGGCGGCCAACTCCGTGGCCGGCAGCGGGCCTTCGCGCAGCCGCGCGAGGATGAGCAGCCGGGAGGGTGTGGACAGGGCCTGGAGCGTGGTGGCGACCTTCGCGACGTTGTCCGCGTCCAGGCGTACGCGCTCGGCGGCTTCCTGCGCGGGAGTGACGGCTCCATGACCCATGCCGTCATCGTACCGGGCCCGCACGAACACATGAATGAATCTTCATCTGTCTCCGTCCGGGGGCCGGTCCCGAGCACGTCGATGTCGGATTCTCGCCAGCCCCGCACCGCCCGGTGCCGGATGCTGGACCCATGCAGAAGGGGATGCACACCGACACCGAGCGCTGCGTGCGCGCCGTCCGGTCCAAGGACGCGCGGTTCGACGGCTGGTTCTTCACGGCCGTCCTGACCACCGGCATCTACTGCCGTCCCAGCTGCCCGGTGGTGCCGCCCAAGCCGGAGAACATGGTCTTCCACCCCAGTGCGGCGGCCTGTCAGCAGGCCGGGTTCCGGGCCTGCAAGCGCTGCCGGCCCGACACCAGCCCCGGCTCCCCGGAGTGGAACCAGCGGGCCGACCTCGTGGCCCGCGCCATGCGGCTGATCGCCGACGGTGTCGTGGACCGCGAGGGCGTGCCCGGCCTTGCCGGCCGCCTCGGCTACAGCACCCGCCAGGTCGAACGCCAGCTCCTCGCCGAGCTGGGAGCGGGCCCCCTGGCGCTCGCCCGTGCCCAGCGCGCCCAGACCGCCCGGCTGCTCGTCGAGACGACCGCCCTGCCCATGGCGCAGATCGCCTTCGCCGCCGGCTTCGCCTCGATCCGGACCTTCAACGACACGGTCCGCGAGGTCTTCGCCCTGTCCCCGAGCGAGCTGCGCGCCCGCGCCCCGAAACGGCAGGGCGCGAGCACCCCCGGCGCCCTGTCGCTGCGGTTGCCGTTCCGCGCACCGCTCAATCCCGACAACCTCTTCGGACACCTCGCCGCCACGGCCGTACCCGGCGTGGAGGAGTGGCGCGACGGCTCCTACCGTCGCACCCTGCGCCTCCCGTACGGCCACGGCATCGTGGCCCTCACCCCGAATCCCGACCACATCGCCTGCCGCCTCACCCTCAGCGATCTGCGCGACCTGACCGTCGCCATCAGCCGCTGCCGACGCCTGCTCGACCTGGACGCCGACCCCGTCGCGATCGACGAACAGCTCCGCACCGACCCGGTCCTCGCGCCCCTGGTGGACAAGGCGCCCGGACGGCGGGTGCCGCGCACGGTCGACGAGGCCGAGTTCGCCGTCCGGGCCGTGCTCGGACAGCAGGTCTCCACCGCCGCCGCCCGCACCCACGCGGCCCGCCTGGTCGAGGAGCACGGCGAACCGGTCGAGGATCCGGAGGGCGGTCTCACCCACCTCTTCCCGGCCCCCGAGGCCCTCGCGGCGCTCGACCCCGGGACGCTGGCGATGCCGCGCACCCGCCGCACGACCTTCACCACCCTGGTCGCCCGGCTCGCCGACGGCGACCTCCACCTGGGCGTCGAGAGCGACTGGCCGCGCACCCGCGCCGAGCTCCTCGCCCTGCCCGGATTCGGCCCCTGGACGGTGGACGTCATCGCCATGCGCGCCCTCGGTGACCCCGACGCCTTCCTCCCCACCGACCTCGGCATCCGCCGCGCCGCGCGGGAACTGGGCCTGCCGTCCACTCCGGCCGCCCTCACCGCCCGCGCGGCGGCCTGGCGCCCCTGGCGGGCCTACGCGGTCCAGTACCTCTGGGCGACCGACAGCCACCCGATCAACTTCCTTCCGGTATAGGGACGTTCCGATGAAGCAGCACACCGTGACCGACAGCCCGTACGGACCCCTCACCCTCGTCGCCGACGACGGTGTCCTGTGCGGCCTGTACATGACCGGACAGCGCCACCGCCCGGCGGAGGAGACGTTCGGCACCCGCGACGACACCCTCTTCGGGGAGGTGGAGGAGCAGCTGAAGGCCTACTTCGCGGGCGACCTCAAGGAGTTCACCGTCCCCCTGCGCCTGAACGGCACCCCGTTCCAGCGCACCGTCTGGGACCAGCTGTGCCGCATCCCTTACGGCGAGACACGCACCTACGGCCGGCTCGCCGACGCCCTCGGCGCCCCCGCCGCCTCCCGCGCGGTCGGCCTCGCCAACGGCCGCAACCCCATCGGCATCATCATCCCCTGCCACCGCGTCATCGGCGCGAACGGCGGCCTGACCGGCTACGGCGGAGGCCTGGAGCGCAAGCAGCGCCTGCTGGACTTCGAACGCGGGGCGGCGTTGTTCTAGGAGGTGGCGATCAGGCCACGCAGCAGCTCGGGCAGTGCCGTGCCGATGGGATCGCGGACGATCTCGTCGGCACGGTCGTCGTACGGGGTCGGCTCGCCGTTGACGATGACCAGTCGGGCTCCGTGGTCGGCGGCGACACCGGCGAGACCCGCCGCGGGCTGCACCTGAAGGCTCGAACCGACGGCGACGAACACGTCACAGGCCTTGCTGACGGCGGCCGCCTCGCCGAGGACGACGGGGTCGAGCCGCTCGCCGAACATCACCGTCGCCGGCTTCAGGATCCCACCGCACTCCCGGCACGGCGGATCGTCCTCACCTGCCTCCACCCGGGCCAGTGCGTCCGCCATCGGGCCGCGGGCGTGGCAGCCGGTACACACGAAACTCCGCGCCGTTCCATGCAGTTCGAGCACCTTGCGGGCGGGTATCCCGGCGAGCTGGTGCAGCCCGTCCACGTTCTGCGTGATCACCCGCACCGGCACCCCGGACCGCTCCAGCTCCGCCACCGCCCGGTGCGCGGCGTTGGGCTCGGCCCGCAGCGCCCCGGTCTCGCGCCGCATCAGCCAGGACCGGCGACGGATCTCGGCATCAGCCATGTAGTACTCGTACGTCACGAGCTTCTCGGCCTCGGGATCCCGCCGCCACAGCCCGTTCGGCCCGCGGTAGTCCGGGATCCCCGAATCCGTACTGATGCCGGCACCGGTGAGCAGGGCGACGAGGGGTTTGGCCATGTCGCCGAGGGTAGGCCGGTCCGCGGGGCGGCGGCGAACGGATTTCGAACGGAACGCCGAGGGGTGAACGGCCGGACCCGTCAGGACACCCGCCTGCCGTTCTCCAGCTCCGCCGTCCCCGAGCCGTCCGCCAGGACGTCGAGGGCGGCCAGGACACGGCCGCTGTGGGCGTCTGACAGGTACTCGGTCAGCTCCTCGCGCGCCACCAGCCGCCAGGACAGCAGCTCCTCCTCCTGGAGGCGGATCGCTTTGAAGTCGTCCTCGCTCAGCACCCCACCGTCGTACAGGTACGCCACCAGCGGCGGACGGCCCGCGCCCTGCACCCAGTCCACCGTCAGCAGCCGGCCGAGCTCACGGTCCAGGCCGATCTCCTCGGCCGTCTCGCGCCGCGCACCCTGCCGCGGGGTCTCGCCGTCGTCGGACTCGACGGTGCCGCCGGGCAGCGCCCAGCCCTCCCGGTAGTTGGGCTCGACGAGCAGCACACGGCCCTCGTCGTCCCGGAACAGCGCGGCGGCGCCGGCCAGGACGCGGGGCAGGGACGCGATGTAGGCGGCGTAGTCAGGAGAGGAAGTCACCGGTGCAGGGTAACCAGCAGCGCCCCGCCTCATCCTCCGGCGCTCAGGCCGCCTGTTCCGCCAGCCGCAGCGTCCGCTCCGCCAGCTCGCTGATCCGTACCCCGTCGAAGCCGAACACCGCGCTGCGGACCGTGTCCTCCAGCGGCGCCTTCCACTGGTCCGGGATGGCCGCGGCGCCGCCGAAGACTCCGGCCACCGAACCCGCGGTCGCGCCGTTGGAGTCGGTGTCCAGGCCGCCGCGGACCGTGAGCGTGATGGTCCGGGTGAAGTCGCCGTCGCCGTAGAGCAGGCCGGCGGTGAGGACGGCCGCGTTCGGCACGGAGTGGATCCAGCCCATCCCGGTGGTCTCCTCGGTAAGCGTGGTGAGCGTGTCCTCCCAGGACATCCGGGTGTCGTGCAGCGCGACCACCCGGCGGACCGCGCGGGCGAACCGGCTGCTCGCCGGGATCACGGCCAGCGCCTCGTCGACGGCGTGCCGCACGGTGGGCGCCGTGAACGCCGCCGCGATCAGCGCCGCAGCCCACATGGCGCCGTACACCCCGTTGCCGGTGTGCGACAGCACCGCGTCCCGCCGGGCGAGCAGGGCGGCGCGGCGCGGGACACCCGGGCAGGTCCAGCCGAAGACGTCGGCCCGGATGAGGGCGCCGATCCACTCCTGGTACGGGTTGTCGTACGTCGCCGTCAGCGGCGGCTTGAGCCCGCCCGCGAGGTTGCGGTACGCGGCCCGCTCGGCGGTGAACGTCTGCAGGTACGGCAGCCGCAGCAGCCACAGGTCGCCGACCTGCTCGGTGGTGAAGCCGAAACCGTGGGTCTCCAGCAGGTCGAGGCCGAGAATCGCGTAGTCGACATCGTCGTCACGGCAGCTGCCGTGGATGCGGCCGCGGACGCAGCTGCGCCACTCGGGGCGCAGCGCGAAACCGTCGTGCTCACTGATCGGCTCGGGCAGGTAGTCGGTCAGCGGCAGGGCCGCGGCCTGTCTGAGGTAGCGGTCGATGCGGTCGCGGGTCCACACCTCGCCCTGTTCGACCGGCTTGCCGAGCATGTTTCCCGCGATGCGGCCGGTCCAGCCGCCGAGGATGCGGTCGGAGAGCGCCGTTCCGGTGTCAACGAGGGTCATGGTTGTGGTCTACCCGTTTCGGGAGGGGGCTTGCGGCGCGTTCGGGGCTGCCGGTCCCCGGTGGCTGTTCGCGCAGTTCCCCGCGCCCCTGACGCGTCGGTCCATGGGTTGGGCAAAGGCTGACGGGCGGGGGTCCCTCCGGTTAAGGTCACAGCGGCGCGACTGGCCCTGACGTGCGTGAGGGCCCGGAGAGCAAGGGGAGTGCAAGTGGCGGACGCTGCAGTGAGCGGCACCCGGAAGGCACGGCGGGTGCTCGTCGCCGCGGACAAGTTCAAGGGGTCGCTGACGGCCGTGGAGGTCGCCGAGCGGGTGACGGCCGGGATGCGCCATGTCCTGCCGGACCTCGAGGTCGAGGCGCTGCCCGTGGCCGACGGCGGCGACGGGACCGTGGCCGCGGCCGTCGCGGCCGGATTCGAGCGCCGGGAGGTACGGGTCGCCGGGCCCCTCGGCGACGAGGTGACGGCGGCCTTCGCGCTGCGCGAGGGCACCGCCGTCGTGGAGATGGCCGAGGCGAGCGGGCTGCAACGGCTTCCCGCCGGGGTCTTCGCCCCGCTCACCGCGTCCACGTACGGCTCCGGCGAGCTGCTGAGGGCCGCGCTGGACGCGGGTGCCCGCACGATCGTCTTCGGGGTCGGCGGCAGCGCCACCACCGACGGCGGCGCCGGGATGCTGTCGGCGCTGGGCGCCCGGTTCCTTGACGCCGACGGGGAGCCGGTGCCCCCGGGCGGCGGCGGACTCGCCCGGCTGGCCACCGCCGATCTGTCGGGACTCGACCCGCGCCTCGCCGAGATCGAGCTGGTCCTCGCGAGCGACGTCGACAACCCGCTGACCGGCCCGAAGGGCGCCCCCGCCATCTACGGCCCGCAGAAGGGCGCCTCACCCGACGACGTGGAGGCGCTGGACACCGCCCTCGCGCACTTCGCGGAGGTGCTCCGGGGCCCGGTCGGTCCCCAGGCCGCCCAGTACGCGGCATCGCCGGGTGCGGGCGCGGCGGGCGGCATCGGCTACGGCGCCCTGCTGCTGGGCGCCCGGTTCCGTCCCGGGATCGAGGTCATGCTCGACGTCCTGGGCTTCGCCCCCGCCCTGGACCGCGCCGACCTGGTCATCACCGGCGAGGGTTCCCTCGACGAGCAGACCCTCCACGGCAAGGCCCCGGCGGGCGTGGCCGCCGCGGCCCGGGCCGCGGACAAGGACGTCGTGGCGGTCTGCGGCCGCCTGGCCCTGCCGCCCCAGACCCTGGGCCGCGCCGGTTTCCGCCGGGCCTACCCCCTCACGGACGAGGAACCGGACGTCGCGAAGTGCATCGCGGAAGCGGGCCCGATCCTGGAGCGGGTGGCGGAGCGGATCGCCCGGGACTTCCTGACCTGAGCCGGGCGGTTCCCTCCGCTGCGGCAACCCATGACGGCGCCCCGTGCACGAGAAAGGCCCCGAGCTCTCAGCTCGGGGCCTTCGTCGTCGTACGGTCGCTACGGCAGCTGCGCCGTCCGCGCCTCGCGGCGGTTGTCACGGAAGTTGTTCACCCGCCGGGCCGTAGCGAACAGCGGGATCACCGCCCCCATGACCAGCTGGAGCGCACAGCCCGTCTGGAGCAGCAGCTGGCCGCTCGGTGCGTCGAAGGCCCAGGCGGCCATCATGCCCATGCCCAGCACGATCCACGACAGCATCGCCACGGCGAGCCGGCCCCGCGGCTTCGGGTACTCCACGCGGCTCACCATCAGCCACGCCGTCCCCAGGATCGCCAGCAGGGTCGCCACGAAGGGCAGCTCCAGCAACACGATGGACACCACGGTCAGCGCGCCGAACGGTGACGGCATGCCCTGGAACGTGCCGTCCTTGACCGTGACGCACGAGAACCGGGCAAGCCGTAGCACCACCGCCAGCAGCACCACGATCGCCCCGACCGCCGCGACCCGCTGGTACGCGCCCTCGGCCACCATGCCGTAGACGAGGACGAAGTACGCCGGCGCCAGGCCGAAGCTGATCAGGTCGGACAGGTTGTCCAGTTCGGCGCCCATGGGGGAGGAGCGCAGCTTGCGCGCCACCAGGCCGTCGAACAGGTCGAAGACCGCCGCGCACAGCATCAGGATGACCGCCGTGGCCGCGCTGTTGCGCGCCATGCCGGACTCCTGGCTGCCCATGAGGTCCGGGATCAGGATGCCGGTGGTGGTGAAGTACACCGCCATGAAACCGCACGTGGCGTTACCGAGGGTCAGCGTGTCCGCTATCGACAGGCGAAGAGAGAGGGGCATCTCCTCTTCCTCGTCGACCCCGTCGGACTCCGGGACCCAGCCGGCCTTGGTGTCAGGATCAATCACGGTCAATGCGAGTCACCCCCGCCACGGTCTTCTGACCGACCTCGACCGCGACCTCCACGCCCTCGGGCAGGTAGAGGTCGACCCGCGAGCCGAAGCGGATCAGGCCGATCCGCTCGCCCTGCTCGACCTTCGTGCCCTCGGGCAGGTAGGGGACGATACGACGGGCGACCGCGCCGGCGATCTGGATCATCTCGATGTCGCCGAGCTCGGTGTCGAAGTGCCAGACGACACGCTCGTTGTTCTCGCTCTCCTTGTTGAAGGCGGGAACGAAGCCACCGGGGATGTGCTCGACCGACGTCACCGTGCCGGCCAGCGGCGCGCGGTTGACGTGGACGTTGAGCGGGCTCATGAAGATCGCGACGCGGGTGCGGCCGTCCTTCCACGGCATGATGCTCTGCACCACACCGTCGGCGGGCGAGATGACCCGGCCCTGGGTGATCTCACGCTCGGGGTCGCGGAAGAACCACAGCATCCCCGCCGCGAGCGCGGTGGCGGGAACGGCGACGGCCTTGGCGGCGCCGGAGCGCCGGGCCCGTGCCAGGCTGAGGGCTGCGGTGGCGACGGTCGGAAGGAGCCACGGCGATGCTCCGCGCGCGAGGCGTACGCCGGCCCGGCTGTCGCGAGGTGCAGAGGTTTGGCTGTGGGGCATGGATGACCTTCGTAGCGGATGATGCCGCACACTGACGGGGGACGGCGGCTTTCCGGCGATCGTAGCGGCTCGGGGCCGTAACTGGGTAAGCCAGGCAGCCGAGTCGGCGGCAGAAGAGTGCTGACGGGGTGTGATCTTCTTCTCCAAGAAAACACCCCGTATCCGGACATCTAGCCCTGGAATCGATACTCTTCGAGCAGCCGCCTGCCGATGATCATTTTCTGGATCTCGGCGGTACCTTCACCGATGAGCAGCATCGGGGCCTCACGGTAGAGGCGCTCGATCTCGTACTCCTTGGAGAAGCCGTAGCCGCCGTGGATCCGGAAGGCGTCTTCGACGACCTCCTTGCAGTACTCGGAGGCGAGGTACTTCGCCATCCCTGCCTCCAGGTCGTTTCGCTCCCCGGAGTCCTTTTTGCGTGCTGCGTTCACCATCATCGCATGGGCGGCCTCGACCTTGGTAGCCATCTCGGCCAGCTTGAACTGGATCGCCTGGTGCTGGGCGATCGGCTTGCCGAAGGTGTGGCGCTGCTGCGCGTACCGCACGCCCAGTTCGAACGCACGCTGAGCGACGCCGCAGCCACGCGCCGCCACGTTCACACGGCCGACCTCGACCCCGTCCATCATCTGATAGAAACCACGGCCGGTGACCCCGCCGAGCACACGATCCGCAGGAATCCGCAGGCCATCCATGATGAGTTCGGTGGTGTCGACCCCCTTGTAACCCATCTTGTCGATCTTGCCGGGGATCGTGAGGCCGGGGCGCACCTCGCCGAAGCCGGGCTCCTTCTCGACCAGGAAGGTCGTCATCGACTTGTGAGGCGCGGTGCCCTCGGCGTGACCTTCGTCACTTCTCACGAGGACGGCCACCAGGGACGACGTTCCGCCGTTCGTCAGCCACATCTTCTGGCCGTTGAGGACGTACTCCTCGCCGTCCTTGACCGCCTTCGACGTGATCGCCGACACGTCCGAGCCCAGGCCCGGCTCCGACATCGAGAAGGCGCCCCGGATGTCGCCGGCGGCCATCCTCGGCAGGAAGTGGTCCTTCTGCTCCTGCGTGCCGTGCTGCTTGAGCATGTACGCCACGATGAAGTGGGTGTTGATGATGCCGGAGACCGACATCCAGCCGCGGGCGATCTCCTCGACGCAGAGGGCGTAGGTGAGGAGCGACTCGCCCAGGCCCCCGTACTCCTCCGGGATCATCAGGCCGAACAGGCCCAACTCCTTGAGGCCGTCGACGATCTGCTGCGGGTACTCGTCGCGGTGCTCCAGTTCCGTGGCGACCGGAATGATCTCCTTGTCCACGAAGTCCCGGACGGTGGACAGGATCTCCTGCTGGACGTCCGTCAGACCGGCGGTCTGGGCGAGTCGCGCCATGGCTACTTCTCCTGCTCCCTGAGCTCGGGGCGGCCGGGCTGCTCGCCGCCGCGCTCCTTGATGTACGTCTCGGTCGGCACCATCACCTTGCGGCGGAACACGCAGACCAGCGTGCCGTCCTGCTTGTAGCCCTTGGTCTCGACGTAGACGATCCCGCGGTCGTTCTTCGACTTCGACGGCCACTTGTCGAGCACGGTCGTCTGGCCGTAGATCGTGTCGCCGTGGAAGGTCGGCGCCACGTGCTTCAGCGACTCGATCTCCAGGTTGGCGATGGCCTTGCCGGAGATGTCCGGCACGGACATGCCGAGCAGCAGCGAGTAGATGTAGTTGCCCACGACGACGTTCTTGCCGAAGTCGGTCGTCTTCTCCGCATAGTTGGTGTCCATGTGGAGCGGGTGGTGGTTCATGGTGAGGAGACAGAACAGGTGGTCGTCGTACTCCGTGACCGTCTTTCCCGGCCAGTGCTTGTACGTCGCCCCGACCTCGAACTCCTCGTAGGTGCGCCCGAACTGCATCGCGCTCAGCCCTCCGGGATCTCGAACTTGCTGGTGCGCTGCATGCCGGCGGCGCGGCCCTTGCCGGAGATGACCAGGGCCATCTTGCGGCTGGCCTCGTCGATCATCTCGTCGCCGAGCATCGCGGAGCCCTTCTTGCCGCCCGCCTCGGACGTGTAGTAGTCGTACGCGTCCAGGATCAGCTCGGCGTGGTCGTAGTCCTCCTGCGACGGCGAGAAGATCTCGTTGGACGCCTCGACCTGGCCCGGGTGCAGCACCCACTTGCCGTCGAAGCCGAGCGCGGCGGCGCGCTGGGCGACCTCGCGGTAGCCGTCGATGTTGCGGATCTGCAGGTAGGGGCCGTCGATCGCCTGGAGGTTGTTGGCGCGGGCGGCCATCAGGATCTTCATCAGGATGTAGTGGTAGGCGTCCGCCGGGTAGCCGGGCGGCTGCTCGCCCACGACCAGCGACTTCATGTTGATGGACGCCATGAAGTCGGCCGGGCCGAAGATGATCGTCTCGACGCGCTGGGAGGCCGTCGCGATCTCGTTGACGTTGTTCAGGCCCTGCGCGTTCTCGATCTGCGCCTCGATGCCGATCTTGCCGACCTCGAAGCCCATCGTCTTCTCGATCTGGGTGAGGAGGAGGTCGAGAGCGACGATCTGCTCGGCCGTCTGCACCTTCGGCAGCATGATGCAGTCGAGGTTCTGGCCGGCGCCCTCGACGACCGTGACGACATCGCGGTACGTCCACTCGGTCGTCCAGTCGTTGACGCGCACGACCCGCGTCTTGCCCGTCCAGTCGCCCTCGTTGAGGAACTTCACGATGGTGTGCCGCGCCTCGGGCTTGGCGAGCGGGGCGCACGCGTCCTCCAGGTCGAGGAAGACCTGGTCGGCCGGGAGGCCCTGGGCCTTCTCCAGGAAGCGCGGGTTCGAGCCCGGTACCGCCAGGCAGGAACGCCGGGGGCGAAGGCGGTTGACCGTGGTCATGCGGGGACCTCCAGGGGGTCGAGCTTGTTCGCTTTCCGGATCTCGTCGACGATGCGGCCGATGATTCCGGTGATGTCGAAGTCCTTCGGGGTGAAGACCGCGGCCACTCCGGCTTCCCTGAGCTGCTCGGCGTCACCATTCGGGATGATGCCACCGGCGATCACGGGTATATCTGTGGCACCGGCCACACGCAGCCGTTCGAGGACGTCGGGGACCAGCTGGGCGTGCGAGCCGGACAGGATGGACAGGCCGACCGCGTGCACGTCCTCGGCGAGGGCCGCGTCCACGATCTGCTCCGGCGTCAGCCGGATGCCTTGGTAGACCACCTCGAAGCCGGCGTCGCGCGCACGGACCGCGATCTGCTCGGCGCCGTTGGAGTGCCCGTCCAATCCCGGCTTGCCGACCAGGAAGCGCAGCTTGCCCACGCCCAGGTCCTTGGCCGTCAGGTCCACCTTGCGGCGGACCAGGGCGAGCGTGCTGCCCTCCTCGACGGGGACGGCCACCGGCGCCGACGAGACGCCCGTGGGCGCCCGGAACTCGCCGAACACCTCGCGCAGCGCCCCGGCCCACTCGCCGGTCGTCGCCCCGGCGCGGGCGCACTCCAGGGTGGCCTCCATGAGGTTCTCGTCGCCGCGCGCGGCCTCCTTCAGCCGCTCCAGGGCCTTGCAGGGCCGCGGGTGGTTGAAGGGCGGCTGGTAGCGGCTGTCGCGCCACTGCTGGAGCGAGGCGATGACCCGGGCCTCGACCGCCGGGTCCACCGTCTGGATCGCGGTGTCCAGGTCGGCGGTCAGCGGGTTCGGCTCGGTGCCCTCGAAGGCGTTGACACCGATGATCTTCTCCTGGCCGGACTCGATCCGGCCCCGGCGCTCGGCGTGCGAGGCGACCAGCTGCGACTTGAGGTAGCCGGACTCGACGGCCGCCATCGCGCCGCCCATCTCCTGGATGCGGTCGATCTCGGCGAACGACGCCTCGACCAGCTGCTCCACCTTCGCCTCGATCACCTTCGAGCCCTCGAAGATGTCCTCGTACTCCAGCAGATCGCTCTCGTACGCCAGCACCTGCTGGATGCGCAGCGACCACTGCTGGTCCCAGGGGCGGGGCAGGCCCAGGGCCTCGTTCCAGGCGGGGAGCTGCACGGCGCGGGCGCGCGCGTCCTTGGAGAGGGTGACGGCCAGCATCTCCAGGACGATCCGCTGGACGTTGTTCTCCGGCTGCGCCTCCGTCAGGCCCAGGGAGTTGACCTGGACGCCGTAGCGGAAGCGGCGCTGCTTGGGGTTCTCGATGCCGTACCGCTCGCGGGTGATGCGGTCCCAGATGCGGCCGAACGCCCGCATCTTGCACATCTCCTCGATGAAGCGGACGCCCGCGTTCACGAAGAACGAGATGCGGGCCACGACATCGCCCATGCGCTCCTGCGGCACCTGGCCGGAGTCGCGCACGGCGTCGAGGACGGCGATCGCGGTGGACATCGCGTACGCGATCTCCTGGACCGGCGTGGCGCCCGCCTCCTGCAGGTGGTAGCTGCAGATGTTGATCGGGTTCCACTTCGGGATGTGGGAGACCGTGTACGCGATCATGTCCGTCGTCAGGCGGAGGCTCGGCCCCGGCGGGAAGACGTGCGTCCCGCGGGAGAGGTACTCCTTGACGATGTCGTTCTGGGTCGTGCCCTGGAGCTTGGTGATGTCCGCGCCCTGCTCCTCGGCGACGACCTGGTAGAGCGCCAGCAGCCACATGGCGGTGGCGTTGATCGTCATCGAGGTGTTCATCTGCTCCAGGGGGATGTCCTGGAACAGCCGGCGCATGTCACCGACGTGCGCGATCGGCACGCCGACCCGGCCGACCTCGCCGCGGGCGAGGACGTGGTCGGAGTCGTAGCCGGTCTGCGTCGGCAGGTCGAACGCCACCGACAGACCCGTCTGGCCCTTGGCGAGGTTGCGCCGGTACAGCTCGTTGGACGCCTCGGCCGTGGAGTGACCGGCATACGTGCGCATGAGCCACGGCCGGTCCTTCTCCCGCCTGCCTTCGGCGGGCTGACGCTCAGTCATCTGTGCCCCCGTATGTCTCAGATGTTGCGGAAGCGGTTGATGGCGTCGATGTGCTGGGCGCGCTTCTCCTGGTCGCGCACGCCCAGGCCCTCCTCGGGGGACATGCACAGCACGCCGACCTTGCCCTGGTGCAGGTTGCGGTGCACGTCGTAGGCGGCCTGGCCGGTGTCCTGAAGGGAGTACACCTTGGACAGGGTGGGGTGGATCTTGCCCTTCGCGATGAGGCGGTTGGCCTCCCACGCCTCGCGGTAGTTGGCGAAGTGCGAGCCGATGATGCGCTTCAGGGACATCCACAGGTAGCGGTTGTCGTACTCGTGCATGTATCCCGAGGTCGAGGCGCACGTGGTGATGGTGCCGCCCTTGCGGGTGACGAAGACGCTCGCGCCGAAGGTCTCGCGGCCGGGGTGCTCGAAGACGATGTCGATGTCCTCGCCGCCGGTGAGCTCGCGGATGCGCTTGCCGAAGCGCTTCCACTCCTTGGGGTCCTGGGTGTTCTCGTCCTTCCAGAACTTGTAGCCCTCGGCGTTGCGGTCGATGATCGCGTCGGCGCCCATCGAGCGGCAGATGTCCGCCTTCTGCTCGCTGGAGACGACACAGATCGGGTTGGCGCCGCCGGCCAACGCGAACTGGGTGGCGTAGGAGCCGAGGCCGCCGCTCGCGCCCCAGATGAGGACGTTGTCGCCCTGCTTCATGCCGGCGCCGTTGCGGGAGACCAGCTGCCGGTAGGCGGTGGAGTTGACCAGGCCGGGGGCGGCGGCCTCCTCCCACGACAGGTGGTCGGGCTTCGGCATCAGCTGGTTGGACTTGACCAGCGCGATCTCGGCGAGGCCGCCGAAGTTGGTCTCGAAGCCCCAGATGCGCTGCTCGGGGTCGAGCATCGTGTCGTTGTGGCCGTCGCTGGACTCCAGCTCGACGGAGAGGCAGTGCGCGACGACCTCGTCACCGGGCCGCCAGGCGTTGACGCCCGGGCCGGTGCGCAGGACGACGCCCGCGAGGTCCGAGCCGATGATGTGGTACGGCAGGTCGTGGCGCTTGGCCAGCTCGTTGGTGCGGCCGTAGCGCTCCAGGAAGCCGAAGGTGGACAGCGGCTCGAAGATCGACGTCCACACCGAGTTGTAGTTGACCGACGAGGCCATGACGGCCACCAGGGCCTCGCCCGGGCCGAGCTCGGGCAGCGGCACCTCGTCCAGGTGGATCGACTTGCGGGGGTCCTTGTCGCGGGTCTCGAGGCCCGCGAACATCTCCGTCTCGTCCTTGTGCACGGTGATCGCGCGGTACGACTCGGGGAGCGGGAGGGCGGCGAAGTCCTCCGACGTGGAGTCGGGCGACTGGATCGCGGCCAGGATGTCCTTAACGGTCACGGTGTTGCCTCCGGCGGTGAGCGCCCTGAGGGAGGGGCGCCGATGGGTTCGTCGGTGCTGCTGAGGGTTGAGGGTGTGCCGTCGGTTCGGCGGTGGTGCTGATCGGCAGCGCTGGGTGGCGCGGGAGGTTGCCTGTGACGCAGGCGCCGGGCGGGCAAGCGGGTGAGCCTGCTGGGACGTCGCCCGGACCTCTTCAACGTATGACACCGCGTGTCACCCCGCAAGGCACTGAGTGCCAGAACTTGGCCTCAGATGAAATCTTTACGTAACAAATGAGCGATGATCGATCGAACGGCCTCGGCAAGGGCCTGCAAAACGGCCCCTGACATGCCAAAACGGCCACCCCGAGGGGTGGCCGTGATCACACGCGTGAAGAGGGCTCAGCGTTCCTTGAGTGCCTGCTCGATGGTCCGCATGACCTCGTCCAGCGGCGCGTCGGTGCGGGCTACGGTCACCAGCACCTCGCCCTGCGCCGAGGCGGTCGCCACGGCCGGCTGCGGTTCCGTGGAGCGCCCCGCCCCGATGCCCGTGCCGAAGGTCTTGCGCACGATCGCGAAGGCGTGGTCCAGCTGCGCCTCCACGTCGCCCTGGCCGCCCGCCCGCAGCCAGCGCCGCAGCACGTGGTTGTGGGCCGTGACGACCGCGGACGCGGCGACCTCCGCCAGCAGCGGGTCGTCGTTGGCGTCGTCGGCGTGCGCCCGCTCGTCGAAGTGGCCGAGGAGGTAGCGGGTGAAGAGACGCTCGTAGCGGGCCACCGACGCGATCTCCGCCTCGCGCAGGGTGGGCACCTCGCGGGTCAGCTTGTAACGGGCGACCGAGATCTCCGGCCGCGCCGCGTACATCCTCATGACCTCCTTGATGCCACGGCACACCGTGTCGAGCGGATGCTCGTGCGCGGGCGCGGCGTTGAGCACCGCCTCGGCCCGGATCAGGGTGTCGTCGTGGTCGGGGAAGATCGCCTCTTCCTTGGAACGGAAGTGGCGGAAGAAGGTGCGGCGGGCGACCCCTGCCTGGGCCGCGATCTCGTCGACGGTGGTCGCCTCGTACCCCTTGGTCGCGAACAGCTCCATCGCGGCTGCCGCCAGTTCCCGGCGCATCTTGAGCCGCTGGGCGGCGGCGCGAGAGCCGGCGGCACTCTCCGGCACGTCGGCCGTGGCTGGTGTACGTGAGGACTTGGCGGGCTGGGGCATGCCCTGAACGTACTGCATGTGCGCAGCTCGCCGCGCATGGCCCGGTTCTTCCCCGGTGCCCGGGGACGGGGGAGGGGCGGGCCGGCCGGCCGGGTGGAACCGGTCCGGGCCGAGCAGGCCGCCCCACTCCGCGCCGGACCGGAACCAGTCGCCGGGACGCTCAGCGCTTGGCATATTCGCGGAAGCCTCGGCCGGTCTTGCGGCCGAGGCAGCCCGCGGCCACCAGGTGCTCCAGCAGCGGCGCCGGAGCGAGCCCCGGGTCGCGGAACTCGCGGTGCAGGACCTTCTCGATGGCGAGCGAGACGTCCAGCCCGACGACGTCCAGCAGCTCGAACGGACCCATCGGGTAGCCGCCGCCCAGCTTCATCGCCGCGTCGATGTCGTCGAGGGAGGCGTAGTGCTCCTCGACCATCTTGATCGCGTTGTTCAGGTACGGGAAGAGGAGAGCGTTCACGATGAAACCGGCCCGGTCGCCGCAGTCGACCGGGTGCTTCCTGATGCGGCCGCACACCTCGCGGACCGTCGCGTGGACGTCGTCGGCGGTCAGCACCGTACGGACGACCTCGACCAGTTTCATGGCCGGCGCCGGGTTGAAGAAGTGCATGCCGATCACGTCCTGCGGGCGCGAGGTGGCCCGGGCGCAGGCGACGACGGGCAGCGACGAGGTCGTGGTGGCCAGGATCGCGCCCGGCTTGCAGACCTTGTCCAGGGCCGCGAACAGCTGCCGCTTGACCTCCAGGTCCTCGGCGACCGCCTCCACGGCCAGGTCGACGCCGGCGAAGTCCTCGTAGGTGCCCGAGGCCGTGATCCGGTCCAGGGTCCCGGCGGCCGCCTCGGCGGTCATCCGGCCCTTGTCGACCGAGCGGGACAGGGACTTGCCGATCCGGGCCTTGGCGGTCTGCGCCTTCTCCGCGGTGCGGGCGGCGATGACCACCTCGTACCCGGCCTTGGCGAAGACCTCGGCGATACCGGAGGCCATGGTGCCCGACCCCGCGACACCCACCGAGCGGATCTCCCGGCCGGGAGCCAGGTCGCCGCCCTCCAGCGGGGTCAGGGCGTCCCGCACGACGACCGCGCTGCCCGGTGCCTCGTAGGTGTAGAAGCCGCGCCCCGCCTTGCGACCCGTCAGGCCCGCCTCGCTCAGCTGCTTGAGGATCGGGGCCGGGGCGTGCAACCGGTCGCGGGAGGCGGCGTACATGGCCTCCAGGACCGTGCGCGCGGTGTCGACGCCGATCAGGTCGAGCAGTGCCAGCGGGCCCATCGGCAGTCCGCAGCCCAGCCGCATCGCGGCGTCGATGTCCTCGCGGGAGGCGTACTTCGCCTCGTACATCGCGGCCGCCTGGTTGAGGTAGCCGAACAGCAGGCCGTCCGCGACGAACCCGGGGCGGTCGCCGACCGCGACGGGCTCCTTGCCCAGGTCGAGCGCGAGGTCGGTGACCGCCGTGACGGCCGCCGGCGCGGTCAGCACCGAGGAGACGACCTCGACCAGCTTCATGGCCGGCGCGGGGTTGAAGAAGTGCAGGCCCAGCACCCGCTCGGGGCGGGACGAGTCGGCGGCCAGCCGGGTCACGGACAGGGCGTTGGTGCCGGTCGCCAGGATCGTCTCGGGGCGCACGATCCCGTCCAGCTCCCGGAAGATCTGCTGCTTGATCTCGTACGACTCCGGGGCCACCTCGATGACCAGGTCGGCGTCGGCGGCGGTGCGCAGGTCACCGGAGGTGCGGACACGGCCGAGGATCTCGGCGCGCTCCTGCTCGGTCAGCCGGCCGCGCTCGACGCCGCGGGCGGTGGAGGCCTCCAGGGCGGCGACGCACTTCGCGGCCTGGGCCTCGCTGATGTCGATGCCGACGACCGTACGGCCGGCCTTGGCGAGGACCTCGGCGATGCCGGTGCCCATCGTGCCGAGGCCGACGACGGCGACGGTCTGCAGCGTGGACTGGGACGGGTCGGAAAGGGGAGAGGCCATCGCGGGACTCCAGGATGAGGGTGACGACGGGGAACGCGCTCCGGGTGCGCCGCAGGGGGCCCGGCAGGAGCCGGACCACGGGCGCACCGGGGTGCGTGGATGAGTGCGGGTGCTGGCCGGGCTGCGAAGCGCACACGCCCGGTGCCGCCTCCACGGGCGTGCACACGCCCGGGATGAACGGCGATTCCGACCGGCCCTGTCCCGGGGCCGAGTCGTACTGCGGTACCTGAGGCACCGAACCGACTGCTCCCGCGACAGCCGCGTCACCAGACCGCCGCGAGGAATGCGAGTGGGTAACTCGCTCGTCTGAGCTTAACCGGCGGGTAACGAGCGCGCCAGCCCTCGTGTTTGTGATGTACGTCCCGCGCAGACCGCGTCACCCCTAATCTCTGAGGCATGAGCGAAGAGTTGCGATCACTCACGGAGCGCTTACGGCAGGAGTCGGGGGCGTCGCCGGCGTTCGAGCGGCTCGTGGCGACCGACGACCTCGACGCCCTGGCGGCGGCGCTGACCGAGCCCGGGCAGCACCTGTGGGCGAGGGAGCTGGCGGCGTTCCGGCTGGGGCTCGCGCGGGACCGGCGGGCCTTCGAGGCCCTGGTGCTGCTGCTCAACCACCGCGACCCCCCGCGCTGCGCCTCCGCCGCCCACGCCCTCGCCCGGCTCGGCGACCCGCGCACCGCCCGCGCGGCCGCCGCCCTCGCCACCAACGAACTGCGCGTCGCCTACGCCCTGCACCCGGTACGGCTGCTGGTCGAGCTGCGCGCCCCCGAGGCGGTCCCTGCGCTGATCACCACGCTCCGGCGGCGGCTTCGCCCGCACGACCCGTACCGCCGCGTGGCCCTCGCCTGTGTGGACGGGCTCGGGGCGCTGGGCGACGTCCGGGCCGGGCCCGTGCTGAACGAGGCCCTCGCGCATCCCGCGCTGGCCGAAGCGGCGGTACGGGCGCTGGGACGGATCCCGAAGCAGAGGTGACGTCAGCGGCCCAGGGGCCTGGCGTACCGCACTTCGGGAACCGCGACTCCGTCCACCTCGAAGGGCTCCTCGGCGCCGTCCGCGCGGAAGCCCGCCCGCTCGTAGAACCGGCGGGCCCGGCCGTTCTCCTTGAGCACCCACAGCAGGAGACGGCCGTGGCCCGCGGCGGAGCAGCGCGCGACGGACTCCGCGAGCAGCGCCCGCCCGACGCCCCGTCCCACGTGGTCCGGGTGGACGTAGAGCGCGTACAACTCGGCTTCCTCGGTGAGGACTTCGCCTTCCCGATACGGCCCGTGGCAGGCCCAGCCGACGAGCTCGCCGCCGGTGCCCACGGCGACCAGGTTCACCACGCGGCTGTCACTCCGCGCGAGGTGCGCACGACGCCGCTCGGCATCCTCCTCGACACTGAGCCCGTCCAGGTACGGCTGCGGGATCAGGCCCCGGTAGGCGCCCCGCCAGCCGCCGACCCGGATCTCCGCGACACGGTCGCAGTCGGCGAGCGTCATCCCCCGTATCCGCGGGCTCCTCATGGCGCCACCACCGCGAAGGCTTCGACCTCGATCAGAAACTCCGGTCGGACCAGGGCCGCGACCTGCACGGCCGAAGCGGCCGGCAGCCGGTCGTCAGGTATGTGCGCGGCGCGGGCCGCGCGGATGGCCGGCATATGGGCCATGTCCGTGACGAAGTAGGTGAGTTTGACGACGTCGTCGAAGGTCGCGCCGGCGGCTGCCAGGCAGCGCCGGAGGTTCTCGAAGACCTGGCCGGCCTGCGCTGCCGGGTCGCCCTCGCCGACCAGCCGCCCTCTCTCGTCGAGGGCGAGCTGACCGGAGATCGCCACGAAACGACCGGTGCCCAGGACGACATGACTGTACTGGGGTGCGGCGGCGACGCCATCGGGGGCGGGGATTCTCGTCAGCTCACTCATGCGCCCATGGTGGACCATGGCACTGACGACGACCGGCCCCGGCGGTGCGCCAGCGGCTCAGCGGCGGTAGCCGAGCAGGGCGTGCAGCACCGCGCCGTTCGAGGAGGCCGACGCCGCCTTGTCCGACGCCGTCACCGGAGGCTTGGGTTCGGGCAGCGCGTCGCACGCCGCGTCCGCCTCGCCCAGTCCGCGCGGCACGGTGCCGTCGGTCAGGTAGGCCGCCAGGTGTTTGTCCAGGCACGCGTTGCCGCTCAGCGTGATGCCGTGGTTGCCGCCGCCCTGCTCGACCACCAGGCTGGAACCGGCCAGCAGACGGTGCATGGTGACACCGCCCTCGTACGGAGTGGCCGCGTCGGCGGTCGCCTGGAACAGCAGCACCGGCGGCAGCTTGCCGTTCGCCACGTTCACCGGGCGCAGCGACTCCGTCGGCCAGAACGCGCACGGCGCGTTGTACCAGGCGTTGTTCCAGGTCATGAACGGCGCCTTCTCGTACGCCGCCCAGTTGTCCTTGCGCCACTGGTGCCAGTCACGCGGCCAGAACGCGTCCCGGCACTGCACCGCCGTGTAGACGCTGTAGCTGTTGTCGTCGGCGGCGTCGATCGCGCCGAAGTCCTTGTAGGCCTTGACCAGTGGTTCGGCGTTCTCGCGGTTCACGTACGCCGCGAACGCCTCCGCGAGAGGGGGCCAGTATCCGTTGAAGTAGGTTCCCGGGAGGTAGGTGTCCTCGAGCTCCGCGGCGCCCACCCGGCCGCCCGCGGGCTTCCTGGCCAGAGCCGCCCGCATGGCGTACCAGGTGGCTTCGACCCTTTCCGGGTCGGTGCCGAGCCGGTACCGCGCGTCGTGCCTGGCGACCCAGGCCAGGAAGGCGCGGTGACGGTCGTTGAAGGCGTGGTCCTGGTTGAGGTTGGCGGTGTACCACACGTCGGTGGGGTCGGCGACCGAGTCCAGGACCAGACGCCGGACCCGCTGCGGGTACAGGCCGGCGTAGACCGCGCCCAGGTAGGTGCCGTACGAGTAGCCGAAGTAGTTGATCTTCGGTGCGCCCAGGGCCTGCCGGATCGCCTCGATGTCGTGAGCGGCGCTGATCGTGTCGATGTACGGCAGCAGGTGCCCGTGCTTTCTGGTGCAGGCGGCCGCGAAGGATTTGGCGCGCGCGAGGTTGGCCCGCTCGGTCTCGGGTGTGCTCGGCACGGAGTCCGGGCGCACGGGGCCGAAGTAGCCGGGCTCGCAGTCCAGTGCCGGTCTGCTGGCGCCCACTCCGCGCGGGTCGAAGCCGATGACGTCGTACTGGGCCGCGACCTCCTTGGGCAGAGTGGCCGCGACGAAACCGGCGAGGGCCAGGCCGTCGCCGCCGGGCCCGCCGGGGTTCACCAGCAACGGGCCCTGGAACCTCTCGGCGGTGTGCGGGACGCGGGACAGTGCGAGGGTGACCTGCCGGCCGTCCGGGTTCGCGTGGTCGAGCGGCACCTTGAGGGACGCGCACTGGAGCGACGGGTACGCGGTGGTGCCGCACTTCCTCCAGCTCGGTTTCGCCAGGCGAGAGGCACCTGCGGAGTGCGGTGCGCTCGCCTCGGCGGGCACGGCTGTGAGGCTCCCGGCCAGCGCGACGGCGGCGGCGCCGCACAGCACGGCTGCGCGTGTTCTCATGGAGGCCTTCCAGGACGGAGGGGCGTCGGACCGCGGGGCTCACAGTCCTCGCCGATTCGTCCCGGCACACGGCGCTTGAAGAACGTGTTCCGTCGAGACTTGACCCGAATGGGTCGCGGGATGCGCTCGAACGCTCCTAAAGGAGCCACAGTTGGGTCGGCTCGGACGAGGGGGGCTCGGCCGGCTCGGGTGGCCGGACCCGGCGCGGTATGTCCGCGCGCGTGGGCCCGATGCCGTACTCCTCGGCGAGTTCGTGCACCTGGCGCGTGATGCGCCGCTGGTACCACTTCGGGGCGTAGGAGCCCTCCGCGTACATCCGCTCGTAACGGCCCACCAGGTGCGGATGGTGCTGCTCCAGCCAGGCCATGAACCACTCGCGGGCGCCGGGCCGCAGATGCAGCACCAGCGGCGTCACGGAGGTGGCACCGGAGGCCGCGATCGCCCGTACCGTGGCGCGCAGTTGCGCGGGGCTGTCGCTCAGGAAAGGGATCACAGGCGCCATCAGAACCCCGCAGTCGATGCCGTGATCGCCGAAGGTGCGCACGACTTCCAGGCGCCGCTCGGGCGCCGGTGTGCCCGGCTCCACGGTGCGCCAGAGCTCCTGTTCGGTGAAGCCGACCGAGACGGAGATGCCGACGTCGGTCACCTGTGCCGCCTGCTTGATCAGCTCCAGGTCGCGCAGGATGAGGGTGCCCTTGGTCAGGATCGAGAAGGGGTTCGCGTGGTCGCGCAGGGCCGCGATGATGCCCGGCATCAGGCGGTAGCGGCCCTCGGCGCGCTGGTAGCAGTCGACGTTGGTGCCCATCGCGATGTGCTCGCCCTGCCACCGGCGCGAACCGAGCTGCCGGCGCAGCAGCTCCGGAGCGTTGACCTTGACCACGATCTGGCTGTCGAAGCCGAGGCCCGTGTCGAGGTCCAGGTAGCTGTGCGTCTTGCGCGCGAAGCAGTACACGCACGCGTGTGAGCAGCCTCGATAGGGATTGACCGTCCACTGGAACGACATCCGCGAGACCGCCGGCACCCGGTTGATGATCGAGCGGGCCCGGATCTCGTGGAAGGTGATCCCGCGGAACTCCGGCGTGTCGAAGGTACGCGTGACCACCGCGTCCGCGCCGAACAACGCGGCATCGGCCCTGGTGTGTCCGGAGTCCACGGTGAGGTTCTCCCAGCGCATGACGCCTCCTCGGTAGCACTGACCCCAGAATAGAACACATGTTCCCTTGATCGTGCGAGGGCGTTTTCCGAACGCGTTCGACCGGGTTGCGCCACCCCGATTTGGGGCGCCGGGCGGCGGGGTGGTTGGCTTGCCCCGACCCCCGAGCAAACCAGGTCCTGGAGGAAAGCGATGGCGCAGGTCGAGGCCACTACGGAGCGGATCGTCGCGGCGGACGCGGAGACGGTGTTCGACGCCCTCGCCGACTACAGCGGCACGCGCGCGAAGCTGCTGCCCGAGCAGTTCAGCGAGTACGAGGTGCGGGAGGGCGGCGACGGCGAGGGCACGCTCGTCCACTGGAAGCTCCAGGCCACCAGCAAGCGGGTGCGCGACTGCCTCCTGGAGGTCACCGAGCCCACCGACGGCGAGCTGGTCGAGAAGGACCGCAACTCCTCCATGGTCACCACCTGGCGGGTCACCCCGGCCGGCGAGGGCAAGGCCCGGGTCGTCGTGACCACCACCTGGACCGGTGCCGGCGGCATCGGCGGCTTCTTCGAGAAGACCTTCGCCCCCAAGGGTCTCGGCCGGATCTACGACGCGATGCTCGCCAGGCTCGCCGCCGAGGTCGAGAAGTAACCCTCCCAAGAGGCGGATACGCAAGGGGCGTTGCCGCCCCTCACCGGTTCGGGTGATCTCCGTACGGTCCGCCCCTGTGCCGTAACTCGTCGCGCTTGCTCGTAGTTGTCGCTTTTACGCGGGAATGGTGCGGCAACGCGACGAGGGGAGCGGTGAGTGGGCGGGATCACTCTGGCGCAGGACGAACCGGCGGTGGCACCTCCCGGCACCCCCGTGCCACCGCCGGATCCGGACGGCGGGCCCAGCCCGCGGCGGGTGCGGTTGATCTTCTTCGCTCTGCTGCTCGCCCTGCTCCTGGCCGCACTGGAGCAGATGATCGTCGCCACCGCGCTCCCGAAGATCGTCGGTGAACTGCACGGTGTCGACCGGATGTCCTGGGCGATCACCGCCTACCTGCTCACCGCCACCGTCGGCCTTCCGGTCTACGGCAAGCTCGGTGATCTCCTCGGCCGCAAGGGCGTCTTCCAGTTCGCCATCGTCGTCTTCGTCGCCGGCTCCGCGCTCGCGGGCCGGGCACAGACCATGGACCAGCTGATCGCCTTCCGCGCCCTGCAGGGCGTCGGCGCGGGCGGCCTCATGATCGGTGTGCAGGCGATCATCGCGGACATCGTGCCGCCCCGGCGGCGCGGCCGCTACATGGGCCTGATCGGCGCCGCCTTCGGTCTCGCCTCCGTGGCCGGACCGCTGCTCGGCGGCTACTTCACGGACCACCTCTCCTGGCGCTGGTGCTTCTACGTCAACGTCCCCTTCGGCCTGGTCACCCTGGTCCTCGTCGCCGTCACGCTGAAGCTCCCCAAGCCGGCCGCGAGGGCCCGTTTCGACGTCCTCGGCGCGCTGCTGCTGACCGCCGCCTCCACCTGCCTGGTCCTGCTGACCAGTTGGGGTGGCACCGAGTACGCCTGGGACTCGCGGACGATCCTCGGGCTCGCGGCCGGAGCGGCGGCGGCCACTCTCCTCTTCCTCGTCACCGAGCGCTTCGCCGTCGCACCCCTCATCCCGCTGCGGCTGTTCAGGGACTCCGTCTTCAACGTCACCGGTCTGGTCGGCCTGGTGATCGGCGTGGGCCTGTTCGGCGCCGCCGGCTACCTGCCGACGTACCTGCAGATGGTCGAGGGGGCCTCCGCCACCGAGTCGGGACTGCTCATGCTGCCGATGATGGCCGGCATCGTCGGCGCCTCGGTCGTCGTCGGCCGGCTCATCAGCCATACCGGCCGCTACAAGGCCTATCCGATCCTCGGCGGCGCGCTCTCCGTCACCGGCATGTGGCTGCTGTCGCGGCTGGAGGTCGGCACGCCCCGGCTGCACTACAGCATCTGGATGGCCGTCCTCGGGGCCGGCATCGGCATGGTGATGCCGGTACTGATCCTCGCCGTGCAGAACTCCGTGCGCCCCGCCGACCTCGGCACCGCCACGAGCGCCAACAACTACTTCCGGCAGATCGGCGGCAGCGTCGGAGCCGCCGTCTTCGGCACCCTCTTCGCCGACCGGCTCGTCGACGCCCTCGCCGAGCGCCTTCCCGCGGGCGGGGGCACCGGGCTCCCGGACCCCGAGTCCCTCACCCCACAGCTCGTGCACGCATTGCCTCCGGCCCTGCGCGACGACTACATCCGGGCGTACGCCGACGCCATGCCGCGGATCTTCCTCTACCTGGTGCCGGTGCTCGTCCTCGGACTGGTCATCGCCCTCTTCCTCAAGGAGAAACCCCTGGTGTCCCACAACGCCTCCGTCACCGGCACGGGCCCGGCGCCGGGGACCGTCCCGGTCCCACAGGCCCGCGCCGCGTACGCCGCCGGTGTGCCCGTGTGCGGCTCGGTACAGCACCACGACGGAACCGTCGTCCCCCGCGCGGCGCTCACGCTCATCGACGTCACCGGGCAGCAGACCGGACGCGGCGCGAGCGGCGAGGACGGGCGCTACGCGCTGGCCACCCCGGGCCCGGGCTCGTACGTACTGATCGCCGCGGCCGGTGGCCACCAGCCGCAGGCCGTCACCGTGACCGTCGGCGAGCGTCCCGTCGAGCTCGACATCGTCCTCGGCGGCGCCGGCAACCTGATCGGCACCGTGGTCACCGCCGACGGCACGCCCGTACGGGACGCCACCGTCACCCTCACCAACGCGCACGGCGAGGTCGTGGCCACCACCCGCAGCGGCCGGGAGGGCGGCTACGTCATCACCGAACTGGTCGCCGGCGAGTACACCCTCGCCGCCGGCGCGCCCGCCTTCCGTCCGGCCGCGCTCCCGGTCACCGTCCAGGCCGACCGCGAGACACGCCGGGACATCGAACTGGCCGGCGGCGCCGTGCTGCGCGGCACCGTCCGGGCGGGCGGCGGCCGGCCCGTGGAGGACGCCCGCGTGACACTGCTCGACGTGGCGGGCAACGTCGTCGACACCCTCACCACCGGCGCCGACGGCACGTTCCGCTTCGTCGACCTGTCCTCCGGCGAGTACACGGTCATCGCGGCCGGCTACCCGCCGGTCGCCACCGTGCTCCAGGTCGCCGGAGGAGACCGCAGCGAGCGGGACCTCCAGCTGAGCCACGAGGACTGAGCGAGCACCGGCCGGGGAACGAACGGCACCGGCGCGCGGGGAGTCGTACGCCGGTGCGAGCCCGCGCGGGCAATTCCCGCATTGCCTCACGTGGCCGGCGGCGGTCGCCGTACGGTGGTGACGCCGGCACAGATCTTGCGTCCGTGGGAGAGAGGGCCTGAGCCATGGACCGTGGCATCGACAGGGCTGAGCAGGGCGCGGGGAGGGAAGGCGCCGAGCCCGGCCGCGTGCCCCTGGCCGTCGTCGTGGTCGACCGCGACGGTCTGGTCTCCCACTGGAGCCGCGGGGCGCGGCGTCTGTTCGGCGTCCCCAGGGAAGAGGCGATCGGACGCAGCGCCCTCGACCTGCTCCCCGTCTCCGGCGCCCTGCCCGAGGAGCGGGACCCCCTCGCACACGCCTCCGGCGACGGCCTCGGTCCCGGTCTCGACTCCTCCCTCGACGGCGGGCTCTCCTACCCGGCGGCGGGCCGCGCCCGGCTCACCGCGTCCGAGGACGGCCGGGTCGACGTCCTGTGGTGGGCCTACCCGCTGGTGGGGCCCGGGCCCGAGCGGCTGCTCGTGCTGGCCGCCGGCATGGACGGGTTGGGCACGGGCGACGGAGTGTTCGAGCGGATCGCACCCGGCTTCGCGCTGCACACCGACTTCCCCGGGGCGGAGGAGCTCGCCCGCCGACTCCCCGAGATCCTGCCCAGCATGAGCGTCGGCGAGAGCGCCCGGATCGTCTCGCAGGTCCTCGAACTCGGCTATCCGATCCTGGAGTTCAGCCAGAACGACCGGGTGCCCGTCACACCCGACTGGGGTGTGGCCCGGCGTGCCGAGCGCCGGGCGCGCCGGGAACGGGCCGCGCGGGCAATGGCCGCCGGCGACCCGGTGCCGCAGGAGCTGCGCGACGAGGGCGAGGACCTCGAATACGCCGCCGTCCGTGAGCGCCTGGAGTTCCTCAACGAGGTCAGCGGACGCATCGGCACCTCCCTCGACCTGTCCCGCACGATCGTCGAAGTCAGCCGGGCCGTGGTGCCCCGCTTCACCGACGTCGCCGGGACGTACCTGCGCGAACAGGTCGTCGCCGGCGAGGGGTTCGAGGACGGTGTGCCCGACACGACCACGATGTGGCACCGGGTCGCCCTGGAGCACACCGACGAACCGGGCCGCTGGGACGACGTCGTCCCCGTCGGCGAGGCCATGCCGTTCCCGGCGCACACGCCGTTCTTCCGGTGCATGACCAGCGGCGAACCCGTTCTCGTGCCGCGCATCAGCGAGGAGATGGGGCACGCCATCGCCGCGCAGTTCGACAAGCGCGACATCCGGCCCCTCATCACCGGCCGCTCGATGCTGGTCGTGCCCCTCAAGGCGCGCAACGTCGTGCTCGGCTTCATGATCCTGCTGCGGCACCCCGAGCGGCCCGTCTTCAACGACATGGACCGTGTCACCGGAGCCGAACTCGCCGCCCGCGCGGGCCTGGTGCTCGACAACGCGCGCATGTACACCTTCCAGGAGAACGTCGCCGAGACGCTCCAGGACAGCATGCTGCCGCACATCCCGCCCCGCATGGCCGGCTGCGACATCGCCACCCGCTACCTGCCGGGGACGCTGCTCGGGCGGGTCGGCGGCGACTGGTTCGACGCGGTGAAGCTGCACGGCGGGCGCACGGCGTTCGTCGTCGGCGACGTCATGGGCCACGGGCTGAACTCGGCCGCGATGATGGGCCAGTTGCGGACGGCCGTGCAGACCATGGCCGGGCTCGACCTGCCGCCCGCGCAGCTGCTGCGCAACCTCGACGACCTCGCACAGCGCCTCGGCGACGGCTATCTGGCGACCTGTCTCTACGCCGTCTACGACCCCCTCGCGGGCGAGCTCCACCTCGCCAACGCCGGGCACATCCCGCCCGTCCTGGTCCGGGCCGCGGACGGCCGCAGCGAACTGCTGGACCTGCCCACCGGCGCGCCCATCGGCGTCGGGGGAGTGCCCTTCGAGGCGATCCGCGTGCGCGTCGAGCCCGGCGACCGGCTCGTGATGTGCACCGACGGGCTGGTGGAGGTGCGCGGCGAGGACATCGGGGTGGGTCTCGCGACGCTCTGCGAGTCGGCCGCGCACCCGGCCGCGTCCATGGACGACGCCTGCGACACCATCATCCGGGCGCTCAACACCCGGGGTGGCCGTAAGGACGACGTCGCCCTGCTGATGGCCCGCCTGGCCGGTATCGAACCGGACGACGTGGCCGAATGGCGGCTCGCCCTGGACCCGGCCGAGGTGGGCCGGGCCCGTGCCGCGGTGCGCGAGCAACTGCACGACTGGGGCCTGGCGAAGCTCGCCGCACCGGCCGAGCTGATGGCCGGCGAACTCGTGACCAACGCCGTGCGGCACTCCCACGCCCGCCCCGTCGCACTGCGGCTGGTCCGCGGCGACACCCTGCTGTGCGAGGTGGACGACGACGACCACGAACTGCCTACGCTGAGGCATGCGGGCCCGCTCGACGAGGCCGGGCGCGGTCTGCGCGTCGTCAGCACGCTGTCCCGCGAGTGGGGGACCGGTCGGACCAAGGCCGGAAAGACGGTCTGGTTCGAGCTGACACTGCCGCGCAGCTGAACACGGCCCGTTCCGCCCTGTCGGCGCGGCGCAGCACGGCGGCCGGGTCTCTTTCGGTGCGCCCGGCTCGCCGCCGGCCGGCGGCGAGGCTTCGGCCGAACGCGAAGTAGCGTCGGGCGCCCGCGTTCTTGTGGGCGCGGCCCGGGCGCGGTACACCGTAGTCGCCCGCCGCATGGCGGGATCCGTTCGCACCCCCGGGGAGTGGGCCATGAGCGTGACGCGTAGATACCGGGAAGGCTGGGAGGGGTTCTGGCGCGAGGCGTCCGCCGAGCCCGGGGCGGTGTTCTGGGACGCGGAACCGGTCCTGACCGTGGGCCCGCACCTCGCCCTGTTCGAACCGTACCTGGCCGATCCCGCGCTGCCGCTGGTGGATCTCGGCTGCGGCAACGGCACGCAGACCCGCTATCTCGCCGACCGCTTCCCGCACGTCCTGGGCGTCGACCTGTCCGCTGCGGCCCTCGACCACGCCCGGCGGGCCGACCCGGCGGGGCAGGCGGCCTACCGGCAGCTGGACGCCGCCGCGAAGGAGGAGACGCAGGCGCTGCACGCGGAGCTCGGCGACACCAACGTCTATCTGCGGGGCGTCCTGCACCAGTGCGAGCCCGACGACCGGCAGTCCCTGGTCGACGGCGTCGCCACGCTGGTCGGCGAGCGCGGTCGCGCCTGTCTGGTGGAGGTGTCGGGTGCGGCCAAGCCGGTGCTGGCGGGCCTGGCGGATGGCCCCGACGGTCCGCCGCCCAAGCTCGCGCCCGTGTTCCGGCACGGCATCGCGCCCGCAGAGGTGTCGGACGAGGCCGTGCCCGAGTATCTGCGCTCAGCCGGTCTCACCGTGCTGGCGAGTGGCCGACTGCCCTTGACGACCACGGAGTACCGCCCCGACGGCACGCGCATCGAGCTGCCCTCCGCCTGGCTGGTGGCCGGGCGTACGGCCTGAGACGGGCGGTCGGGAGAGCCGGGCGCGGCGGTGCGGTCTGGTGGGTAGTGATTTGTCGGTGTACGGTCACCCTGCTCCGGTCCGTGCCCTGCCTCGCCCCCGCGGAGGACAGCCATGCCGATGCCCTGGTTACGGATGCTTGCCGCGTCAGCGGTGTCGACGGTGCTGATCGGCGCGAGCGCCGTCACGACCGCCGCCGCCCCCGATCCACGCGGAGTACAAGACAGCGTGCACACCGCCGGACGGGTCAAGGACGGCGGAGACGTCCTCCACTACAGCTGGCCCGGCGTCTACTTCGAGGGCCGGATCCGGGGCACCGGCGTGGGCGTCGTGCTCGACGACGCGGCCGCCGACTACGACGTCCAGGTCGACGGAGCCACCGTCGCGACCCTCGTCACTCCGGGCAGGACCACGCACTGGATCAGGGGCCTGCGCGACACCGTGCACACCGTCCGGCTCGTCAAGCGCAACGACACCCCGTGGAGCACCAGCTCCTTCGGCGGCTTCGTCGCCGCACCCGGCGGCGCCGTCCTGGCCCGGCCGGCCGCGCGCAGCCGCCAGATCGAGTTCATCGGCGACTCCCTCACCGTCGGCTACGGCAACCTCTCGACCTCCCGCGACTGCGACGGCGAGCGGCTCAAGCGCACCACCGACACGGACGTGAGCTACGGCGCCCTCACCGCCCGGGGACTGGGTGCCGACTACCAGATCAACGCCTACTCGGGCCAGGGCATGGTGCGCAACTACAACGGGGGCTCGCCGGAGGTGAACTACCGCAGCTTCTACGACCGCGCCCTGCTGAACGTGCCGGGCGACGTCTGGCAGAACCCGGGCACCTGGCGGCCGCAGCTCGTCGTGGTCCACCTCGGCACCAACGACTTCTCGACCCCCCTCAACCCGGGCGAGCCGTGGACCGACGAGAGCCTCGCCGCCGCCTACCGCAGCGCTTACAGCGGCTTCCTCGCGAAACTGCGGCAGCGCTACGGGGCCGCCACCACCATCCTGGCCGTGGGTACGGGTCCCTTCGCCGGCCATGTCGCACAGGTCGTCCGGGAACGCAACGGCGCGGGCGACCGCCGGGTCCGCTCCTGGTCGCTCGACACCGCCGGCCTGGACTACACCGGCTGCCACTGGCACTACTCGGCCCGTGACCACCGACTCCTGGCCGACCGTCTCACCGCGTTCCTCGCCGACCTGCCGATCCGTTGGTGACCGGTTCGTAGCCCGTTCCGCCCGCAACGCGTAACGTGACGAACCATGAACATCTCCGCTCCGGACGGCTCGTCATGAGGATCCTCGTCAGCGCCGACATGGAGGGCGCCACCGGCGTCACCTGGCCCGACGACGTGGTGCCGGGCGCCTCCCAGTGGGAGCGCTGCCGCTCCCTGTTCACCTCCGACGTAAACGCCGCCGTGCTGGGGTTCCACGACGGCGGGGCCGACGAGGTGATCATCAACGAGGCGCACTGGTCGATGCGCAACCTGCTGCTGGAGCAGCTCGACGAACGCGCCCGGCTGCTCACCGGCCGGCACAAGACGCTGTCCATGGTGGAGGGCGTGCAGCACGGCGACATCGACGGCGTCGCCTTCGTCGGCTACCACGCGGGCGCCGGTATGGAGGGCGTCCTCGCGCACACCTACCTCGCCAACTCCATCACGGGCGTGTGGCTGAACGACGTACGGGCCAGTGAGGGGCTGCTCAACGCCCATGTCGTCGCCGAGTACGGGGTGCCGGTCGTGCTGGTCACCGGGGACGACGTCGCCTGCGAGGACGCGCTCGGGTACGCGCCCGAGGCGCTGAAGGTCGCGGTCAAGGACCACGTGTCGCGCTACGCGGCGGTGTGCCGCACACCCGCCCGCACCGCGGCGGACATCCGGGCGGCGGCCAAGGGGGCGGCGGCACTGGCGGTGCGTCACGAACCGGTGCGGGGCGGCCCTTTCACCGTGGCCGTGGAGTTCGACGCGGAGCACCTGGCGATGGCCGCCACCGTCGTCCCGGGAGTGGACCGGATCGCGGAGCGCAAGGTGGCCTACACGAGCGAGACCATGTACGAGGGCATCCGCGCCTTCAAGGCGGTCACCACGATCGTGTCGGCCGCGGTGGAGGAGCAGTATGGCTGAGCAGGTGGACGGGACCGCGCTGGACGAGGTCGTGACGTTCACGTCCGACCTCATCCGCATCGACACCACCAACCGGGGCGGGGGCGACTGCCGGGAACGGCCCGCCGCCGAGTACGCCGCCGCACGGCTCGCCGACGCCGGGGTCGCGCCCACGCTGCTGGAGCGCACCGAGGGCCGGACCAACCTCGTCGCCCGCGTCGAGGGCACCGACCCCTCGGCCGGTGCCCTGCTGCTCCACGGCCACCTGGACGTCGTGCCCGCGGCGGCCGCCGACTGGAGCGTGCACCCGTTCTCCGGGGAGATCCGCGACGGGGTCGTCTGGGGGCGCGGCGCCGTCGACATGAAGAACATGGACGCGATGATCCTGGCCGTCGTGCGCGGCTGGGCACGCCAAGGGGTTCGGCCCCGCCGGGACGTCGTCATCGCGTTCACCGCCGACGAGGAGGCCAGCGCCGAGGACGGCTCCGGATTCCTCGCCGACGAGCACCCCGAGCTGTTCGAGGGCTGCACCGAGGGCATCAGCGAGTCGGGCGCCTTCACCTTCCACGACGGCGCCGGCCGGCAGATCTACCCCATCGCGGCGGGGGAGCGCGGCACCGCGTGGCTGAAGCTCACCGCCCGCGGACGCGCCGGGCACGGCTCCAAGGTCAACCGGGACAACGCCGTGACCCGCCTCGCGGGCGCGATCGCGCGGATCGGCGCGCACGAGTGGCCGCTGCGGCTGACCCCGACCGTACGCGCCGCCCTCACCGACCTCGCCGCGCTGTACGGCATCGAGACCGACCTCACCGACGTGGACGCGCTGCTGGAGAAGCTCGGCCCGACCGCCGCGCTCGTCGAGCCGACCCTCCGCAACAGCGCCAACCCGACCATGCTGGACGCCGGTTACAAGGTCAACGTCATTCCCGGCGAGGCCGTGGCCCAGGTGGACGGCCGGTACATGCCCGGCGGTGAGGAGGAGTTCCGCACCACCCTCGACCGGCTCACCGGGCCGGACGTGGACTGGGAGTTCCATCACCGCGAGGTCGCCCTCGAATCGCCGGTGGACTCGGCGACGTTCGCGGGCATGCGCGCCGCCGTCGAGGAGTTCGCGCCGGAGGGCCATGTCGTGCCGTTCTGCATGTCCGGCGGCACCGACGCCAAGCAGTTCTCCCGCCTCGGCATCACCGGCTACGGCTTCACCCCGCTGAAGCTGCCGGACGGCTACGACTACGCGGCGATGTTCCACGGCGTCGACGAGCGGGTACCGGTCGAGGCGCTGCACTTCGGTGTCCGCGTACTCGACCGGTTCCTGCGGACGGCCTAGGGGAGTGGGGGAGACGGTGCGGACGCTGGCCTACGGGGCGTGGCCCTCGCCCATCGACGCGGCGCTGACCGCCGCGCGCGACGGGCACCCGGAGTACGTGGGCTTCGTCGGCGACGAGGTGTGGTGGACGGAGCCGCGCCCCGCCGAGGGCGGCCGGCGCACCCTGGTGCGGCGGCACGCCGACGGCCGCGAGGAGTCGCTGCTGCGCGCGCCGTGGAACGTGCGCAGCCGGGTCATCGAGTACGGCGGGCACCCGTGGGCCGCCCTCGAGGGCGAGGCCGGGCCGCTCGTGGTGTTCGTGAACTTCGCCGACCAGCGGCTGTACCGCTGCGAGCCGGACGGTGATCCCCGCCCGCTCACCCCTGTGTCCGCCGTGGGCGGGGGACTGCGCTGGGCCGAGCCGCTGCCGCTGCCCGAACGGGGTGAGGTGTGGTGCGTGCTGGAGGAGTTCACCGGCGACGGATCCACCGACGTGCGCCGCGTCCTGGCCGCCGTCCCTCTGGACGGATCGGCCGCCGAGGACCGGGGCGCGGTACGCGAACTCACCGACGGCCGGCACCGGTTCGTGACCGGGCCGAAGCTCTCGCCCGACGGGCGCCGGGCCGCCTGGCTCGCCTGGGACCATCCGCGCATGCCGTGGGACGGCACCGAACTGCTCCTCGCCGAGGTCGCACCCGACGGCACCCTGAGTGGCACCCGGGCCGTGGCCGGCGGGCCCGGTGAGTCGATCGCCCAGGCCGACTGGACCCGCGACGGACGCCTGCTGCACGCGAGCGACCGCACCGGCTGGTGGAACCTCTACCTCGACGGGCAGCCGCTGTGCCCGCGGGAGGAGGAGTTCGGCGGCGCGCTGTGGAAGCTGGGTTCGAGATGGTTCACCCCGCTCGACAGCGGTCTGATCGCCGTCGTGCACGGCCGGGGCGCCACCGCCCTCGGCGTACTGGACCCCGAGACCGGCGAGGTCGTCGACGCCGCCGGGCCCTGGACCGAGTTCGCCCCCACCCTCGCCGCCCACGGCGAACGCGTCGTCGCCGTCGCGGCCAGCCCGCGCAGCGCCTACGAGGTCGTCGAGCTGGACGCCCGCACCGGCCGGGCCCGGGTCGTCGGCGCCGAGCACGACGACGCCGTCGATCCCGCGTACTACCCCGAGCCGCAGATCCGCACCTTCACCGGCCCGGACGGGCGCGACGTCCACGCCCACATCTACCCGCCGCACCACCCCGGCTGCGTCGCGCCCGGTGACGAGCTGCCGCCCTACGTCGTCTGGGCGCACGGCGGGCCCACCGGCCGGGCCCCGCTCGTGCTCGACCTGGAGATCGCCTACTTCACCTCGCGCGGCATCGGCGTCGCCGAGGTGAACTACGGCGGCTCCACGGGATACGGCCGCCCCTACCGGGAGCGGCTGCGCGAGCAGTGGGGCGTGGTGGACGTCGAGGACTGCGCCGCGGTCGCCCTGGCCCTCGCCGACGAGGGCACCGCCGACCGCGGTCGGCTCGCCGTCCGGGGCGGCAGCGCGGGCGGCTGGACCGCGGCCGCCTCGCTCACCACCAGCGACGTCTACGCCTGCGGCACCATCAAGTACCCCATCCTGGATCTGGCCGGCTGGGGCACGGGCGGGACCCACGACTTCGAGTCGCGGTACCTGGAGAGCCTGATCGGGCCGCTCGCCGAGGTGCCTGCCCGGTACGCCGAGCGCTCGCCCGCCGCCCACGCCGACCGCCTCGCCGTGCCGTTCCTGCTGCTCCAGGGTCTGGACGACGTCATCTGCCCGCCCGTCCAGTGCGAGCGGTTCCTGGCCCGGCTGGAGGGCCGGAGGGTGCCGCACGCCTATCTCGCCTTCGCGGGGGAGGGGCACGGGTTCCGCAGGGCGGAGACCATGGTGCGCGCCCTGGAGGCCGAACTCTCCCTCTACGCCCAGGTGTTCCGCCTGGACCCGCCCGGTGTCCCGACCCTGGAGCTCGCCCGGTGAACCCGCTGGTACGACCACCCCGGCTCGCCCCCGGCGCCCGCGTCGCCGTCGTCGCGCCGAGCGGGCCGGTGCCCGAGGAGCGGCTCCAGGCCGGGCTCGACCTCCTGCGCGGCTGGGACCTCGACCCCGTGGTGGCACCCCATGTGCTCGCCCGGCACGGCGAGTTGGGCTATCTGGCCGGCGCGGACGAGCAGCGCGCCGCCGACCTTCAGGGCGCATGGTGCGATCCGTCCGTGGCGGCCGTGCTGTGCGCCCGCGGCGGGTACGGGGCGCAGCGCATGGTCGACCTGCTCGACTGGGAGGCGATGCGGGCGGCGGGCCCGAAGGTGTTCGCCGGGTTCAGCGACATCACCGTCCTGCACCAGGCGTTCGCCACCCGGCTGGGCCTGGCCACCCTGTACGGGCCCGCGGCCGCCGGCGTCGACTTCCTCAAGAACGCCCGGGCCCAGGACCATCTGCGGGCCACGCTCTTCGAGCCGGAGTCCGTGCGCGTCATCAGGGCCGTCCCCCCGGGCGGCGCCGCGCTGATACCGGGCCGCGCCCGGGGCATCACGCTCGGCGGCTGCCTCAGCCTGCTCGCGAGCGACCTCGGCACCCCGCACGCCCACCCCGGCGCGCGGGACGGGCTGCTGCTGATGGAGGACGTCGGCGAGAGCCCGTACCGCCTGGACCGCTACCTGACCCAACTCCTGCGCACCGGCTGGCTCGGCGGGGTCGCCGGCATCGTCCTCGGCTCCTGGGCGGGGTGCGGACCGTACGGGGAGCTGCGTGCGGTCCTCGCCGACCGGCTCGGCGGTCTGGGTGTTCCGGTCGTGGAGGAGTTCGGGTTCGGGCACGGCGCGGGCGCGCTGACCATGCCCCTTGGGGTGAGGGCCGAACTGGACGCGGGGTCGGGCACGTTGACCCTGGAGGAACCGGCCCTCAGCTGACGGCCGGTACTCCTGAAATACCGTCAAGAACCCTCGTTTCGGTGATTGACGGCTTCTGACACGTGTCACACCATGACAAGCGGCCGGTACCTACTGGTCGGTATCCGGGTTGCCCTCACCGTGGAGGTCCGAGTGTTCCGACGCGTGCCCAGAACCCGCGCACCCCTCGCTCTCGCTCTGGGCGCCGCCCTGGCCGTGCCCCTCGCCCTCACCCCGCCGTCGGCCGCGGCCGACGCCTACACCGTCACGCCGCTGAAGTTCAGCGTGCGGGCGGGCGGCCGCGCCTGCACGATCGACGCCGACCTGTACCGTCCCGCGGGCGTGGACCGCGACCACCCGGCGCCCGCCGTACTCGGCACGAACGGCTTCGGCGGCAGCAAATCGGACGGCTCGACGGACGCCGTCGGCAAGGCCTTCGCCCTGCGCGGCTACGTCTCGCTCGTCTACTCCGGCCTCGGATTCGGCCGCAGCGGGTGTCTCATCTCCCTCGACGACCCGGACATCGACGGCGCCGCCGCCTCGCGGCTGGTCGACTTCCTGGGCGGCACCCGCGCCGCCGACGACGGCACCACCGCCGACTTCGTCACCCGTGACGCACCCGGCGACCCACGCGTCGGCATGATCGGCGGCTCCTACGGCGGCGCCGTCCAGCTCGCGACGGCCGCCGTCGACCACCGCCTCGACGCGCTCGTCCCGATGATCACCTGGAACGACCTGGCGTACGCGCTCGCTCCCAACAACGCCGTCGGCAGCGGGGACGTCCCCGGGGTGTTCAAGTGGCAGTGGACGAACGGCTTCTACCTCGTCGGCGAGGGCCAGCCGCTGCTCCAGCCCGCTCTCGACCCCTCCCGCATCAATTCCCTGACCTGCCTGCACTTCGTCACCGAGGCCTGCCGGACCGTCCACACCCTCAACTCCGACAGCTACCCGGCCGGCCGGACGGCCGAGCTGCTCGCCTACGCGCGCCGCGTCTCCCCGGCGTCCTACCTCGACCGCGTCGACACGCCGACCCTGCTGGTCCAGGGGCAGGCCGACACCCTGTTCAACCTGAACGAGGCGACGGCGACGTACCGGACGCTGAAGGCCCGGGGTACACCCGTCAAGATGATCTGGCAGTCCTGGGGTCACAGCGGCGGGCTCACCGGCCCGGCCGCCGCAGGAGAACTCGACCTGACCAAGGGCAACCTGGAGACCAGCTACGTCGGCCGGCGCGTCCTCGCCTGGTTCGACCGGTACCTGCGCGAACGGCCCCACGCCGACACGGGGCCGGAGTTCGCCTACCACCGCGACTGGATCACCGACCCGGACCACACCTACGCCACCGCCGAAGAGCTCCCGGCCCTCAGCCGCACGCTGTACCTCTCCGGCGACGGCAAGCTCGTCGACAACCGCCGCAAGGTCGCCCACGGCAGCCGCGGTTACACCAACCGGCTGATCCCCACCAGCCATTCGGAGAGCTCGATCGCCGGTCTCGTCGGGCTGCCGGACCCACCGCCGTACGACGCCGACGGCACCTACCTCGGCTGGACGAGCGCGCCCCTGGAACGCCCCCTCGACGTCGTCGGCGCCCCCCGGGCCACCCTCAAGGTCGTCTCCCCGAAGGCCGAGCGCACCCAGAACAGCTCCGACGCGGCCGACAGGCTCGTGCTGTTCGCCAAGCTGTACGACGTCGCCCCCGACGGCACCCGCACCCTGGTGCGCCGCCTGGTCGCGCCCGTGCGCGTCCCGGACGTCACCAAGAGCTTCACCGTCACCCTGCCCGGTATCGTGCACCGGTACGAGACCGGGCACCGGCTGCGGTTCGTGATCGCCGCGAGCGACGACGCGTACTTCGGCAACCGCGGCATCAAGCCGGTGACCGTGGTCAGCGGGCCGCGCGACACCGGGATGCTGCGGCTGCCCGTCGCCGGCTCCTGACGCCCCGACTGGGGACACACAGCCGGCGCGGTTACTGTGGCGGGGTGCCGCACCACACATCCCGCCACCTCGCCGAAGGTCCCCGGGTGGGCATACGCCACTTCACCCACGAGGACGGCGCCGAGTTCACCGCCCGCGCCCGGGAGAGCACGGACCTGCACCACCCGTGGCTCTTCCCGCCCACCACGGCACAGGCGTACACCGCCTACGCGGGCCGGCTGATCGAGGACCCGTCCAAGGCCGGGTTCCTGGTCTGCGAGAAGAACGACGGGGCCATCGGCGGCTTCATCAACATCAACAACATCGTCGAGGGCGGCTTCCAGTCCGGGGCGCTGGGCTACGGCGCCTTCGCGCACGCCGCCGGGCGGGGGCTGATGCGCGAAGGGCTGGACCTCGTCGTGGGGTACGCGTTCGGCCCGATGCGGCTGCACCGGCTGGAGATCAACGTCCAGCCGGGGAACGCCGCGTCGATCGCCCTGGCCCGTGGCTGCGGGTTCCGCCTGGAGGGCTTCTCGCCGAAGATGCTCTTCGTCGACGGGGCCTGGCGCGACCACGAACGCTGGGCGATCACCACCGAGATGATCACCGGGCGGCCGGGACGGCACTGAGGCCCCGGCGGCGCCTACGCGTGACGGTCCACGTACTCGTAGATCGACCCGTCCGGATGCAGGGCGATCAGGTTGCGGCCCGCCGGTGAGGCGATCGGGCCCGCGACGATGTGCGCCCCCAGCTCGGTCAGCACCTTGTGGGTCTCGTCCACGTCCGTCACGGCGATCGTCGCGGCGACCTTGCGCAGCACCTCCAGTTCGGCCGGGGGGCCGCTCATCAGCAGGAAGCAGCCGACCGCTGCGACCTGGACACCTCCCCGCTCGAAGCGCTGGGCTCTGCCGCCCGCCAGTCGCTCGTAGAAGGGGATCGCGGTCTCGAGGTCGTCGACGCAGACGCGCAGTGTGGCACCCAGAATCTCCATACGGCTGAGCCTAGTTACGCGCAGGGGGGCGAGGGTACCCGGCCGGGTATGAAGCCGTTGGATCACCTGGAGCATCTGGACAAGCACCTCGTCGACGAGCTGGCACAGGTGGCGCGCGAGACGGTACGGGAGGAGCTGCGCGAGCAGACGCGCAAGCAGCGCCGCAAGGCCGCCCTGTACGCCGCGTCCGGCGCGCTCGCCCTGTACGCGGGCGCGGCCCTCGCCCTCGCCGTGGGGCTGGCCCTCGCCCTCGGCCTGCCCGACTGGGCCGCCGCGCTGATCACCGCCGTGATCCTGGGCGGCCTCGCCTACGTGCTGCGCGGCATGGCCCGGCCGTCGCGGCCGGGCACGGGGCACGCGGCCGGTACGGCGCCGGGTGGGGACGGCGCCCGTCGGAGTGCGGCCGAAGCGGTCGGCGGCATGCCGTATCCGCCGGTGCCGCCCGCCCCGCCCGGTGGGACGGCCGCCCCGGGCCCCGTGCCCCCGAGGCCGGCGGGCGACCCGGACGTACCCCACCGCGGGGTGTGATGCCGGGTGCGCACACCAGGGACATCGCACCGGCGCGGCCGTGTCGTGGTGGTGACCGGAGCCAGCGGCGGCGTCGGCCGGGCCACGGTCCGGGCCTTCGCCGCCCGCGGCGACAGGGTCGCCCTGCTCGCCCGCGGCCGTGAGGGACTCGCCGCCGCGGCGGACGACGTGGAACACGCCGGAGGCGAGGCGCTCGTCGTCCCCGTGGACGTCTCCGACGCCAAGGCCGTCGACGACGCCGCCCAGCAGGTCGTCGACGCGTACGGTCACATCGACGTCTGGGTCAACAACGCCTTCACCGGGGTGTTCGCACCCTTCACCGAGGTCGCCCCGGACGAATTCCGGCGCGTGACCGAAGTGACGTACCTGGGCTACGTGTTCGGCACCCGGGCCGCCCTGCGCCACATGCTGCCGCGGAACCGCGGCACGATCGTGCAGGTCGGCTCCGCACTCGCCTACCGGGGAATTCCCCTGCAGTCGGCGTACTGCGGGGCCAAGCACGCGATCCAGGGGTTCAACGAGTCGCTGCGTTGCGAGCTGCTGCACGCGCGCAGCGGGGTGCGGACCACGATGGTGCAGCTGCCGGGCCTCAACACCCCGCAGTTCGACTGGGTGCTGAACCGGATGCCCGGGCGGGCCCGGCCGGTCGCGCCCGTGTACCAGCCGGAGGTCGCGGCCCGGGCCATCGTGCACGCGTCCTCGCACGCCCGGCGCCGGGAGTACTGGGTGGGCGGCTCCACCGCCGCCACGCTCCTCGCCAACGCGGTGGCCCCCGGGCTGCTCGACCGCTACCTGGCCCGCACCAACGTCGACGCGCAGCAGGAGGACGGCCCGCCCGAGGGACCCGCGAACCTGTGGTCCCCGGCGGACGGGCCGCACGGGCGGGACTTCGGCGCCCACGGGCGCTTCGACGACGAGTCCACGGACGACAGCCCGCAGCAGTGGCTGTCCCGGAACCGGGGGTGGATGGGCGCGGCCCTCACCACGGCAGCCGCCGCCCTGACCGTACGGAAGCTGGCAGGAGCGGCCCGGCGCTAGGTCGTGTCCGCAAAGTCAGGAGAGCCAGAGTCGTAGGCAGGCGATGGTGACCAGGGCTTCGTAGTGGCGGGCGCGTTTGTCGTAGCGGGTG
>NZ_JBEORR010000035.1:0-85466 GCF_040302345.1 Streptomyces sp. NPDC126510 | reverse complement strand
GCTCGTTCGACATGATCTGCAGACCAGGCCGGGCGAGCTCGGCGCGCATCAGCAGCGCCATCACGCCGCCGATGACGAAGAACGCGAAAGACGTGGCGAGGTACATCGTGCCGATCGTCTTGTGGTCCGTCGTCGTCAGCCACTTGACCACGACACTGCCGCGGTTCTGGCGCCTGACCGGCAGCTCGTCCTGGTAGTGGGACCCTGCTGCCGCGGCACCCTGGGGTTCGTTGAGGATGCTCACAGGTTGTTCGTCTCCCGGTTCTTCTCGTGGCTCGTCTGCGCGATGCCGGCAGGAACGTAACCGTTCTGCTGCTTGTCCACGAGGTCCTTGAGGTGCTGCTCGTAGCGCTCGGGGGAGACGACCTTCACGTTGAACAGCATCCGAGAGTGGTCGACGCCGCAGAGCTCGGCGCACTTGCCCATGAAGGTGCCCTCCTTGTTGGGGGTCACCTCGAAGGCGTTGGTGTGGCCCGGGATGACGTCCTGCTTCATCAGGAACGGCACCACCCAGAAGGAGTGGATGACGTCACGCGAGGTGAGGATGAAGCGGACCGTCTTGCCCTTGGGCAGCCACAGGGTCGGGCCCGGGTTGCCCGTCTGCGGGTTTCGCGTGCCGGGGGTGCCGCAGTCGTAGACGCCGCCGGCGTCGGCCGGGAAGTCCTTCTTGAACCGGTCCGGGATCGCGTCCAGGTCCTTCGAGGTCTTGGCGTCCCCGGTGGAACCGGCGACCGGCTCGATGTAGTTGAAGCACCAGCTCCACTGGAAGCCGACCACGTTGACCGTGACGTCGGGCTTCTTCTTGAGGCTGAGGAGCTCGGACTCGTCACGGGCGGTGAAGTAGAACAGCACCGAGACGATGATGAGCGGAACCACGGTGTACAGCGCCTCGATGGGCATGTTGTACCGGGTCTGCGGAGGAACTTCGACCTTGGTGCGGCTGCGCCGGTGGAAGAAAGCACTCCACAGGATCAGACCCCACACCAGCACGCCGACGGCGAGCGCAGCCGCCCAGGAACCCTGCCACAGGGAGAGGATCCGGGGAGCCTCTTCCGTGGTCGGGGTGGGCATACCAAGGCGGGGGAAGTCTTCCCAGTTGTACGAGCAACCGGTGGCTGTCGCCAAGACCAGGCCCGCGGTCAGTGCCTGCAGCAGCTTCCGCCGCATCGGGCGCCGCGGCGAGCGGTCGGAGCCGTTGGGACTCACGTAGCGCCTTCCCGAGAGTCTCGCCCGCGCGGATCGGCTGCGGCCTGGCCTTCTCGCTGGTCGGTCGCGGCCCTGCGTCGGGCAGGGGTTTGGATGTTTATGCGGACCAAACCCTAGCCGACGCCCTCCGGGGGTTCTCGGGGAGGGGTGCCTACTCACCCGGGCGGTTCGCTGAATTGGCGGCTGCGGGTGGTTTGTGGCTGTTCGCGCAGTTCCCCGCGCCCCTTTGAGGGCGTTCCCCGGCCGGGCGTTCTAGCGTTGCCGTGTGGGTTACTTCGATGCTGCTTCCAGTGCTCCGCTTCATCCTGTTGCTCGGCAGGCTCTGCTGGCCTCCCTCGATGAAGGGTGGGCGGATCCCGCGCGGTTGTACAGGGAGGGGCGTCGGGCCCGGATGCTGCTCGACGCGGCGCGGGAGGCTGCCGCCGAGGCGGTGGGGTGCCGGGCGGACGAGCTGGTGTTCACCTCGTCCGGAAGCCGTGCCGTGCACACGGGCGTTGCGGGGGCGTTGGCCGGGCGGCGGCGGACCGGGCGCCACCTGATCGTGTCAGCCGTCGAACACTCCTCTGTACTCCATTCGGCCGAGGCGCACGAGGCGGACGGCGGGTCCGTCACCCAGGTGCCCGTCGACCGGGGCGGGGCGGTGGACCCGGCCGTCTACGGCGAGGCCCTGCGCGGGGACACCGCTCTGGCCTGTCTGCAGTCGGCCAACCACGAGGTGGGGACGGAGCAGCCGGTCGCGGCGGTGGCGGAGCTCTGCCGGGAGGCCGGGGTGCCGTTGCTGGTGGACGCGGCGCAGTCCCTGGGATGGAGGCCGGTGGAAGGGGGCTGGTCGCTGCTCACGGGCAGTGCGCACAAATGGGGCGGGCCGTCCGGGGTGGGACTGCTGGTCGTGCGCAAGGGTGTCCGGTTCGCGGCGCAAGGGCCGGTGGACGAGCGGGAGTCGGGGCGGGCGCCCGGTTTCGAGAACATCCCGGCGATCGTGGCGGCGGCCGCGTCGCTGAGGGCCGTACGGGCCGAGGCGGCCGAGGAGGCGGTGCGCCTGCGGGAGCTGACGGACCGGATCCGGGTGCGGGTGCCGCAGCTGGTGACCGACGCCGAGGTCGTCGGTGATCCGGTGCGCCGGCTGCCCGGGGTCGTCACCTTCTCCTGTCTCTACGTCGACGGCGAGGCGCTGCTGCACGAGCTGGACCGCGAGGGTTTCTCGGTCTCGTCCGGATCGTCCTGCACGAGCAGCACGCTGACGCCGAGCCATGTGCTGCGGGCGATGGGCGTGCTGAGTGAGGGAAATGTGCGGGTTTCGCTGCCGCTCGGGGCGGCCGAGGAGGAGGTGGCGAGGTTCCTGGAGGTGCTCCCCCGGGCGGTGGCGGCGGTGCGGGAGAAGCTGGGGGCGCCGGTCTCGGAGACGGTGGTGCGGGAGGCCGACGTGCTCGTCGTGGATTCCCTGGGCAAGAGGTGCCCGATCCCGGTCATCGAACTCGCCAAGGTCATCGGTGACGTCCCCGTGGGTGGCCTGGTCCGGGTCCTGTCGGACGACGAGGCGGCCCGCCTGGACATCCCGGCGTGGTGCGAGATGCGGGGCCAGGAGTACGTGGGCGAGGAGCCGGCGGAACAGGGATCCGCTTACCTGGTCCGCCGGGTGAGCTGACCAACCCCTCTTCCGGGGGCGCGGGGCTGTGTCGACATGCGGCTGCCGCCGCGGGGCGCGACCAGCCCCCACACCCCCGAGGGCGGCAGATCAGCCCAGATGTCCCCGAACCTCTTCCGCGGCCTCGTCCCCGTACGCCTTGGTGAACCGCTCCATGAAGTGCCCGCGCCGCAGCTGGTACTCCTGCGTGCCCACCGTCTCGATGACGAGGGTCGCCAGCATGCAGCCGACCTGCGCGGCACGCTCCAGGGAGACGCCCCAGGCCAGACCGGAGAGGAACCCGGCGCGGAAGGCGTCGCCGACGCCCGTCGGGTCGGCCTTGCGCTCCTCGTCGGGCGTGCCGACCTCGATGGGGTCCTCGCCGGCCCGCTCGATGCGTACGCCGCGTGCGCCGAGGGTGGTCACCCGGTGGCCCACGCGGGAGAGGATCTCCGCGTCGCTCCAGCCGGTCTTGGTCTCGATGAGGCCCTTCTCGTACTCGTTGGAGAAGAGGTAGGTCGCCCCCTCCAGCAGGATGCGGATCTCCTCGCCGTCCATCCGGGCGATCTGCTGGGAGAAGTCGGCGGCGAACGCGATCTTCCTGGAGCGGCACTCCTCCGTGTGGCGCAGCATGGCCTCCGGGTCGTCGGCGCCGATGGAGACCAGGTCGAGACCGCCCACGCGGTCGGCGACGGTCTTCAGCTCGATGAGGCGGGCCTCGCTCATGGCGCCGGTGTAGAAGGAGCCGATCTGGTTGTGGTCGGCGTCGGTCGTGCACACGAAGCGAGCGGTGTGCAGGGTGTCGGAGATGCGGACGGACTCCGTGTCGACGCCGTGCCGGTCGAGCCAGGCCCGGTACTCGTCGAAGTCCGCGCCCGCCGCGCCGACCAGGATCGGGCGGGTGCCGAGCTGCCCCATGCCGAACGCGATGTTCGCGGCGACGCCGCCGCGGCGGACGTCCAGCTTGTCGACCAGGAACGACAGCGAGACCGTGTGCAGCTGGTCCGCTACGAACTGGTCGGCGAAGCGGCCGGGGAAGGTCATGAGGTGGTCGGTGGCGATGGAGCCGGTGACTGCGATGCGCACGGCGTGGATTCTCCTGAGGGAGGCGGACCTTGACGGTTCACGCTATCGGGTGGCTGGGCAGCTCTGAAGGCAGCGAAACTACCCGATAGTAGATCTTTCTCGGTGAGCTCGACCGTGCCTACGGTGCCGCTATGACGAACCTCAAGGTCCATGCGCCCGTTCCGGTCGATCTCGAAGGCGATCTGGCCTCGCTGCCGGGTGACGGGGCACGGATGGCTCCGCACTGGGCGGTCCCCCGGATCGCTTCCCGACCGGTCTCCCCGGCCCTGATCCACGGTGTGTCCGTTCCTCCGGCGTCGGCGCGGCTGCTCGACGCGATGTCCGACTACGGGGACTGAACGGCGCACGGGCGGGAACCGTGTGCTCCCCCGCTGCGTCCCATCGCTGTCCCCCGTAAAGGGGAGGCGGGATACGACCCATCAGCGGTCCGTGTGCGACCGGGCAGGGTCCCATGGGACAGCTGTGCAGCCGAAGGAGCGATGCGGTGAACACCGAGCGACCCGACAACGACGCCGACGCCAGGGAAGCGGCCGGCGCCACCGCGGACGCCCCGAAGGCCGAGGAGCCGGGCACGGAGGCGGCCGGGGCGGCGGCTGAGGGGTCGGAGGGTCTTGAGGCACCTGCGGAAGCAGGTGAGTCGGCCGAGGCCGGGGCGTCGGCGGATGCCGCCGAGTCCGACGGGGCAGAAGGGGCCGAAGGGGTCGCCAGGTCTCCCGAGGGCTCGGCTGACGACAGGCAGGCCGCCGAGGCCCCCGCTCCGACAGTCGTGGAATCCGGCTCGCCGGAGGCCGCGGGGGCGGACGCACCCGAAGGCATGCGGGACGGCGGCGAGTCCGCTGCGACCACCGAGGACCGGCAAGGCGACGCCGAGCCGTCCCCGTCCCCGTCCCCGGACAGCGAAGCCGCCACGGACGCCGAGGAAGCCGCGGCGGGGGCCGACACCGGCGTCGGAGCGGCCCTCCCCCGCGTCATCCCCGCGCCCGTCGGTGACCTGCCCCGCGACGAGGAGGACCTGGTCCGCCGCGGCGGCGGCCGCCCCCGTACGCCCGCGATCATCGCCTCCGTCGCCGCCGCGGTGCTGCTGATCGGCGGTGGCGGGGCCTGGCTCGCTTCCAACGCCGCCACTGGGCCGGACGGCGGCACGACGTCCGGTGCGCCCGGTGGGGACGACACTCCCCCGCCGCTCGCGCTCGACGGCTACTCCGAGTCCACGGCGGGCGGCGGCAACGGCATCGCGCCCGGCGAGCCCAACCCCTACGGCGCCACCTACCGCGTCGACGGCACCCTGCCCGACGGCCCCGGCGAGGCGCCGGTGTACCGGGCGCGGGGCGAGGTCACCGAGGCGGACGTGGCCCGGCTGGCGAAGGCCCTGGGCGTCGAGGGGGCACCGGTGGCGCAGGGTGAGGCCTGGAAGATCGGGGGCCAGGACGGGTCCGGGCCGAGCCTCCAGGTGAATCGGCAGGCGCCGGGATCCTGGACGTTCAGCCGGTACGCCCCGGCCACGGACAACTGCAAGGGCACCGACACCTGCACGGCTCCGCAGTCCGGTGGCACGCCGGTGACGGAGGAGGTGGCCGAGAAGGCCGCGGCACCCGTGCTGAAGGCGGTGGGTCAGGACGACGCGAAGGTCGACGCGAGCCAGGTCATGGGGGCCCAGCGGGTGGTGAACGCCGATCCCGCGGTCGGCGGACTGCCCACATACGGCTGGACGACCGGGATCACGGTCGGCCAGGACGGCGAGGTCGTCGGCGGCAGCGGACAGCTGAAAGCGCCGGTGAGGGGCGACACCTACCCCGTGGTCGGTGCCGGGAAGGCGCTGAAGCTGATGGAAGGGCAGCCCACGAGCGACCACCGGATGGGCATCGGCGGCTGCGCCAGCCCCGTGCCGCTGAAGGACCGGCTCGAGCAGCCCTGCGGGCAGCCGGCGAGCGGCGCTCCCGGGGACACCGTGACGGTCGAGAAGGCGGTGTTCGGGCTGGCCACGCATGTTGTGGACGGGCGGCAGGCGCTGGTGCCGTCCTGGCTGTTCGAGGTGACGGCGCCGGGCGCGAAGGACCCGTTCACGGTGACGTACCCGGCGGTGGAGCCGAAGTACCTGGCGTCCCCCGAGCCGAGCAAGCCCGGTGACGGGCCGACGTCGGCTCCGGGACCCCGTGAGGTGAAGGTGGACGGCTACCGGGCCGAGGGCGCGGAGCTGACGGTGACCTTCACGGGCGGCGTGTGCGCCGACTACGACGTGAAGGCGAGCGAGAAGGGCGACGAGGTGACGGTCTCCGTGACGTCGACGCCGTGGCCGGACAAGGTCTGCGTCATGATCGCCAAGCAGTTCCAGGAGACCGTGCGGCTGGACGAGCCGCTCGGTGACCGGGCCGTCGTGAACGCGGACGGCAAGGCGGTGCCGCTGGCGAAGGAGGGCGCGCGGCTGCCGGCTCCCCCGACGCAGGAGCGGTAGGCGCGGCGATGCGACACGAAGGCGGCGGCCCCGTCGGAGGGGGCCGCCGCCTTCGTCGTGTCCGCGGCCGCCGGAGGCGGCTCGGCAGGCTCAGCTGAAGGAGTCGCCGCAGGCGCAGGAGCCCGTCGCGTTCGGGTTGTCGATCGTGAAGCCCTGCTTCTCGATGGTGTCCACGAAGTCGATCGTGGCACCGCCCAGGTACGGGGCGCTCATGCGGTCGGTGACGACCTTCACACCGCCGAAGTCCTTCTCGACGTCGCCGTCGAGGGCGCGCTCGTCGAAGAAGAGCTGGTAGCGCAGGCCGGAGCAGCCGCCGGGCTGGACGGCGACGCGCAGCGCGAGGTCCTCGCGGCCTTCCTGGTCGAGCAGCGCCTTGACCTTGGACGCGGCGGCGTCGGTCAGGATGATGCCGTCGGTGACGGTGCTGGTCTCGTCCGATACGGACATCTACATCTCTCCCGGGTTGTACGGAGACTGCTTGCCGACGGTTGCAACCGGCGGGGCCGCGGATTCATTCCGGGCCGGGCTCTCGATCCCGGCTCCTTTTCATGCTCGCACACGCGCCGGGAACCGGAAAACGGCTCTTTCCGGGTGTTCCCGGGAATGAACGGCGGCTCACCGGGATTCACGTCACACCGACGCTATGGCCATCGTCAAAGTGACGTGAAGCGGTTATGATAGATAGCGTCAAATCGACGAAAAGTCGCAGAAACAGAAAGGGTGCGTGTGGTGACCACCGCCCAGACCCAGGAGCTCGACGTCCAGCCGACGCCCCTCGCCCTGCTGCTCCTCGGCCGTGAGGCCGACCCGAAGAGCGAGCGCGGTGTGGAGTGTCCCGGCGACCTGCCCTCGCCGTCCGACCCGGACCTGGTGGAGCGCGCCCGCAAGGCGAAGGAGAAGCTCGGGGACAAGGTCTTCGTGCTCGGCCACCACTACCAGCGTGACGAGGTCATCCAGTTCGCCGACGTGACGGGTGACTCGTTCAAGCTCGCCCGGGACGCGGCCGCCCGCCCGGAGGCCGAGTACATCGTCTTCTGCGGCGTGCACTTCATGGCGGAGTCCGCGGACATCCTGACGTCCGACGACCAGAAGGTCGTCCTGCCCGACCTGGCCGCCGGCTGCTCGATGGCCGACATGGCGACGGCCGAGCAGGTCGCCGAGTGCTGGGACGTGCTGACCGAGGCCGGCATAGCCGAGCAGGTCGTGCCCGTCTCGTACATGAACTCCTCCGCCGACATCAAGGCGTTCACCGGCAAGCACGGCGGCACGATCTGCACCTCGTCCAACGCCGAGCGGGCCCTGGACTGGGCGTTCGAGCAGGGCGAGAAGGTCCTCTTCCTGCCCGACCAGCACCTCGGCCGCAACACCGCCGTGCGGGACATGGGCATGTCCCTGGAGGACTGCGTCCTCTACAACCCGCACAAGCCGAACGGCGGGCTGACGGCCGACGAGCTGCGGGCCGCGAAGATGATCCTGTGGCGCGGCCACTGCTCGGTGCACGGCCGCTTCAGCCTGGACTCGGTGAACGACGTGCGCGAGCGGATCCCGGGCGTGAACGTCCTGGTGCACCCCGAGTGCAGGCACGAGGTCGTCGCCGCGGCGGACTACGTCGGTTCGACGGAGTACATCATCAAGGCCCTGGAGGCCGCGCCGGCCGGCTCCAAGTGGGCCATCGGCACGGAGCTGAACCTGGTCCGCCGCCTGGCGAACCGTTTCGCTCCCGAGGGCAAGGAGATCGTCTTCCTCGACAAGACGGTCTGCTTCTGCTCGACCATGAACCGCATCGACCTCCCCCACCTGGTCTGGGCCCTGGAGTCCCTGGCCGAGGGCAACCTGGTCAACCGCATCGAGGTGGACAAGGAGACGGAGGCGTTCGCCAAGCTGGCTCTGGAGCGGATGCTGGCGCTGCCGTAGCCGTCGTCCGGCCCGCCGTCACCCCGAGTGCGGTTTCCGCTCGGGGTGGGCGGGATCGAGGCCGAACACACCGCCGCCCGGTGCGGGCACCACCAGCGTGCGCCCGTCGACCAGCACCTCGGGACCCTCACCGGAGGTCTCTTCGCCCTCGGCACGCGGCTGCGTCCGCCACAGCCGGTCGCCCGTGCGGGCGTCGAGACCGGCCACGCGACCGTCGGTGCCCGCCAGGTACAAGGTGCGCGTGCGCTCGTCGTACCGGACCGGGCCCGGCTCCCGGACTCCGCTCCGGGTCCGCCACAGCGTCCGGCCCGACGCGGGGGACACGGCGGTCACCTCGCCGTCCGACGAGGTGAACCACAGGGTTCCGCCCCTCAGGGTCGCCCGCCCGTGGTACACCTCGGCCGTCTTCGTCAGGGCGAGAGAGCCCGTTGCGTCCATCATCACGATTTCCTCGTACGCCGTGTCACCGCCCGGCCCCTGCTCCCGGCTCTCCTTCAGCAGGACCAGCTGTCCGTCGTAGACCCCGAGCAGGTCGGTGTCCGGCGTCGGCAGGGGCAGTCGGCGTGCCGTGCCGTCGCCGAGGTCGAGCGTGACGACGAGGGACTCCTGGCGGTCTCCCGCCGTCTGCCCGAAGCACTGCAGGTGGAGGGACCCGCCGGCCGTGATGGGGCCGCAGGCGTGGCCGGAGGGCAAGGGCGCCGTCCAGCGCTCGGTCCCGGTGCGCGGCGAACGCGCGGTCAGTGAGCGGCCGCCGCCGTCGGGCAGCACCACCAGATCGCCGGCGACGACCGCGGTGGCGTTCACCTCGTCGACCGCCCGCGCCCACAGCCGCTCGCCGGTCGCGGCGTCGAGAGCCACGACGCTCGTCGCCTCGGCGCCGGGAGATTCGCGTGACACGACCTGACGCACCAGCACGGTGCCGTCCCGGACCCCGAGGACGGTGGAGGAGTACGCCCCCTCGCCGGTCCCGGCGGGTGTGGCATCGGCCCGCCAGACGGTCCTGCCCGTGCGTCCGTCCAGACGTACGGGCAGGGTCCGGTAGCCGCCGCAGTAGACCGCGCCCGCGGCCACCTGACAGCCCGGCACGGGGGCTTCGGCGTGCGGGAGGTCGAGTGCCCGCCGGGCGCCACGCGGGGCGGTCTCGTGGACGGTGGTCTGCCAGGGCCGCCAGGCTTGGGGGGCGTCCCCGTCGGCCTGTCCCGCGTCCGTCAGGGAGTACGCCGTCAGGGCGAGCACGAGCGCACCGACGGTGCCGATCGCGGCCGTCACCGGCCGGGAACGCGCCCAGCGGGCGGGCGCCGTGGAGTCCCTGGCATCGGCAGGGGGCATGGGGCGGGGTTCCGGCCGGTCCGGCCGGTCGTCGCGCAGGGGCACCGTGGGCGAGTCGTCCGGCTCCGTACCGGCCAGGGCCGAGGCGAACTCCCCTGCCAGCTCGTCGAGTCCGGGCCGGTCCGCGGCGTCCTTGGCCAGGCAGCTCTCCAGCAGGGCGCGCAGCCGTGGTTCCACCCCGTCGAGCACGGGTTCGTCGTGCACCACCCGGTACGCCGTCAGATAGGGACTGTCCGCGTCGAAGGGGCCGCGTCCGGTGACGGCGTAGACCAGCAGGGACCCGAGGGAGAAGACGTCCGACGCCGGGCCGACCGCGCGGGCGTCGACGAGCTGTTCCGGGGACATGAAAGGCGGTGTGCCGATCATCTGGCCGGTCTCGGTGAGCGTCTGGTGGTTCTCCGCCGCGCGGGAGATGCCGAAGTCGATGACGCGGGGGCCGTCTTCGGCCAGCAGGACGTTGGCAGGTTTGAGGTCACGGTGGACCACCCCCGCCCGGTGGATGTCCCGCAGCGCCTCCACCAGCCCCAGGGCCAGGCCGCGCAGCTCGGCGTCCGCCAGGGCGCCCCGGTCGCGGATCCGCCGGGCGAGCGAGGGGCCGGGCACGTACTGGGTGGCCATCCAGGGCCGCGCCGCGTCGGGGTCCGTGTCCAGGACCGGTGCCGTGAAGGCTCCGCTGACCTTGCGGACCGCCGCGATCTCCTGCCGGAACCTGGCCCGGAAGACGGGGTCCGCGGCGTACTGGGCGTGCACCACCTTGATGGCCACGTCGCGGCCCGAACGGGCTCTGGCCCGGTAGACGACGCCCATGCCTCCGGCCCCGAGCCGGTCGAGCAGCCGGTAGCCGCCGACCGACTTCGGGTCGTCGCTGTGCAGCGGCACGCCCGAATCCCCTTCCCCCGTAGAGCCGTTCGAGGGCCACAGGATACGTAACGGGACAAGGCGGCGGCCGGGCACCGGACGTGGAGATCCGGTGCCCGGCCGCCGCCGGGTCAGGCCGTCACACGCCCGCGTGCTCCGGCTCCGTCGTGTCCGTCCGCTGGGCCGGGAGGCCCTTCTTCGCCGCGCGCTTCTTCGCCCGGCGCTCCTTGCGGAGTTCGACCATCGCGTAGAGCGTCGGGACGAGCAGGAGGGTGAGCAGGGTCGACGTCACCAGACCGCCGATCACGACCACGGCCAGCGGCTGGGCGATGAAACCGCCCTCGCCGGTGATGCCGAGGGCCATCGGCAGCAGGGCGAAAATCGTCGCCAGTGCGGTCATCAGGATCGGGCGCAGCCGGTGCCGGCCGCCCTCGATCACGGCCTCGACGACGCCGTGGCCCTGCTTGCGGTACTGGTTGATCAGGTCGATCAGCACGATCGCGTTCGTCACCACGATGCCGATCAGCATCAGCATGCCGATCATCGCGGGCACGCCCATCGGGGTGCCGGTGGCGATCAGCAGGCCGATCGCGCCGGTGGCGGCGAACGGGATGGAGACGAGCAGGATCAGCGGCTGGACCAGGGACTTGAAGGTGCCGACCAGCAGCATGAAGACGATCGCGATGGCCGCCAGCATCGCCAGGCCCAGGTTGGCGAACGCCTCGTCCTGGTCCTCGGAGACACCGCCGATCGACGCCGTGGCGCCGTCCGGGAGCTTCAGCGCGTCGATCTTCGACTGGAGCTGGGCGCTGACCGCTCCGGTGTTGTCGCCGGTCGGCTTCGCGGTGATGGTGGCCGCGCGCTGGCCGTCGATGCGGGTCATCGAGACCGGGCCGTCGACCTGCTTCACCGTGGCGATGTCGCCGAGCTTCACCGCGCCGCCCAGGCGCAGGTCCTGAAGCTGCTTCAGGGTCTTGGCGGGCTTGGCCGAGCGGATGACGACGTCGCGCTCGGTGTCGTCCAGGACCGCCTTGGCCGCGGTGGTGCCGCGGACGGCCTGGGCGACGGCGGCCCCGAGGGTCTGGTCGTCGAATCCGGCCGCGGCCGCCTTGTCGTTGGCCTTGACCGAGATGCGCGGCACGCTGGTCGCGAGGTCGCTGGAGACGTCCGTGACGTCGTCGAGGGAGGCGACCGACTTGCGGACCTCCTCGGACGCGGTGCGCAGCACGTCGGCGTCGGCGGCCTTCACGACCACGCTGAGGTCCTGGCTGCCGAAGCCGTCACCGGCGGCGACCGTGGTCGTGCCGATGCCCTTCAGGCCGGCCAGGCCCTTCTCGATGCTGCTCTGGACGTCCTCGTAGGACGCCGAGTCGTCGAGCATGACCTGGTACGAGGCCTGGTTGGTGTCCGTGCCGCCGCCGAAGGCCGCCATGAAGCCGGACGAGCCGACCGTGACCTGGTAGTCCTTCACGCCCTCGGTGCCGGCGAGCAGCCGCTCGACCTTCTTGGCCTGGGCGTTCGTCGCGGCCAGGCTGGTGCCGGGCTTCAGCTCCTGCTTGACGGTGAGGACCTCCTGCTCGCCCTGGTCGAAGAAGTTCGTCTTCAGCAGCGGCGCCATGCCGAACGTGCCGACCAGGACCACGACCGCGAGGGCCACGCTGGTCAGACGGCGGCGGGTCGCGAAGCGCAGGACGGGGACGTAGAGGCGCTGGAGGCGGCTCTTCGCCTCCTTCTCCTCCGCGAGCCGGCGGGCCTCGGCCGCGTCCTCGGGGGTGTCCTTGGGCGGGCGCAGGAACCAGTACGACAGCACCGGCACGACCGTCAGGGAGACGAGGAGGGACGCCAGCAGCGCGGCCGTCACGGTCAGGCTGAACGAGCCGAACAGCTCGCCCACCATGCCGCCGACCAGGCCGATCGGCAGGAACACGGCGACCGTGGTGAGCGTCGAGGACGTCACCGCGCCCGCGACCTCGCGGACCGCGTTGAGGATCGCCGAGTGGCGCTCCTCGCCGTAGCCGAGGTGGCGCTTGATGTTCTCCAGGACCACGATCGAGTCGTCGACGACGCGTCCGATGGCGATGGTCAGGGCGCCCAGGGTGAGGACGTTCAGCGACAGGTCGCGCGTCCACAGCACGATCAGGGCGAGGACCACGGACAGCGGGATGGACACCGCCGTCACGAGGGTCGAGCGGATCGAGGCCAGGAAGACGAGGATCACCAGGACCGCGAAGAGCAGACCGAGCGCGCCCTCGGTGGTCAGACCCTTGATGGACTTGGACACGGCCGGGCCCTGGTCGCTGACGACCGTGAGGCGCGCGCCCGACCCGAGGTCCTTGCGGAGGTCCGGGAGCTTGTCCTGGACGGCGTCGGAGATGGCGACCGCGCTGCCGTCGCGGTCCATCGTCAAGGCGACCGACAGGCTCGGCTTGCCGTCGGTGCGGGTGATGGAGTCGGCCGTGGCCTCCTGCTGCTTCACGGTGGCGACGGCACCGAGCCGCACCGGCTTGCCCTTGCCGGGCTCGCCCTTGACCATCAGGTCCTGGATCTGCTCGAGCGAGGTCAGGCCGCCGCCGACCTGGACCGTGCGGTTGGCGCCGTCCTCGTCGAAGGAGCCGGCCGGGACGGTCGCGCCGCCCGCCTGGAGCGCCTGGGAGAGGGACTGCGGGGTCAGGCCCGCCTTCGCGAGCTTCGCGTCGTCGGGCGTGACGGTGACCTGGAGGTCGCGCACACCGTCGACGGTGACCTGGCCGACGCCGTCGATGCTCTTCAGGTCGGGCACGACGGTCTTGTCGAGCTGGTCGGCCAGGGCCTGCTGGTCGCGGCCGGAGGTGACGGCGAGGACGACCGTCGGGATGTCGTCCGTGGAACCGGCTACGACCTGCGGGTCGACGTCGTCCGGGAGCTGCACCCGGGCCCGGTTGACGGCCTGCTGGACGTCGGCGACCAGCTGCTCGGTGCCGTTGCCGTAGTCGAAGGACGCCATGATCACGGCGTTGCCCTCGCTGGCGGTGGAGGTGACGCCGCTGATGCCGTCGACGGCTTCGAGGGTGTCCTCGATGGGTTCGACGACCTGCTTCTCGACCACGTCCGGGGACGCGCCCTGGTAAGGCGCCAACACGGACACCATGGGCAGATCGATGGTGGGCAGCAGCTGCTGCTTGAGCTGGGGTATCGCGATCGCCCCGAAGACGAGCGCGATGATCGAGATCAGTCCGATCAAGGCCCGTTGCGCGAGGCTGAACCTGGACAGCCAGGACATGGGTGAGGGTCTCTCTTCTGTTAACGGCAGAAGCGGCAGCGGACGCGCAGATGAGCGCCCGCCCCTACACCCTGCGCCATGGGGAACCGGGGTTTCGTAGGCCCCAGGTCCAAATCCTTATGCGGCGCATACTCCGGCCGCAGTACGGCCGGGGCGCGTTCACTCCACCCTTGGACGGACCAGGCCGGACTCGTACGCGGTGACCACGAGCTGGGCGCGGTCCCGGGCGCCCAGCTTGGCCATGGCCCGGTTGACGTGCGTCTTCACCGTCAGTGGGCTGACTTCGAGACGCTCGGCGATCTCGTCGTTGGAGTGCCCGCCGGCGACCAGGACCAGCACCTCGCGTTCGCGGACGGTGAGCGAGTCGAGGCGTTCGCCGCGGGCCGGGTCGCGGTCGTCGTCGGCCGGGTCCTGCGTGGCGAGGAACCGGGCGATCAGGCCCGTGGTGGCCGCCGGGGAGAGCAGGGCCTGGCCGCCGGCGGCGATGCGGATGGCGTTCAGCAGCTCCTCGGGTTCGGAGCCCTTGCCGAGGAAGCCGGACGCGCCGGCCCGCAGCGACTGCACGACGTAGTCGTCGACCTCGAAGGTCGTCAGGATGACGACCCGGACGGCGGCGAGGTCGGGGTCGGCACTGATCATGCGGGTCGCGGCGAGACCGTCGGTGCCGGGCATGCGGATGTCCATGAGCACCACGTCGGCCCGCTGCTCCTTCGTCAGCCGGACCGCTTCCGCGCCGTCGGAGGCCTCTGCGACCACCTCCATGTCGGGCTCGGAGTCGACGAGCACACGAAAGGCGCTGCGCAGCAGCGCCTGGTCGTCGGCGAGCAGGACACGGATGGTCATGCGGGGTCCTCCCCGGTCGGTGTGCGGTTCTTCACCGGCAGGATGGCATGGACGCGGAAACCGCCGCCGTAGCGGGGACCGGTGGTGAGGGTGCCGCGCAGGGCGGTGACGCGTTCGCGCATGCCGAGCAGTCCGTGGCCGCCGCCGTCCTGGGCCTCGTGCTCGCCGCTGCCGTCGTCGAGCACGGTGATCTCGATGTGCGGTCCGACGCGGACGACGCTGACCTCGGCCTTGGCCTGGGGCCCGGCGTGCTTCTGCACGTTGGTGAGGGCCTCCTGGATGATCCGGTAGGCGGCCAGGTCGACGGCCGCGGGCAGGGTGGTGCCCTGGTCGGCGCGGGCGACCTCGATGTGCAGGCCGGCGTTGCGGAAGGTGCCGGTGAGTTCGTCGAGGCGGTCCAGGCCCGGGGCGGGTTCGGTGGGGGCCTCGGGGTCGTCGGAATGCCGGAGCAGGCCGACGGTGGCGCGGAGTTCGTTGAGCGCGGAGCGGCTGGCCTCGCGGACGTGCCCGAGGGCTTCCTTGGCCTGGTCGGGGCGCTTGTCCATGACGTGGGCGGCGACCCCGGCCTGCACGTTGACCAGGGCGATGTGGTGGGCGACGACGTCGTGCAGGTCCCGGGCGATGCGCAGGCGTTCCTCGGCGACGCGACGGCGGGCCTCCTCCTCGCGGGTGCGCTCGGCCCGTTCCGCGCGCTCCCGGATGGCCTGGACGAAGGCGCGGCGGCTGCGGACGGCGTCGCCCGCGGTGGCGCCGATGCCGGTCCAGGCGAAGATCGCGAGGTTCTCCTGGGCGTACCAGGGCAGGGAGCCGGCCGACATGGCGGCGCCGGTCAGCACGGTCATGGTGAGCAGCCCGACGCGCCAGGTGGTGGGGCGGTCGGTGGTGGAGGCGACGGTGTAGAGCGCGATGACGGCGGACATCGCGACGGGGGTGCGGGGATCGCCGGTGAGGGACTCGACGACCGAGAGGCTGCCGGTGAGGGCCAGGACCGTCATGGGAGCGCGGCGGCGGAAGACCAGGGCGGCGGCGCCGAGGGCCATGAGGACGAGGCTGAGGGAGTCGGGGGTGCGCAGGGCCCAGCTGACGCTGTCGCGGTGGCGGGGTTCGACGAACGAGCCGGCGACCATGCAGACCAGGACGGCGAGGGCGAGGACGGCGTCCAGGGCCAGGGGGTGCGCCTTGGCCTGGTGTTTGGCCCGCGCGAGGGTGCTCACGGTTGTTTACGGTAGCTGGGCCGGCTGTGGGTGTGTGAGGTGCTCGGCGTCACGCCTCAGGCCGGGCGGGTCCGCGACCCGGCGGTGCGAGGTGCCTCCCCCAAGCTCTCGGCTTCGCTCGAGCAGGGGGGACCCCCACGCCCACCCGTGCCGCCCTGGGGGTACCTCCCAGGCCCTTAGGGCACTGGGGGAGGCACGCAGGCCCGCAGCGAGGTCAGCCCGGAATCAAACCGTCGTCGCTGAGCAGCTCCCGGACTTCCTCCAACGTCGCGTCGGGGGACGGCAGGATCAGTTCCGACGGTTCGAGGGAGTCGTCCGGGAGGGGGTCGCCGAGGTCGCGGACCCTGGTCAGGAGGGCCTGGAGGGTGCGGCGGAAGCCAGGGCCGTCGCCGTTCTCCATTTCCGCCAGGAGTTCGTCGTCCAGCTTGTTCAGCTCGGCGAGGTGGCCGTCGGCCAGACTCACCTGGCCCTCCCCCATGATCCGTACGATCATGTCGCCCTCCTAGGCGTGGACCCCTACTGCTTGTCGAAGCGCGGGGTGTCCTGCGGCTGCTGCTGGGACTGCTGCCGGCTCGTGCCACCTTCGAGGGCCTGCTGCCCGCTGCCGGCGCCTCCGGCCAGCTCGGCCTTCATGCGCTGCAGCTCCAGCTCTACATCCGTACCACCGGAGAGCCGGTCCAGCTCGGCCTGGATGTCGTCCTTGTGCATGCCGGAGGGGTCGTCGAGGGCTCCGGAGGCGAGCAGCTCGTCGATGGCGCCGGCGCGGGCCTGGAGCTGGGCCGTCTTGTCCTCGGCGCGCTGGATCGCCAGGCCGACGTCGCCCATCTCCTCGGAGATGCCGGAGAAGGCCTCGCCGATCCGGGTCTGCGCCTGCGCCGCCGTGTACGTGGCCTTGATGGTCTCCTTCTTCGTGCGGAAGGCGTCGACCTTGGCCTGCAGCCGCTGGGCCGCGAGAGTGAGCTTCTCCTCCTCGCCCTGGAGCGTCGCGTGCTGGGTCTCCAGGTCGGTCACCTGCTGCTGGAGCGCGGCCCGGCGGGAGAGCGCCTCACGGGCCAGGTCCTCACGGCCCAGCGCGAGCGCCTTGCGGCCCTGGTCCTCCAGCTTGCCGGACTGCGACTGCAGCTGGTTCAGCTGCAGCTCCAGGCGCTTGCGGGAGGTCGCCACGTCGGCGACGCCCCGGCGGACCTTCTGCAGCAGCTCCAGCTGCTTCTGGTACGAGTAATCGAGGGTCTCGCGCGGGTCCTCGGCCCGGTCAAGGGCCTTGTTCGCCTTCGCGCGGAAGATCATCCCCATACGCTTCATGACACCGCTCATGGGCTTCGCGCGCCCCCTTCTGACCGACTCCGGCAGCTGCTCCTGCGACAGAACCCACAGTACGGGCCCTGCATCCATTACCGCACTGTTCGGGGACGCATGCGCTCATCCCCAAGGACGACTGCGCGCGCTCCCGCTCCGGCGTAGGGAGTAGGTGATCCCCGGGGTCCCCGGAGCCGTACACCCCGGAAACATCGGGAGGCGTACGCAACGTCCCCTCTGTCCCCTTACTGACGACTGGTGTTGCCGGATCGTTCCCCACCGGGCTGGGGTCCATGCCCGGAAGCCCTTACCCTTGGGTTTTGTGTTCCGTAGCCGTGCGAAGGATGAGAAGGCCCAGGACGCCGACAAGGCGCCGGTGACCGACTCCAGTCAGCCCCGTCACCCCGAGGCCCCCAAGGGCCGCCCCACGCCCAAGCGCAGCGCGGCCCAGTCGCAGCGCCGCAGCGTGGCCAACACGTCGACGACGCGCAAGGAGGCCGCCAAGCGACAGCGCGCGGAGCGCCGTACCGCGATGGAGCGCCAGCGCCAGGCACTGGCGAGCGGCGACGAGCGGTACCTGCCCGCGCGTGACAAGGGGCCGGTCCGCCGGTTCGCGCGCGACTTCGTCGACTCCCGCTTCAACATCGCGGAGTTCTTCCTGCCGATGGCCGTGGTCATCCTCGTGCTGAGCATGGTGCGGGTGGCCTCGCTGCAGAACGTCGCGCTGCTGCTGTGGCTCGTGGTGATCGTGCTGATCGTGCTCGACTCGTTCGTCACGTCCTTCCGTCTGAAGAAGCAGCTGAACGAGCGCTTCGCGGGTGAGAACAAGCGCGGCGCCGTCGCCTACGCCCTGATGCGCTCCCTCCAGATGCGTCGGCTCCGGCTGCCGAAGCCGCAGGTCAAGCGCGGAGAGCGGCCCTGACCACGACGCCGTTCTCCGGGGGTGCGGCGGATGCCTGGCTGGACAAGCTGGGCGGGCTGCGCGATGTCGTCCGTCAGGAGCTGGTGGCCCGCCAGCTGGACGAGCAGATAGTCGGCCGGTTCCCGGTCGGCAAGCGCCTGCGGGTGCTCGACGTGGGGATGGGCCAGGGCACGCAGGCCCTGCGGCTGGCCCGGGCCGGGCACCAGGTGACCGGTCTGGAGCAGGACTCGACGATGGTCGCCGTGGCCCGGGAGTCCCTCGCCGGGGAGCCGGAGGGCATCCGGGAGCGGATGCGGATCATCGAGGGCGACGGCCGGGACACCGGTGTGCACTTCCTGCCGGGCAGCTTCGACGTGGTGCTGTGCCACGGCGTCCTGATGTACGTCGAGGAGCCCGACCCGCTGCTGGCGGGGCTCGCCCGGATGCTCGCGCCCGGCGGGCTGCTGTCCCTGCTGGTGCGCAACGGGGACGCGCTCGCGATCCGGCCGGGCCTGTCCGGTGACTGGTCCGGGGCGCTGACGGCCTTCGACACCGTCTCCTACCGCAACCGGCTGGGGCTCGACGTGCGGGCCGACCGGCTGAAGGAACTGACGGCGACGCTCGCGGGGATCGGGGCGCCGCTGCACGCCTGGTACGGGGTGCGGGTGTTCACCGACACTGCGGCGGACGGCGCGGAGGTGCCTGCCGGCGTGGAGACGCTGCTCGCGGTGGAGGAGAAGGCCGGGCGGACGGATCCGTACCGCGGTGTGGCCGCGCTGCTGCATCTGTGCGGCGTGCGCGGCTGACACGACGATGGGGTGGGCGGGGGCCGACGGCCCCCGCCCACCGGGCTCACGCCTCGGCCGCGTGCAGGCTCATCGGCCCGTAGATCTCCGTGGCGTCCTCGAACAGCCGCACCTGATCGGCACCGCCCTCCTGAAGGGCCTTCCAGTGCTCCCCGATCCAGGACTCGGCGTCCCCCTGGGTGGGGAACTCCTCCGGCGGCACCGCGGGCTGGACCTCCGTCCCGTCGGTCTTCTCGAACCGCCACGTCCATGCCGCCATGTACGCCTCCCATGTGTGTGAGCACACTGCACAGCGAAAAGCCGGATCTTGGTCCGGCTCCCGTCCAGAGCCTAAGCGCTCCGCCGGGTGGGGCGTTATAGGCCTTGCGGGAGTACGGGTGATCGGGCGGGTGCGGGTGGTGGTCGGCTGGTCGCGCGGATCCCCGCGCCCCTGTCGGGGTGCCTCCGTCACGCATGACTCATTGCGACGGGTGAGAATCGTTGCGTGGAACTGACTCTGCTTGGCACCGGCGCGCCCTCCGGGCTCCCCCGCCCCGACTGTCCCTGCGCGGCCTGTGCGGCTGCCCTCGGTCCCGATGTGCGGGCGGCCACCTCGTTGCTCGTGGACGGGGCGTTGCTGCTCGACCTGACGCCGGGCGCGGCGTTCGCGGCGGCGCGGGCGGGGCGTTCCCTGACCGGTGTACGGCAGGTGCTGCTGTCGCATCCCCACGACGGGCCGGCGGTCGAGGTGCCCGCGGGGCTGCCGCAGCCCGGACGGGTGCCGGACGGGCGGGAGTTGACGCTGCTGACGGGGCACCGGGTGCGGGCGGTGGCGCTGGACGCGCCGGGCACGGGGTACGCGGTGACCGGACCGGAGGGACAGCGGCTGCTGTATCTGCCGCCGGGCGGGGCGCCCGCGGGTCTGGAGCAGCCGGCCGAGTCCTACGACATGGTCCTCGCGGACGTCGTGGGGCGGCCGGACGCGCTGGCCAGGCTGCGGGCGGTGGGCGCGGTCGGCCCGACGACCGATGTGATCGCCGTTCACCTGGACCATGATCTGCCGCCCGGCCCCGAGCTCGGGCGGCGGCTCGCGGCGGCCGGGGCGCGGGCCGTGCCGGACGGGACGACGCTGGTGGTGGGTGCGTACGAGGACGTGCCGGACGTGCCGCGGCGGACGCTGGTGCTGGGCGGGGCGCGGTCGGGCAAGTCGGTGGAGGCCGAGCGGAGGCTGGAGGCCTTTCCGGACGTGCTGTACGTGGCGACCGGCGGGTCGCGCAACGGGGACACGGAGTGGTCCTCGCGGGTGGCGGCCCACCGGGACCGGCGGCCGGGGTCGTGGCGGACGGTCGAGACCTGCGATCTGGTGCCGCTGCTGGAGGCCGAGGGGCCGCCCTTGCTGATCGACTGCTTGTCCCTGTGGCTGACCGACGCGATGGACTCCGCCGGGGCGTGGGACGACGCGGTGTGGGCGGAGCGCGGGGAGAAGGTGCTGCGGGAGCGGGTGCGTGAGCTCACGGAGGCGGTGCGGGTCACCCGGCGGACGGTGGTCGCCGTGTCGAACGAGGTGGGGTCGGGGATCGTGCCGTCGACGGCGTCGGGGCGGCGCTACCGGGATGAACTCGGGCGGTTGAACGCGCGGTTCGCGGACGAGTGTGAGCATGTGCTGCTGGTGGTGGCGGGGCAGGCGATGGTGCTGCGGGGTTGAGGAGGGCCGGCCGGGGCTCCCGGAGGCGGGGTTGAGGAGGGCCGGCCGGGGCTCCCGGAGGCCGTGAAGACCGGCCCAACCCGGTGGCCGTGACCGGCCGAACCTCTTCCCCCGGCCTCGGTCTACGAAGCCGCGCGGGCGATCACCCGGTAGGTGTTCGCGAAGCGCGTGCGGCGGGCCACCGGGGCGATGAGGTGGTCCGCCAGTGCGGCCACGGCCACCAGGGGGAAACCGGCGCGGAGCAGGGCCGTGCGGGCGTGCCGCCGCACGGGGGGCGGGGGGATGGCCCGCCAGGGGGTGTCCGGGGCGGGCAGCGCGTGGGAGAGGGCCAGGGACGTGGCCCCCGCGAGGTCGTGGGGGACGTGGACGGGGCGGTGGTCGAGCGTCAGGATCGTGCAGCCGGCCGACTCCAGTTCCGCGCGGACGTTCTGCGGGGGCAGCAGGTGGAGGTGGCGCGGCTGGTCGTAGGGCAGCCACCAGCGGCCCAGCAGGGCCGCGAAGACGCTGCGGGGGCTCAGGGTCTCGATGAGCAGGTGACCGCCCGGGCGCAGAACGGAGAGGGCGGCCCGGAGTTCCGCTCGGGGATCCGGCGTGCCCTCCAGGTGGTGGAGCATGCTGACCACGTCATAGCGGGCGCGCAGCGGGACGGCGATCCGGGGGTCCGTCAGACGGCCGACGTGGGCCTCCTCGACACGGTCGGCCGTGCGGGCGCGGACCACGCGCGGTGTGGGGTCGAGGCCGTCGAAGGCGGTGTAGGGGAAGAACTGACGGGCCGTGGCGGGGAAGCGGGCGTGGCCCGTCCCGACGTCCAGCCAGCTCTCCGGCTCGCCGCACAACAGCATCGCGCGGGCCGCCGAGCGGTGGCGGCGGGGGCTGCCGCGCAGGGCGAGGAGGCCGTCGCTCGCCGGGTCCCTGGGCGCCCCGCGCGCGGTCCGGTGGTAGAGGGCGAGACCCTCCACCGTGAGGCGGGGGTTCTGGAAGGTGTGGCCGCAGTCCCGGCACGCGTCGACGGTGAAGCTGCCCGGCTTGTACTGCCGCAGGTCACCGGTGCGCAGCCGGTTCCGCAGCCGGGCGGAGCCGCACCAGGGGCAGTCCTCCCGGCGCGGTTCGTGGACGCGTGCGGTCGACTGGGCGAGGGGAGGTGCGGATGAGGCGGGGTGTGCGGGCATGGGCGGCTCCCGGGCGCGACGGCGTACGGCGAGGACGTACGGCGGGGACGTCGCGCGGCCGTGCACAGCCCCGCACGACCACATACGACAATCCGCTGCAAAACGGAACGTATGGGATGCCGATCCCAGGTGCAACGACGTCGCCGTGACGGAGTGATGATGTGGCGCCGTGCTGTTCGACCCGGGCCGGTACTGTTCGGCGAATGAGCTCGCTTAATCTCGACGACTTCACCGATCTGATCGAGCGTCCGGACGGCGGGATCCGTCGTGACGCCGAGGCGCGCCGGGAGCGACAGATCGTGCCGCCCGGGTCGCTGGGCCGACTCGACGAACTGGGTGAGTGGCTGGCGGCGGCGCAGTCCGCCGTGCCGGTCCGGCCGGTCGAACGGCCGCGGGTGGTGCTCTTCGCCGGCGACCACGGCGTCGCCGGGCTGGACGTCTCGGCCCGGCCGGCGGGCAGCGCCGGGGAGTTGGTGCGCGAGGTACTCGAGGGCGGCCGGCCCGTGTCGGTGCTGGCACGGCGGCTGGGCGTGCCGGTGCGGATCGTCGACATGGCCCTGGACTGCGACCCCGAGGCCTTGCCGGCGGACGTCGTGCGGCACCGGGTGCGGCGCGGCAGCGGACGGATCGACATCGAGGACGCGCTGACCCCCGAGGAGGCCGAGGCGGCCTTCCTGGCCGGGGTCGCGGTGGCCGACGAGGAGGCGGACTCGGGCACGGATCTGGTGGTGCTCGGCGATGTGAGCGTCGGCGGGACCACGGTGGCGGGCGTGCTGGTCGCGGCGCTGTGCGGGGTCGACGCGTCGGTCGTGACGGGGCGCGGCGGACAGGCGATCGACGACCTGGCGTGGATGCGCAAGTGCGCGGCGATCCGCGACGCGCTGCGCCGGGCTCGTCCGGTGCTCGGGGACCAGTTGCAGTTGCTGGCGGCGGTCGGCGGGGCCGACATCGCCGCGATGACCGGCTTCCTGCTGCAGAGCGCGGTGCGCAAGCTCCCGGTGGTTCTCGACGGGGTCGTGGCGGCCGCGTGCGCGCTCGTCGGGCAGCGCATCGCGTTCCGGGCGCCGGACTGGTGGCTGGCCGCGCACGACAGCGGTGAGCCCGGGCAGGCGAAGGCGCTGGACCGGATGGCGCTGGAGCCGCTGCTCACCCATGGCGTGACCGTCGGGGAGGGTGCGGGCGGCCTGCTGGCGCTGCCGCTCGTGCAGGCCGCCGCCGCGCTGGCGGCGGAGCTGCCCGAGAAGCCGAAGGAGTCCGAGGACCCGAAGGGGTCCGAGGAACCGAAGGGGTCCGAGGAGCCGGAGGGTTCCGAGGAGCCGGGCGGGCCGGAGGCCTCGGAGGCGCCCGCCGAGCAGTAGCGGCGCCGAGATCCAGGTCACTCCCGCCTGGCTCAACTTCGTCCCGTTCCGGTCGGTCTTGGAACGTGGTGTCGGTTTGACTGAGTCGCAGACACCCTCAGACCACGCCGCGCAGGGACGAGGACGACCGCCGGATGACCACGCTCGCCCGCTGGGCCCGCGCCGAATGGGGTGCGCTGTACGCCGCGGTGCGCGGGCCGCTGACCGAGCGGCGGTGGCGGGCCGCGCCGATGGCGGTCACGGCCGTGTGCCTCACGGCCGTGCTGCATGTCGTGCACAACCAGGCGTGGGGCTTCCGGTTCGTGCAGAACGCCGGTGGCGTGCGGGCCGAGGACCCGTTGTGGCTCGCGCTGCTGCGCACGCCGCTGTCGCTGTTCGTGCCCGCGCTGGACCTGCCGGTGTGGGGCGCGCTCGTGCAGATCCTGCTGGTGTTCGGCGTCGCCGAGCTGTGCCTGGGCCGGTGGCGGACCCTGGCCCTCGCCTACGTCGCGACGCTCGCGGGCACGCTGTACGCCCGCCTGGGCATCTGGCTGGGCCCGGACTCACCGCTCGGCCTGCCCGCCTCGGACGCCCGGGTCGTGGACACCGGGCCGTCGGCGGCGGTGGTCGGCCTGGCCGTCTTCCTGGGGTGGCGTTACCGCGCGTACGTCACGGCCTCCGTGGTGATCGTGGCGATGGTGGCCGAGATCGCGCTGAAGGAGAACCTCGCGGGCAAGGAGCACCTCGCGGCGATCGCGGCGGTACTGGTGCTGTGCGCGGCCGGCGAGTTGCGTCAGCGGCGTTCGAGGGACCGGGCCGGCTCGGGGTCGGGCGCGCCGCCGATCCAGTCGTGAAAGGCCCGCGAGGGGGCGGCCCAGCGGCGGTCGTGGTGGTAGGAGCGCAGGGCGGATCTGGCCCGGGCGCGGGGCCGGTTGCGGTAGAAGCGTTTGGCCCACGGTGAGGTGGGCCGGGCCAGCCGTACGGCCCCGGCCAGGGCGATGAAGGGGATGACCACGCCGACGACCGCGAGGCGGACCTTGCCCTTGAACAGGGCGATGAGGGCGAACGCGAAGTTCACGAGGACGTTCCCGAGGACGACGGCACGGTTCTGCTGCTGGTCGTCGCTGAGGTCGTTGACACCCAGCGGCGAGAAACCGATCAGGAGGAGGCCCACGAGCGAGGCGGTGAGGACGACCATCTCGACGCTCTTGCGGCCGTCGGGGGTCCAGTAGACGTCGGCGAGGTGGAGGACCAGGGCGAACTCGTCGAGGACGAGGCCCGCTCCGATGCCGAAGAACACCGCGGCCAGGCACGACCCGAAGCCGTGCTGCCCACCCGCCACCGCGCCGAAGCCGCCGACGATCGTCAGGATGACCCCGGGAACCACGTGGTGGACGTGGACGCCACCGCTGCTGACGTTGCCGAAGGGGCCCTTGCCCGCCCGGATGAGCCGCGTGATGAGACGGGTGATCAGGAAGGTCAGCACGAAGGCGACGAGAGCGAGAAGCAGTGGCAGCTTGCCGGGTTCGATGATGTTCCGCTCAAGCCATCCCATATGTGAACTTTATCCTCGGCTGCCGTTACCGCTCCCCTGACCGGCCGGTAGCCTGCGCCGGTGCCCAGAACCTCGCCCCTCGACGGCCTCCGTTTCGCCTTCGGCACCCTCACGGTGATCCCCGTCCGGGTGACCCGATGGGACCGGGAGGCCGCACGCGGCGGCATGCTGTGCGCTCCGCTGGCGGGGCTGGCGGTCGGTGCCGCCGCCGCCGGGCTCGGGCTGGCGCTGCTGTTCCTCGGTGCGAGCGCCCCGCTCGCCGCCGTGGCGAGTGCCGCCGTGCCGGCCGCCCTGACCCGGGGACTGCACCTCGACGGGCTCGCGGACACCGCCGACGGGCTGGGCAGCGGGAAGCCCGCCGAGGACGCGCTGCGGATCATGAAGCAGTCCGACATCGGTCCGTTCGGGGTCGTCACCCTCGTCCTCGTCCTGCTCGCGCAGGTCGCCGCGCTCGCCCAGGCGTACGAAGCCTCCTGGGCCCGGGGCGCGTGCGCCGCCGTCGTCTCGGCGGCCCTCGCCCGGCTGGCTTTGACCCTGGCGGCCCGGACCGGGGTTCCGGCGGCCCGGCCGGAGGGGCTGGGCGCGGCGGTCGCGGGTGTGGTGCCGGTGCGGGGCGCGGTGGTCGCGGCGGTCGCCGTCACCGTGGCCGCGGCAGCGGCCGGTGCCCTCTTCGGACCGTACGGCGCGATCCGTACGGTGCTCGCGGTCGTCCTCGCCCTGGCCGCCGCCGAGGCGCTGCTGCGTCACTGCACGCGCCGGTTCGGCGGGGTCACGGGGGACGTCTTCGGTGGTCTGGCGGAGACGGCGGCGACCACGGCGCTGGTCGTTCTGTCACTGGGCTGAAACGATCTCCTCGCCCCTCTCCTGCACGGGCCGCTCAGCCGCTAGCTTCCTGCCCCGACACACAAGTGATCGGGGGACGTTCATGCCGAAGCTGCGCCGCGCCCTGGCCTGGTTCGTCGATTTCGCGCTGGTGGTGGCGCTGGCCTCGGCGCTCGCCGTGCTCACCTTCCACCGGGTCTCCGCGCTCGTCACCGACGTGCCCGAGCTGGCCACCCGCGGCGGTTTCGACCTGCTGACCTCGCGCGGTGACGTGCTCGACGCCTCGCAGGACCTCGGGCTCTCGCTGTGGAACAAGTCGGTGCTGTACGTCGAGCAGGCCTTCGGGCTGCTGGTGCCGGCGGTGTTCCTCTACCAGTGGGCGTGCCTGTCCCTGGCCGGGCGCACGGTCGGCAAGGCCCTGGTGGGACTGAGGGTCACGACGGATTCCCCGCGCAGGGTCAGGGCGGCGCGCCGGGCCGCGGTCACCACCGCCGCGGACGTCGCCGTGTACGCCGTGGCCTGTGTGCTGCTGGTCGAGGGTCAGGTCGTGCTGTCGGTGCTGGTGTGGGCGGGCGCGGTGGCGCTGTTCCTGTTGAACGCGCTGCCGGTCCTCTCCCCCGGCCGCCGCTCCCTCGCCGACCGGTTCGCGGGCACCTCCGTCACCGGGATCGGGCTCAGCAGGCCCGTCGCCATGCCCCCAGTTCGTCCTGTGTGACCCGGCTCACCGGTGTGAGGGATCGAGAAATGGCCACTACGCCACCGACAGGTGAACGCCCGCAGGAATGAGCGAACGAGGCCACGCGCGTAGTCTCGTCGTCGAGTGTTCGCCGCACCGGGGAAGGCCCCGTGACACCCGCCCTGCGAGGTCGGCATAGGGTCGGCTGTCGGGCCCGGTCGACCCACACCGTTCGACCTCAGCAACTTCACATCGGAAGCGAGATTTCACCACCGTGACTGCTCTCACTCTCAGCACCGCCGCGGCGCCCGGTCTGCGGGCCGACGCGATCGTGATCGGTGTCGCCAAGGGTGCCAAGGGGCCGGTCGTCGCACCGGGCGCCGAGGCCGTGGACAAGGCGTACGACGGCAAACTCGCCGGCGTTCTGGAGACTCTCGGCGCCTCCGGCGGCGAGGGCGAGGTGACGAAGGTGCCGGCGCCGTCCGGCTTCAAGGCACCGCTCGTCCTGGCGGTCGGCCTCGGCGCGGTCCCGGAGAAGGACGCCGACTACGGCACCGAGGCGCTGCGCAAGGCCGCCGGTGTCGCCGCCCGCGCCCTGGCCGGGTCCAAGAAGGCCGCCTTCGCCCTGCCGCTCGGCGACGCCGCCGACGCGGGCGCGATCGGGGAGGGCGCGCTGCTCGGCGCGTACACCTTCGACGCCTACAAGGACAACGGCAAGGACCCCAAGGCGAAGAACGGCAAGGCTCCTCTCGCCGAGATCGCCCTGCTCGGCGGCAAGCCCCGCGACAAGGCGTACAAGGCCGCGATCGAGCGCGCCGCCGCCGTGTCCGAGGAGCTCAACCGCTCCCGCGACCTGGTCAACACCCCGCCGAACGACCTGAATCCCGAGTCGTTCGCCGCGATCGCCCAGGCCGCGGCCAAGGAACACGGCATCAAGATCCAGGTGCTCGACGAGAAGGCCCTGACCAAGGGCGGCTACGGCGGCATCCTCGGCGTCGGCTCCGGCTCGGCGGCCACCCCGCGCCTGGTCAAGCTGTCGTACACCTCCTCCAAGGCGAAGAAGCACCTCGCCTTCGTCGGCAAGGGCATCACCTACGACTCGGGCGGCATCTCGCTGAAGCCGGCCGGTCACAACGAGACGATGAAGTGCGACATGGCCGGTGCGGCCTCGGTGTTCGCCGCGGTCGTCGCCGCCGCGCGTCTCGGCCTGGAGGTCAACGTCACCGGCTGGCTCGCGCTGGCCGAGAACATGCCCTCCGGATCCGCGACCCGTCCGGGTGACGTGCTGCGGATGTACAGCGGCAAGACGGTGGAGGTGCTCAACACCGACGCCGAGGGCCGGCTGGTGCTCGCCGACGCGCTGTGGGCCGCCTCCCAGGAGAAGCCCGACGCGATCGTGGACGTGGCGACGCTGACCGGGGCGATGGTGCTGGCGCTGGGCAACCGGACGTTCGGGATCATGGGCAACGACGACGCGTTCCGCGCGGCGCTGGTCGAGGCCGCCGAGGAGGTCGGGGAGCCGGCGTGGCCGATGCCGCTGCCGGAGCACCTGCGCAAGGGGATGGACTCGGCCACGGCCGACATCGCGAACATGGGTGAGCGGATGGGCGGCGGGCTGGTCGCCGGTCTGTTCCTGCGCGAGTTCGTGGGCGAGGGCATCACCTGGGCGCACCTGGACATCGCCGGGCCGGCCTTCAACGAGGGCGGGCCCTTCGGGTACACGCCGAAGGGCGGCACGGGGACGGCCGTGCGGACGCTGGTGCGGCTGGCGGAGCTGACGGCTGCGGGCGACCTTGGCTGAGTTCGCCTCTTAGCTCGGTCTCGCCTGTCGTGTGGCGAGTGCGGGGGCGTGGGGGCTGTTCACGCAGTTCCCCGCGCCCCTTGGGTCCGCTGCCCTCGCGCCCCGCGGCGGAGCCGCAGATCAGACACAGCCCCACGCCCCTTGGGCGCTGCCCTCCAGGCGTCAAAGACGTGGCTCATCTGAACGTGGGGCGTCTCACACCGCAGCCCGGCGTCTCCTTGTGTGCCGACAAGTGCGAAGATGGGGCTCGGCAGGACAGGGCCCCACCGAAGGGCCGAAGAACGAGCGGCCGGACACCAGCCGCCTGCCGGTCGTCGAAGACCGGCTTACGGCGCACATGCATGGAGGACGTGACGTGGCGAACGACGCCAGCACCGTTTTCGACCTAGTGATCCTCGGCGGTGGCAGCGGTGGTTACGCCGCGGCCCTGCGCGGGGCGCAGCTGGGCCTGGACGTCGCCCTGATCGAGAAGGACAAGGTCGGCGGCACCTGCCTGCACCGGGGATGCATCCCCACCAAGGCCCTGCTGCACGCGGGCGAGATCGCCGACCAGGCCCGCGAGAGCGAGCAGTTCGGCGTGAAGGCCTCGTTCGAGGGCATCGACATCGCCGGGGTCCACAAGTACAAGGACGGCGTGATCGCCGGCCTGTACAAGGGTCTGCAGGGGCTCGTCGCCTCCCGGAAGGTGACGTACATCGAGGGTGAGGGCCGCCTGTCCTCCCCCACCTCCGTCGACGTGAACGGCCGCCGCGTCGAGGGCCGCCACATCCTGCTCGCGACCGGCTCCGTGCCGAAGTCGCTGCCCGGCCTGGACATCGACGGCAACCGGATCATCTCCTCCGACCACGCCCTCGTCCTGGACCGCGTGCCGAAGTCCGCGATCATCCTGGGCGGCGGCGTCATCGGCGTCGAGTTCGCCTCCGCGTGGAAGTCCTTCGGCACCGAGGTCACGATCGTCGAGGGCCTGAAGCACCTCGTCCCGGTCGAGGACGAGAACTCCTCCAAGCTGCTGGAGCGCGCTTTCCGCAAGCGCGGCATCAAGTTCAACCTGGGCACCTTCTTCCAGAAGGCCGAGTACACCCAGGACGGCGTCAAGGTCACCCTCGCCGACGGCAAGGAGTTCGAGGCCGAGGTCCTGCTGGTCGCCATCGGCCGCGGCCCGGTCTCCCAGGGCCTGGGCTACGAGGAGCAGGGCGTCGCGATGGACCGCGGCTACGTCCTGGTCGACGAGTACATGCGCACGAACGTGCCGACCATCTCCGCCGTCGGTGACCTCGTCCCGACCCTCCAGCTCGCGCACGTCGGCTTCGCCGAGGGCATCCTGGTGGCGGAGCGCCTGGCCGGTCTGAAGACCGTTCCGATCGACTACGACGGTGTCCCGCGGGTGACGTACTGCCACCCGGAGGTCGCCTCCGTCGGTATCACCGAGGCCAAGGCCAAGGAGATCTACGGTGCGGACAAGGTCGTCGCTCTGAAGTACAACCTCGCGGGCAACGGCAGGAGCAAGATCCTGAACACCGCGGGTGAGATCAAGCTCGTCCAGGTCAAGGACGGTGCCGTCGTCGGCGTCCACATGGTCGGCGACCGCATGGGCGAGCAGGTCGGCGAAGCCCAGCTGATCTACAACTGGGAGGCGCTGCCCGCCGAGGTCGCGCAGCTCATCCACGCCCACCCGACCCAGAGCGAGGCGCTCGGCGAGGCCCACCTGGCCCTCGCAGGCAAGCCCCTCCACGCGCACGACTGACCCCTCGGTCGACGAACGCGACGACACAGACTTCCGCACTTCCGTAAGGAGCAACCGAAACCATGGCGGTTTCCGTAACCCTTCCGGCGCTCGGTGAGAGCGTCACCGAGGGCACTGTCACCCGCTGGCTGAAGGCCGAGGGCGAGCGCGTCGAGGCCGACGAGCCGCTGCTCGAGGTGTCGACCGACAAGGTCGACACCGAGATCCCCTCGCCCGCCGCCGGTGTCCTGGCCTCCATCAAGGTCGCCGAGGACGAGACGGTCGAGGTCGGCGCCGAGCTGGCCCTGATCGACGACGGCAGCGGCGCGCCCGCCGCCGCCGAGGCCCCGCAGGCCGAGCAGGTCGCCGAGCCCGCTCCCGAGCCGGCCCCGGCCGCCCCGTCCACCGAGCAGGCCGCCCCGGCGCCCGCTCCCACCGCCGACGCCGCCACCGGCGGCGGCTCCGCCGAGGGCACGGACGTCGTCCTGCCCGCGCTCGGCGAGTCCGTCACCGAGGGCACCGTCACCCGCTGGCTGAAGTCGGTCGGCGACAGCGTCGAGGCCGACGAGCCGCTGCTCGAGGTCTCCACCGACAAGGTCGACACCGAGATCCCGGCGCCCACCTCGGGCACGCTGCTGGAGATCGTGGTCGGCGAGGACGAGACCGCCGAGGTGGGCGCCAAGCTCGCCGTCATCGGCGAGGCGGGTGCCGCTCCGGCCGCCGCCCCCGCGCAGGAGGCCCCGGCCGCCCCGGCGCAGCCCGAGCCCGCCCAGGCCCCGGCGCCGCAGCAGGCTGCCCCGGCCCAGCAGGCTCCCGCCCCGCAGGCTCCGTCGGCTCCGGCCCCGCAGCAGCAGACCACCCCGGCTCCCGAGCCGGTCCCGTCCGCTCCCGCGCCCGCCCCGGCTCCGGCCCAGGCCCCGGCCGCTCCGGCCGCCGCCACGCCGGCCGACGACGGCGCCTACGTCACCCCGCTGGTGCGCAAGCTCGCCGCCGAGCAGGGCGTCGACCTGGCCACCGTCAAGGGCACCGGCGTCGGCGGTCGTATCCGCAAGCAGGACGTCGTCGCCGCCGCCGAGGCCGCGAAGAGCGCCGCCGCCACCCCGGCCCCCGCCGCTGCCGCCCCGTCGGCCTCGAAGAAGGCCCCGGTGCTGGAGGCGTCCCCGCTGCGCGGCCAGACCGTCAAGATGCCGCGCATCCGCAAGGTCATCGGCGACAACATGGTCAAGGCCCTGACCGAGCAGGCCCAGCTGTCCTCGGTCGTCGAGGTCGACGTCACCCGCCTGATGAAGCTGCGCGGCCGTGCCAAGGACGCGTTCGCGGCACGTGAGGGCGTCAAGCTCTCCCCGATGCCGTTCTTCGTCAAGGCCGCGGCCCAGGCGCTGAAGGCGCACGCGCCGATCAACGCCAAGATCAACGAGGCCGAGGGGACCATCACCTACTTCGACACCGAGAACATCGGTATCGCGGTGGACTCCGAGAAGGGCCTGATGACCCCGGTCATCAAGAACGCCGGTGACCTCAACCTCGCCGGTATCGCCAAGGCCACGGCCGACCTGGCGGGCAAGGTCCGCGCCAACAAGATCACCCCGGACGAGCTGTCCGGCGCGACCTTCACCATCTCCAACACCGGGTCGCGCGGCGCGCTCTTCGACACGATCATCGTGCCGCCGGGCCAGGTCGCCATCCTCGGCATCGGCGCGACGGTCAAGCGTCCCGCCGTCATCGAGACGGAGGAGGGCACGGTCATCGGCGTCCGCGACATGACGTACCTGACCCTGTCCTACGACCACCGCCTGGTGGACGGCGCCGACGCCGCCCGTTACCTGACGGCGGTCAAGGCCATCCTGGAGGCGGGCGAGTTCGAGGTCGAGCTCGGCCTCTGACCCTCTTTCACGGTTGCACGGTGCCCCTGTCCGGAATTCTCCGGGCAGGGGCACCGCCCGTTTTTCAGGGGCGCGGGGAACTGCGCGAGCAACCCCCCACAACCGTCAGCCGAACGACAACCCCACTCCCCCGTGTAAGTCTCGTCTCACCTGCACCAAGACACCCCCACCCGCCCCACCCGCGGCGCGAACCGGCCGTATTGTCTAAACGTCAATCCCGACCGAGGAGCCCTCATGACCGCGCCCGTCATCCACTCGCTCCGCGAGCAGATCCGCGAGCACATCCTGGAGGGGATCATCAGCGGACGCTGGCAGCCGGGCGAGCGGATCGTCGAGCGCCGGATCGCCACCGAGCTGGAGGTCAGCCAGACCCCGGTCCGCGAGGCCCTGCGCGAGCTGGAGTCCTTGCGGCTGATCGAGTCCGCTCCGAACAAGGGCGTGCGCGTCCGCAACCTCACGGCCGCCGACCTGGAGGAGAGCTACCCGGTCCGGGCCGGCCTGGAGGCCATCGCCGCCGAGCTGGCCGCCCAGGGCCTCGCGGAGGACTGCACGGCGCTGGAACCCCATGTCACCGCCTTGTACGAGGCCGACCGCGCCGCCGACGGCACCGCCCAGGTGCGCCACACCGTCGGCTTCCACCGCGAAATGGTCCGCGCCGCCGGCAACTCCGTCCTGCTGCACACCTGGGAAGGCCTCGGCATCGAGGTGTTCACGGCCCTGTCCATCCGCTGGCTGGGCACGCAGCAGCAGTCGTACGCGGAGGAGCACGAGGAGCTCGTCGCCGCGTTCAAGCGCCGTGACCCCCGGATCGCCGAACTGGTGAAGGCACACGTCCTGGGCTGCGCGCCCCGGGCGTGACACTCGAGCACATCCCCGCTCAAAAGCCTCCGACCTGCAAAAACCATTCGAAAACCAGTCACCGCGTGCCACTGCCGGAGGCACCCCGTGCCTACTTTCTCGTGATCAAGAGGTTTTGCCCCTCAACCCTTTGATCGATCATCGATCAGGGAGTTACAGTCGCCGACGGGCTTGCCACCCAAGCCCTCCGCCCTGTCCTGCCAAAGACAAAGGGCACCCCCGATCCCCGCATGTGAGGGAACCCCCTTCGACTGAGGAAGGCGGCGACATGACCGACCCCAACGCCATCCAGCCGAGCGAGCTCGACCAGCTCCCCGACCGGGACCCCGAGGAGACCGCCGAATGGCAGGCCTCCCTGGACGCGGTCGCCAAGGCTGCCGGGCCGCACCGTGCCGCATACCTGATGCGCCGCACGCTGGAGCGCGCCGAGGGCGCCGGCATCGCACTGCCGAAGCTCCTCGAGACCGACTACGTCAACTCCATCCCCACCTCCGCCGAGCCGGCCGTGCCCGGTGACGAGGCGATGGAGCAGCGGATCACCGCCTGGAACCGCTGGAACGCGGCCGCGATGGTCACCCGCGGCAGCAAGTACGGCGTCGGCGGCCACATCGCCACCTTCGCCTCCGCGGCCTGGCTGTACGAGACGGGCTTCAACCACTTCTTCAAGGGCAAAGAGGCCGACGGCTCCGGCGACCAGCTCTACATCCAGGGCCACGCCTCCCCCGGCATCTACGCCCGCGCGTTCCTCGACGGCCGTCTGAACGAGGAGCAGCTCGACAACTTCCGCCGGGAGGCGGGCGGCAACGGCCTGCCCTCCTACCCGCACCCGCGCCGCCTGCCCTGGCTGTGGGAGTTCCCGACGGTCTCCATGGGCCTCGGCCCGCTGTCGGCGATCTACCAGGCGCGCTTCAACCGCTATCTGGCCAACCGCGACATCAAGGACACCGCCGGTTCGCACGTGTGGGCGTTCCTCGGCGACGGCGAGATGGACGAGCCCGAGTCGACGGCGGCCCTGGCGCTCGCGGCCCGTGAGGAGCTGGACAACCTCACGTTCGTCATCAACTGCAACCTGCAGCGCCTCGACGGCCCGGTCCGCGCCAACTTCAAGATCGTGCAGGAGCTGGAGGCCCAGTTCCGCGGCGCCGGCTGGAACGTGATCAAAACGCTGTGGGGCACGGCCTGGGACGAGCTGTTCCAGCTCGACACCACGGGCGCGCTCGTACGCCGCCTGCGCCAGGTACCCGACGCGCAGATCCAGACGTACCAGACCCGCGACGCGGCCTACATCCGCCAGGACTTCTTCGGCGGCGACCCGGCGCTCGTGGAGATGGCGAAGCTGCTGAGCGACGACAAGATCCTCGAGTGCTTCCACCTCTCGCGCGGTGGTCACGAGTCGCGCAAGGTGTTCGCCGCGTACAAGGCGGCCGTGGAGCACAAGGGCGCGCCGACCGTGATCCTGGCCCAGACCGTCAAGGGCCACACCCTCGGCGAGGGCTTCGCGTCGAAGAACGCCAACCACCAGATGAAGAAGCTGACGGTGGACGAGTTCAAGAACATGCGCGACCTGCTGGAGCTGCCCATCAAGGACAGCGACTTCGTCGACGGCGTGGTCCCCTACGGCCACCCCGGCGCCGACTCCCCCGAGGTCCGCTACCTCCAGGAGCGGCGTGCCGCCCTGGGCGGCCCGGCCCCGGCCCGGCGCGTCCACCCGGTCGCCCCGCTGCCCGCCCCGGCGGAGAAGGCGTTCGCGTCCTTCGACAAGGGCTCCGGCTCGCAGAACGTGGCCACCACCATGGCGTTCGTCCGTCTGGTCAAGGACCTGGTCCGCGACAAGGAGACCGGCAAGCGCTGGGTGCCGATCGTCCCCGACGAGGCGCGCACCTTCGGTATGGAGTCGCTGTTCCCGTCGCTCGGCATCTACTCGCCGAAGGGCCAGACGTACGAGCCGGTCGACCGCGACCAGCTGATGTACTACAAGGAGGCCCAGAACGGCCAGATCCTCAACGAGGGGATCACCGAGGCCGGTTCGATGGCCGACTTCATCGCCGCTTCGACGTCGTATTCGACGCACGGCGAGGCGATGATCCCGTTCTACATCTTCTACTCGATGTTCGGCTGGCAGCGCACGGCGGACCAGATGTGGCAGCTCGGCGACCAGCTCGGCCGCGGCTTCCTCGTCGGCGCCACGGCCGGCCGCACGACGCTGACCGGTGAGGGCCTGCAGCACGCCGACGGCCACTCCCCCGTGATCGCGGCGACCAACCCGGCGGCGCTGTCGTACGACCCGGCGTTCGCCTACGAGGTCGCGACGATCGTCAAGGACGGTCTGCGCCGGATGTACGGCGAGGCGGCCCCGGGTGAGGACCAGAACGTCTTCTACTACCTGACCGTCTACAACGAGCCGCTGCCGCAGCCCGCGAAGCCGTCCGTCGACGGCGTCGACGAGGGCATCGTCAAGGGCCTGTACCGCTTCAACACGGCGGAGTCGGCGGGCATCACGCCCCCGGCGAACGCCCCGCGGATCCAGCTGCTCGGCTCGGGTACGGCGATCCACTGGGCGCTCAAGGCGCAGCGGCTGCTCGCAGAGGAGTGGGGCGTGGCTGCCGACGTGTGGTCGGCGACGTCCTGGAGCGAGCTGCGCCGGGACGCCCTGGAGGCGGACGAGGCGCTGCTTCGCGGCGAGGAGCGGATGCCGTTCGTGCGGCAGGCGCTCCAGGGTGCCGAGGGCCCGGTGCTGGCGGTCTCCGACTACATGCGCCAGGTCCCGGACCAGATCGCGCAGTGGGTCGAGCAGGACTGGTCCTCGCTGGGCGCCGACGGCTTCGGCCTCTCCGACACCCGTGAGGCGGCCCGCCGCCACTTCGGTGTGGACGCGGAGTCGATCGTCGTCGCGGCCCTGGCCCAGCTCGCCAAGCGCGGCGAGGTGAAGGCGGCGTCCGTGAAGGAAGCGCGCGAGCAGTACGGTCTGTAGGTTCTGCGGCCCTCATCGGTCCCGGTCGTTCGTCGACCGCGGACCGGTGGGGGCCTCTCGCGCAGTTCCCCGCGCCCCTGGAACAGGCCTGCTCGGTCACGCCCGGACAGGCCCCCCACACACCCGCACCCGAACACGCACCATGATGGCCCTATGCGTGCTGCCCGGCTGATCAAGATGGTGCTGCTGCTCCAGTCCCGGCCCTCCATGACGGCCGCCGAGCTCGCCCGTGAGCTGGAGGTGTCGGAGCGGACGGTCACCCGTGACGCGCAGGCGCTGTCGGAGGCGGGCGTGCCGGTGTACGCGGACCGGGGCCGGGCCGGTGGCTACCGGCTGGTCGGCGGGTACCGGACGCGGCTGACGGGGCTGCATCGCGGTGAGGCCGAGGCACTGTTCCTGTCCGGGGTGCCCGGGGCGCTGCGTGAGATGGGTCTGGAGGACGCCGCCTCGGCGGCCCGGCTGAAGGTGTCGGCGGCGCTGCTGCCCTCCCTGCGGGACGCTTCCCGGTCGGCCGCCCAGCGGTTCCATCTGGACGCGCCGAACTGGTTCAAGGAGCCCAGGACACCCGCGCTGCTGCCGGCCGTCGCCGACGCGGTGTGGGACGACCGGCGGATCAGCGCGCGCTACCGGCGCGGGGAGGACGAGGCCGTCCGGGAGCTGGAGCCGTACGGGCTCGTGCTGAAGGCGGGTGTCTGGTACCTGTGCGCCCGGGTGGCCGGGCCCGGAGCGTTCCGGGTCTACCGGATCGACCGGTTCACGGCGGTGGACACCGACGGCGAGCGCTTCGAACGGGAGCCGGAGTTCGACCTGCCCGCGTTCTGGGAGGAGCGGGCGGAGCAGTTCGCGCGATCCCTTCTGCGGGCTCGGGTCGTGGCGCGCCTTTCCCCCGACGGAGTGCGCGCACTGCCGTACGCCCTCGACTCGGTGTCCGCCCGGGAGGCCCTGGCGGACGCGGACGGCCCGGACCCGGACGGCTGGGTGACGGTGGGCCTGCCGGTGGAGTCCGAGGAGGTCGCCCACACCCAGCTGGCGGCGCTCGGCCCGGAGGTTGAGGTGCTGGCGCCGGAGAGCCTGCGCGAGCGGTTCGCCGCCGACGCGGCGCGGCTGGCCCGGCTCTACCGGCCCGGGGACGGCGCATAACGATCCCGCCCACTCCGGGTGCGCCCCTGTGCCCCAGGGCCGATGCTTGACCCGTGATGGACGAGACGGAGTTCTGGGAGCTGGTGGACGACGCCCGGGAGGCCTCCGAGGGCGACCCGGAGGAGCAGGCCGACCTGCTGGTGGACCGGCTCGCCCAGCTGGATCCGGACTCTGTCCTGGACTTCGCACGGCACTTCGAGTCCCGCTACAACCGCGCCTACCGCTGGGACCTGTGGGGCGCCGCCTGGGTGCTGCTCGACGGGGCGAGCGACGACGCCTTCGACTTCTTCCGGTGCTGGCTGATCGGCCAGGGGCGCGAGGTGTTCGAAGGTGCCGTGCACGACCCGGACGCGCTCGCCGATCTGCTGGACGACTTCGACGAGGAGATCGACGGCGACGGCGAGGAGCTCGGCTACGCGGCGGACGAGGCCTACGAGCAGCTCACCGGCGTGGTCGCGCCCGACCTGGAGATCGCGCCGGCACCCCCGGAACCGGAGGGCACGCCGCTCGACTTCGAGAACGAGGGTCTGCTGGCCGAGCGCTACCCCCGGCTCTGGCAGCGCTTCAGGGGCTGATCAGGCGGCCCGGCGGCGGCCGGTGTCGGACGCGATGTACGCGTGTGTTCCCTCGGCCCGCACCGCGTGGTGCAGGGGCGCCGCGTTGGCCTGGTCGAGGGCGGACGCGGTGACCGCGGCCGGCCCCAGGACGACGGTCATGACCGCGCAGAGCACCGCCCAGGGGCCGCGCGTGCTCCCCGTTGGCACGTCCGTGTTCCCCGGGGCCTTCGTACGACCGTTGTTCATGGTCCCCACCTTCGGGTCGGCTGTCTGTGGACACGACCGTAGGGAGCCGGGATGTCAGGACGCTGCGCGTTCGCTGTGGCCTTGCCGTGGACCGTCCGGCCGGCCCTGGAGACGGGCCGCGAGCTGTCTGATCTCGGGCAGGCGGGCATGCAGGGCGGCGCCCGGGCAGCTGGTCATGTAGCCGTCGTCGTGGCCCGCGAGGGCGGGCAGGCGGGCCGTGGTGCCGGCCGCGTACCGGCTCAGGCCGTTGCTGGAGACCAGGCGGACGTGCGAGCGCGGGTCGGTGCCGCTCAGGCCCAGTTTCCAGGCGGACAGCGCGGCGATCGCGCGGATCATGGGCTGCGGCACGGGCATGCCCTCGGTGAAGGTGCCGAGGGCGGCGATGCCCGCGGTGCGGTGGTTGAAGCCCTGGGTGTGGGCGCCGGTGACGGCGCGCTCCACGCCTCCGGCGCGGCCCTCGTAGATGGTGCCGCAGCGGTCGACCACGAAGTTGTAGCCGATGTCGTCCCAGTCGCGGGTGCCGGTCTGGCCGGTGTAGAGGTCCCGGATGATGCGGGGCGCGTCGGCGCAGTCGTAGCCGTTGGGCGAGTCGGTGTGGTGGACGAAGACGGCGGCGACCCGGTCGTCGTAGCGCGGGCGTGGCTGTGCGCGGGCGGCGTCGCCCAGCCAGTGCGCTCTCGGCTCGATGGGCGGGCGCGGGGCGGTGTAGGACATGGCCGGGGAGCGGGGTGGGGCGGCGCGGGAGCCGGTGTCGGCGGCGTTCTCCACGCCGTGGGCGCACAGGAACAGCGCCACGACGGCGGCGGCGCCCGGCAGGCAGCCGAGCGGCACGCGGACCGCGCGCGGCAGGCCGGCTATGCCGGGTGTCCCGTCGGCGGAGCGCCTGCGTGCGCCCCGCCGTCTTCGGAAGACACGCATGGTCCCACTGTCGGCCTGATCCGGTCCGTCCGCGATGTGTGATGTGCCACCCGGTGGAACCATCGTCACGGTCCGCGGCGTTTTTCCATGTGCACGCCCGGCCGATTCCCGATCACCCGTGCGCGTGTGACTGATCACCGGGCCCTCCCCCCGCGTATTAAGGGTTTCCGAGAGAGAGGCGGCGTGCGTGGACCTGCTCGACATCCTGCTGTTGCTGGTCGTCCTGGCCTACGCGGCGTCCGGGTACCGGCGCGGGCTGGTGGCCGGCTGTGTGTCGCTGGCGGGCTTCGTGGGCGGTGCGGTCGTCGGTGTGTGGATCCTGCCGTGGGTCATGGACCTGGTGGAGGCCGGTACGACGCGGGCGACGCTGACGGCGGTGTTCACGGTGCTGCTCCCGGCGGTGGTGGGGCACGAGCTGGCGGGACGCCTCGCGCTGCGCCTGCGGCGGGAGCTGGACCGGGGGCCGCTGCGGGTGGCGGACGGGATCGGCGGGGCGGTGGCCAACGCGGTGGCCGTGCTGATCGTGGCGTGGGTGGCCGCGAGCGTCCTGGGCGCGTCCTCGTCGCCGCTGGTCACCTCGGCGATCCGGGACTCGCGGCTGCTCGGCGCCGTGCAGCGGACGATGCCGGACACCACCCCGGCCTGGTTCTCGGGGGCCACGTCCGCACTGACGCAGGCCGGTTTCCCGCAGGTCTTCAACCCCTTCGAGAACGAGTCGACGGCCGAGGTCGCCAAGCCGACCGGCGACAGCGTCACGGCGGCCGCCACCGACGCGGCCCAGCGGAGCACGGTGAAGGTCGAGGGCGTCGCGGGCACCCAGGGGCGCGAGGGCAGCGGGTTCGTCTACGCGCGCGAGCGCGTGATGACCAACGCCCATGTGGTGGCGGGCATCGACGAGCCGACCGTGCAGATCGGCGGCGTCGGGCGGACGTACGAGGCGCGGGTGGTGCTCTTCGACCCGCAGAAGGACGTGGCGGTGCTGTACGTACCGGGCCTCAGGGCGCCCGTGCTGCGGTTCGACGACGACGCCGAGCGCGGTGACTCGGCGGTCGTCGCCGGCTATCCCCAGGACGGCGACCTGAACCTCCAGGCGGCGACGGTCGCGAACCGGGTGCGGGCCACGGGCCAGAACATCTACAACGACGGGACGGCCACCCGGGAGATCTACTCGATCCGCTCCACGGTCCGCCCGGGCAACTCCGGCGGCCCGCTGCTCACCACGGACGGCCGGGTGTTCGGCGTGGTCTTCGCCCGCTCCACCTCGGACGCCGAGACGGGCTACGTCCTGACGGCGGACGAGGTCGCCTCCGACGCGCGGCGCGCGGCGGGCGCGACGGCACCGGTGGACACGGGCGAGCTGGCCGCGTCGTAGCCACGGCTCACAGGAAGCGCCCCATCACCACGTCGTCGACGTAGCCCCCGTCGAGCAGGAACTCCTCGGGCATGACCCCCTCGACCACGAACCCCTCGGCCGCGTAGAGCGCCCGGGCGGGGGTGTTGTGCCCGAGGACGCGCAGGGTGATGCGGCGGGCGCCGCGCCGGCGGGCCTCCTCGACGGCGGCCCGGACCAGTGCCCGCCCGACCCCGCGGCCGCGCGCCTCCCCGGCGACGGCGAGGCCCTGGATCTGGCGGACGTGCCGGTTCGAGTCGAGCTCGGTGGGGAAACCGAGGAGGACATAGCCCGCGAGCCGGTCGCCGAGCTCGGCGACCAGGCAGTCCTCGGGGGCGTGCCGCTCGCCGAAGAAGGGAGCGTACGGCGGCTGCGGCTCGGGCTTCACCGCGTGCAGGGGCGACCAGGCGAGCCGGTCGAGCAGGGCCAGCTCGTCGTCGTCCTCGGGGCGGGCGGTGCGGATGCGTGGTGCGGGAAGCTCGGGCATGGGCGTCACCCTACGGCGAGCGGATCGAGGCCTTGCGAAGGTTTTACGGGGCCGCCCGGCAGGATGGATTTATGGAACATTCAAGATTCGCGGTGGCGGGTGCGTCCGGGCTCATCGGCAGCGCCCTGGTGCGGTCCCTGACCGCCGACGGACACGAGGTGCGCCGCCTGGTGCGCGGCACGCCCCGCTCGGCCGGGGAGATCCGCTGGGACCCCGAGGGGGGTCGGGTGGACGCGGCCGGGCTCGCCGGGTGCCACGCGGTGGTGAACCTGGCGGGGGCCGGGGTCGGCAACCGGCGCTGGACGGATGCCTACAAGCAACGGATCCGCGACAGCCGGGTGAACGGCACGGCGGCCCTGGCCGAGGCGGTCGCGTCGCTGGACGCGAAGGACCGGCCGCGGGTCTTCGTGAACGGCAGCGCCATCGGCTACTACGGCGAGACCGGACAGCGCGCGGTCGACGAGAGCGCGCCCGCGGGAGAGGGCTTCCTGCCCGAGCTGTGCGTCGAGTGGGAGGGGGCCACCGCACCCGCCCAGGAGGCCGGTGTCCGCACGGTGTTCACGCGGACGGGGCTGGTCGTCTCCCGCGAGGGCGGCGCCTGGGGGCGGCTGTTCCCGCTGTTCCGGGCAGGGGCCGGCGGGCGGATGGGCGACGGGCGGCAGTACTGGTCGTTCGTCGCGCTGCACGACGAGGTCGCCGCGATCCGGCATCTGATCGAGACCGACGGCCTGTCGGGGCCGTTCAACATCACCGCGCCGAACCCCGTGACGAACCGTGAGATCACGGCGGCGATGGGTCGCGTGCTGCACCGCCCCACCCTGTTCCCGGTGCCCGCGGCGGTCCTGCGGACCGTGCTGGGCGAGATGGCCGGGGACGTCCTGGGCAGTGCCCGGGTGCTGCCCGCCCGTCTGCTGGAGTCGGGCTTCCGGTTCGCCTTCCCGGAGATCGAGGGAGCGATCAGGGCGGCACTGTGACGGCTCGCCACGGGGTGCGGGACCGGGCCCATCCGGCGAGGCGGACCGGGCCGCCTGTCGGGGCCCGGCCGGTACACGCCGCCCGCCTGCCGGGGGACCCGGCCGGGGCGCACCGGCCGCCCGCCCCGGGCCTCAACCGGGGCGCACGGCCGCCCGTCCAGGCTCCGACCGGCGCCCACCGACCGCCCGCCCGGGGACTGAACCGGTGCGCACAGGCCACCCCTCCGGGACCTCGACCGGCACGCACCGGCCGCCCCGGGGCCTCGACCGGTGCGGACCGGCCGCCTGTCCGGGATCCGACCGGACGTTCCGAGACACCTCCCCGATCCGCACACCAGCCTCCTGCGACCACTTGATGCCCACAAGGCGTCCGAATGCGACCGCCGTGCGACCGTGCCCTGTCGATGCGCGACTCCCGCTGACCGATCACGGTCCTACCCTCGACCAGAACTCGCGTATCCCTGCGGCCTGTTGAGGGCATGACGTCTCCAGCGCCCGCGCAACCTCGAGGAGGGGCACGTGCTTGAGCCCGCGTACCAGGCGGACGTGGTCGTCGTGGGGGCCGGGGTCGCCGGACTCTCGGCCGCGCACCGGCTGACCAGCGCAGGAGTGACGACCATGGTCCTGGAGGCCGCCCACGGGGTCGGCGGCCGCATGGCGACGGAGAAGGTCGACGGCTTCCGGCTCGACAGGATCGGCCAGTTGCTGTCCACGGCGTATCCGGAACTACGACAGACACCCGGTCTCGACGGGCTGGTGCTGCGGCCCTTCGCGCCCGGTGTCCTGCTGCACGGCGACGGACGCCACCACCGTGCCGGCGTCCAGCCGGGCGCAGGGGGCGCACGGGGCGCACTGCACGCGGTACGCGCGCTGGCGAGTGCCCCCCGGTCGCCGTCCGCGTCCAGGTCGCCCCGGAGGCCGGTGGCCGTGCCCGGCCGGCAGGTCTCGGTCCCCCGCAGCCGGCCCGGCGCTCCGCTGGGCACGGCCGTCGACCAGGCCCGGCTCGGCGCCGCCCTGACCCGGCTCGCGAGCACACCGGCCGAACGGCTGCTGTCCCGACCGGAGTTGCCCGCCGGGGAGGCCCTGGCTGCGCGCGGGCTGCCCGCCCGTACGATCGACGGCTTCCTGCGCCCCCTGCTCGCCGCCCTGCTGTGCGACCCGGGCCTGACGACGTCCAGCCGGTGTGCCGACCTCGCGCTGCACGCCTTCGCGCGGGGCCGGTTGTGCCTGCCGGAGGGCGGCGCGGAGGCCCTGCCCGAGCAGCTGGCACGCACACTGCCGCCGGGCACGGTGCACACCGGCGTGCGCGTCACCTCCGTCTCGACGACCTCGGTGACCACCGCGGAGCACGGTGAGATCCGGTGCCGGGCGGTTCTGGTGGCGACGGGCGCGCGCGCCGCCGCCGAGCTGCTGCCCGGGCTGCGGGTGCCGGAGTTCCACCCGGTGACGGTGGTGCACCACACGACCGACGAGCCACCGGCGACGGGCGCGTCGCTGTTGCTCGACGCCGACCTCGGCGGGCCGGTCGCGCACACGGCGGTGGTCAGCCAGGTCGACCCGACCCGGGCACCGGCGGGGCGGTCGCTGGTGTCGTCGACGGTGCTCGGGAGGCCTCGCGGGGACATCGACACGGCTGTGCGCATGCATCTGGCGCGGTTGTACGGGGTGTCGACGGCCCGGTGGGAGACGCTGGCCGTGCACCGGACGGTGGAGGCGGTGCCGGCGATGCGGCCGCCGCATGATCTGCGGCGGCCGGTGCGGTTGATCGCCGGGCTGTATGTGTGTGGGGATCACCGCGACACCAGTACTGTCCAGGGGGCTTTGCACTCCGGGCACCGGGCTTCGGCGGCGATCTTGGCGGACCTGGGGGCGGGGCGGTCGATGCACGTCGCCGATCCGCTGCCGACTGTGCCGCGGGCTGCGTAGGTGACTCGTCGGCCGCGGGCGCGTGGGGGTTGTTCGCGCTCACGCGGCGGAGCCGCACATCGACACGGCCCCGCGCCCCTAAAGAAGGGCCGCCACCTTGTCGCGGTAGTTACGCACCGGAGCCGCGTCCTTGTACGGCTCCAGACGGCGCTCGAAGTCCCTCACGTACTCCACCGCCCGCACCGAACGCATCTCGGCCGCCTGGCCCGCCGCCTCCGCGGCCAGCTGGCAGGCCTGGTCGAGTTCACCGAGGCCCAGGCGGGCGGTGGCGAGGACGACGCGGCAGAAGAGGCGGCTGCGGGCGTAGGAGGGGGCGCGCAGCTGGAGTGAGCGCTCGGCATGCTGGGCGGCGGCGCGGAACTGCTGCAGGTCCCGGTGGCAGTGGCCGAATTCGTCGGCGAGCTGGGCCTCGTCGAAGAACTTCGCCCAGTGCGGCACGTCGTCGCCGGGCCGGGCCGTCTCCAGGGCGCGTTCGGCCCTGACCAGGGCGGCGGTGCAGGCCCGGACCTCACCGAGGACTCCGTGCCCGCGCGCCTCGGAGGCGTGCAGCAGGGCCTGGACGACGGGCGGTCCCGAGGTGCCGACGCCCTGCTGGGCCACCCGGGCGAGCTGGACGGCCTCTCGACCGTGTCCGAGGTAGACGGCCTGGCGGCTCATGGTGACCAGCACGTAGGCCCCGTAGGTGCGGTCCCCGGCCGCCTGGGCGAGCCGCAGCGCCTGCACGAAGTAGCGCTGGGCCAGTCCGTGCGCGGCGATGTCGTACGAGGTCCAGCCGGCGAGCCGGGTCAGATCGGCGGCGGCTGCGAACAGCCGGCGGCCGGTCTGCTCGCCGTAGGTGCCGCGCAGCATGGGCTCGCACTCGTGCTCCAGGTAGCGCACGAGGGCCTGGCGGGCGTGGCCGCCGCCGTAGGCGTCGTCGAGGGTGCGGAACAGTTCGCCGACCGAGCGCAGGGCGGCGATGTCGCCGGCGGTGACCTTCTGGCCGGGTCCCCGTTCGGCCTGGCCGCGCTGGCGGGGCAGGGGCGGGGCGCCCTGCTCGGCCGTGGCCGTGGGGCGGAGGGTGGGACGGCCCTGAACCGGGACGCGGGACACGGGCATCTCGCCCCGCGCGACCTTCTCGTCGGCCCGGCCGATCAGCCAGTCGCGGCTGGGCACGACGAGCCCGGCCGGGGTGAAGGCGATCTTGCGGAGCTCGGCGTGGCTGCCGGAGTCCTTGCGCCACAGCCCGCTGACGATGTCGACGGCCTCCTCGGGGGTGGCGGCGAACTCCAGCCCCGCGTAGACGGGGGCGCAGGCGTCCAGACCGAGGTCCTGGGCGGTGAGGCGTCGGCCCAGGCGCCGGGTGAAGACCTCGGCGATCAGGGCCGGGGTGGTGCCCCTGGGCTGCTGGCCGCGCAGCCACCGGGTGACGGATGTCTTGTCGTATCTCAGATCAAGCCCGTGTTCGAGACCCAGCTGGTCCACGCGACGGGCGAGTCCCGCGTTGGAAAACCCCGCTTCTGCGATGAGCGCGGCGAGCTGTCGGTTGGGGGTGCGCTGCGCGGGTCGTTCCGTCATCTGCGGTGCGGTCTCCTGCCTTCCGGCCTTCGTGATGTGCGCGGATTGCCTGTGAGCAGGCCTTATGCCTTGCTGAACGGCGCGAATGTAGCGGAGAGTAAGCACCCCATCACACATTTTCACGGACATTCATCCGATCGTGTGAGGATTGCCCCCGGGACTGACGCGTCCGGGCCGGACGTACAGTGGCTTGGGCGCGTTACGTGCCTGACACACCCGTCCGAGGGAGGCGCTTGCCGTGAGTGAGTTGCGGTTCGTCCGCATGGGGTTCGGTGACGAGGCCGTCGAGTACCAGGAGGCGTGGGACGAGCAGCGCCGGGTGCACGCGGCGCGCTTCGCGGACGAGATCCCCGACACCGTGCTGCTCCTGGAGCACCCCCCGGTCTACACGGCCGGCCGGCGCACGGCGGACAACGAGCGGCCCCTCGACGGCACGCCCGTCATCGACGTGGACCGCGGCGGCAAGATCACCTGGCACGGCCCGGGCCAGCTGGTGGGCTACCCCATCCAGAAGCTCCCGCGGCCGGTGGACGTCGTGGCGCATGTACGCCGCCTGGAAGAGGCCCTGATCCGCGTCTGCGCGGACTTCGGACTGGAGACGAGCCGGGTCGAGGGCCGCAGCGGTGTGTGGATCCTGGGCGACCCGGTCGAGCAGCGCCCCGCCTGGGGGTCCCCCCGGCCGGAGGCTGGGGGAGGGCTGTCGCTGGACTTCGACCCCCGGCTGCACGACGAGGAGTTCGACCCGCGCATGAACGGCCCGGAGTACGCGCCGTCCAACGCGGGCCAGCGCCGGGAGGACCGCAAGATCGCGGCGATCGGCATCCGCGTGGCCAAGGGCGTGACCATGCACGGCTTCGCGCTCAACGTGAACCCCGACAACAAGTGGTTCGACCGGATCATCCCGTGCGGCATCCGCGACGCGGGCGTCGCCTCACTGGCCGGCGAGCTCGGTCGGGACGTGACGATCGAGGAGGTCCTGCCGGTGGTGGAGCGCCACCTGCGGGAGGTCCTGGAGAACGCGGAGCCGAAGCCCCGGGAGATCGAGAGAACACCGGCGGCCGTCAGCCCGTCCGGCGCTTGAGGACGAGGCCTCCAGGCCGAAGCGGGGCCCTGGAGGCAGCAGCCCCCAGGGGCCGGGAGACCACCGTCGGGTTTCAAATCAACGGGCGTACGCTAGAGGACGCCGAAGAATCAATCGCTAGGGAGCCGGTCGTGTCCGCAGTCGCACCCGACGGACGCAAGATGCTGCGCCTGGAGGTCCGCAACAGCCAGACCCCCATCGAGCGCAAGCCCGAGTGGATCAAGACCCGGGCGAAAATGGGTCCCGAGTACACCGCGATGCAGAAGCTCGTGAAGAGCGAGGGCCTGCACACGGTCTGCCAGGAAGCCGGCTGCCCCAACATCTACGAGTGCTGGGAGGACCGCGAGGCGACCTTCCTCATCGGCGGCGACCAGTGCACCCGGCGCTGCGACTTCTGCCAGATCGACACCGGCAAGCCCGAGGCACTCGACCGCGACGAGCCCCGCCGCGTCGGCGAGTCCGTGGTCACGATGGATCTGAACTACGCCACGATCACCGGCGTCGCCCGCGACGACCTGGAGGACGGCGGCGCCTGGCTGTACGCCGAGACCGTGCGCCAGATCCACCGGCAGACCGAAGGGCGCGAGGCCGGACGGACGAAGGTCGAGCTGCTGGCCCCCGACTTCAACGCGGTCCCCGAGCAGCTGGCGGAGGTCTTCTCCTCCCGGCCCGAGGTCTTCGCGCACAACGTCGAGACGGTCCCGCGGATCTTCAAGCGCATCCGCCCCGGCTTCCGCTACGAGCGCTCCCTGAAGGTGATCACCGAGGCGCGCGACTACGGCCTGGTCACCAAGTCGAACCTGATCCTCGGCATGGGCGAGACCCGCGAGGAGGTCAGCGACGCGCTGAGGCAGCTGCACGAGGCGGGCTGCGAGCTGGTCACCATCACGCAGTACCTGCGGCCCTCCGTGCGCCACCACCCGGTGGAGCGCTGGGTCAAGCCGCACGAGTTCGTGGAGCTCGAGGAGGAGGCCGAGCAGATCGGCTTCTCCGGCGTGATGTCCGGTCCGCTGGTGCGCTCCTCGTACCGGGCCGGGCGGCTCTACCAGATGGCCATGCAGAAGCGGGACGGGCACGTCGCGGCCCAGCCCGTCTGACGAACCGTCACCTCCCTTGCCCGTCACAGGGCGAGACAAGCGTGTGAATTCGCGCACAAGGGGCTACTCGCCAGTAGCGACCGATTCGACGCGGTCCTGACCGTCCTCGCAGATGAGGGCACATGTCAGGACCGCGTCGGCGTTCCACCGGTCCCCGCCGGCCCTTCATGGGTGTTTGACCGGTCGGTCACGCGCTGGTAACACCAATCAGTAACACTGAACTCACAGCACGTACACCCGCACCCGAGGGGGGACCTCACCCATGCAGGCCGCGCCGCCCGTCCGCGCCACCGCGATCCCGTCCTTCACGACCGCCCTGCGTGCCGTCGAGTCGCTGCTGATGAGCAGCGGTCAGCGCACGGCCCGCCGCAACGCCTGGACCTCCGTGCTGGAGGACCGCCGCCGCGCCAAGGACCGGGTCGAGACGCAGCGCGTCATCGAGCAGTCCCTGTCCGTCCGTCCCTGACCCCGCCCGGGCCCTCCCCCAGGGGCGCCCGCGGACACTGCCGTCGTAGGGGCTTGTGGGGCCACGTAGACTTCGTGGCATGGCGAGGAAGGAACCTGCAGCGGACGCTGCTAATGCCGGGCGACTGAAGCAGATCGCCCTGACCTACAAGATGACCCGCAAGGCCGACAAGAAGATCGGTCTTGTACTCGCGGCAGTCGGAATCGTCACCTTCGGTGTCTTCCTCGCGATCGGTTTCCTGATCGGTCACCCCATCTATCTCGGCATCCTGGGCCTCCTGCTCGCCTTCCTCGCGTCGGCGATCGTGTTCGGGCGCCGGGCCGAGCGGGCCGCCTTCGGGCAGATGGAGGGACAGCCCGGTGCCGCGGCGGCGGTGCTCGACAACATCGGCCGGGGCTGGACGACGACCCCCGCGGTGGCGATGAACCGCAACCAGGACGTGGTGCACCGCGCGGTCGGCAAGGCCGGCATCGTCCTGGTCGCCGAGGGCAACCCGAACCGGGTGAAGACCCTGCTGGCCGCCGAGAAGCGGAAGATGAACCGCATCGTCGCGGACGTCCCGGTGCACGACCTGGTCGTGGGCACGGGCGAGGGCCAGGTCGAGCTGAAGAAGCTGCGGACGACCATGCTGAAGCTCCCGCGCGTGCTGACCGGCCCGCAGGTCACGGCCACCAACGACCGGCTGCGCGCGCTCGGTGACCTGATGAGCAACATGCCGCTGCCGAAGGGCCCGATGCCCAAGGGCATGCGCCTGCCGAAGGGCGGGCCGAAGGCTCGCTGACACCCGTACCCGACATGAACGAGGGGCGCCCGGATCACACCGGGCGCCCCTCGTTCATGTCGGTCGGTTCGCGCTTCGGGTCAGATGCGGACCTCGACCGTGCCGGCCAGCCGGTCGTGCAGACCCCGGCCGTCGCGGTCCCAGATCAGCGCGGGGATCGCGAGGAAGAGCAGGACCGTGCGCAGGGCGGCGCGCCAGGGGCTGACCCGGCCGGTGTCCAGGGCGAGCACCCGCAGGCCGAGAAGGCGCTTGCCGGGGGTGAAGCCGAGCGTGCCGACCGTGAGGACCATCAGGGCGAACATGATGAGCGGCGCCCAGGTCTGGGCCGCCTCGTTGTAGCTCTGCGTGATGAGACCGTATGCGATCAGGAGACACAGGCCCCAGTCGACGGCCAGGGCGCCGAGCCGGCGGCCCGGGCGGGCGATCGAACCGGGTCCCTCCTCCGGCAGACCGAGCTGCTCGCCCCGGTATCCGAAGTCGACACCGGCCTCTTCCGCGGCCGCGCGGGGCCCGGAAAGCCACGATCCGAGTGCTTGCCTGTTGTCCACCCGTCCACGGTACTGCGCCCGTAAACGACCAGGGCACGGCGGGGTGTGTCCGGGCTACGGTGGAGGGTGAGCCGGTTAACTTGTGCGAAACAAATGAGTCACGCCCGAGAAACCACCCGTCCCTAGGGTCGAGGTCAGCGTGTGCCACCCGCACTGGCAGCACGAACGAACTACCACCCCGGCGGGACGGTCGGGAGTAGGAGGAGCTGGATGTTCCAGAACGCCGACGAGGCCAAGAAGTTCATCGCGGACGAGGACGTCAAGTTCATCGACGTCCGCTTCTGCGACCTGCCGGGCGTGATGCAGCACTTCACGATCCCTGCCGAGGCCTTCGACCCGGCCGAGGAGCTCGCCTTCGACGGCTCCTCGATCCGCGGCTTCCAGGCCATCCACGAGTCCGACATGGCCCTGCGCGCGGACCTGTCGACCGCCCGGGTCGACCCGTTCCGCCGCGACAAGACGGTCAACATCAACTTCTTCATCCACGACCCGATCACGGGTGAGCAGTACTCCCGTGACCCGCGCAACGTGGCGAAGAAGGCCGAGGCCTACCTCGCGTCGACCGGCATCGCGGACACCGCGTACTTCGGCCCCGAGGCCGAGTTCTACGTCTTCGACTCGGTCCGCTTCGCCACCTCGGCGAACGAGAGCTTCTACCACATCGACTCCGAGGCCGGCGCCTGGAACACCGGTGCGGTCGAGAACAACCGTGGTTACAAGGTCCGCTACAAGGGCGGCTACTTCCCGACCCCGCCGGTCGACCACTTCGCCGACCTGCGTGCCGAGATCTCCCTCCAGCTGGCCGCCTCCGGCCTCCAGGTCGAGCGCCAGCACCACGAGGTGGGCACCGCCGGCCAGGCGGAGATCAACTACAAGTTCAACACGCTGCTCGCCGCGGCCGACGACCTCCAGCTCTTCAAGTACATCGTGAAGAACGTGGCGTGGCAGAACGGCAAGACCGCGACCTTCATGCCGAAGCCGATCTTCGGTGACAACGGCTCGGGCATGCACGTCCACCAGTCGCTGTGGACCGGCGGCCAGCCGCTGTTCTACGACGAGGCCGGCTACGCGGGCCTGTCGGACACCGCCCGCTACTACATCGGCGGCATCCTCAAGCACGCCCCGTCGCTGCTGGCCTTCACCAACCCGACGGTGAACTCCTACCACCGTCTGGTCCCGGGCTTCGAGGCGCCGATCAACCTGGTGTACTCGCAGCGCAACCGCTCCGCGGCCATGCGTATCCCGATCACGGGCTCCAACCCGAAGGCCAAGCGCGTCGAGTTCCGCGCGCCCGACTCCTCCGGCAACCCGTACCTCGCCTTCTCGGCCCTCCTCCTCGCGGGCCTCGACGGCATCAAGAACAAGATCGAGCCGGCCGAGCCGATCGACAAGGACCTCTACGAGCTGGCTCCCGAGGAGCACGCGAGCGTCGCGCAGGTGCCGACCTCCCTCCCGGCCGTCCTCGACCGCCTGGAGGCCGACCACGAGTTCCTGCTCGCGGGCGACGTCTTCACGCCGGACCTGATCGAGACGTGGATCGACTACAAGCGCACGAACGAGATCGCGCCGCTGCAGCTGCGTCCGCACCCGCACGAGTTCGAGCTGTACTTCGACGTGTGATCGAGGCCTGATCGAGGCATGACCGCCCGCGCCCCCGCTGTCGTCACGACGGCGGGGGCGCGGGCGTGTGTTCTATTCTTGGGGGCAGGACCACACGGGGGTGGATGGGAATGCCCGAGCACGAACAGGACGACCAGGAGCGCGAGTTCGACCTGAGATGGGCGGACGGAGCCGAGCACAAGGAGCCCTCGGCCCGGGCCCGTATGCTCGCCGCGCGCTGGAAGCACGACCCGCCCGGTCCGATGCCGTTCCGTGCCGACCCCGAGCACGTCGGCTCCCGCCGCCGCTCCCCCTGGGTCTCGACCGCCGTGGTGCTGGGCTGCGTGGCGGCGGTGATCGTGCTGCTGGGGTACATCAACTTCCGGGCGCCCTACTAGGTCCGGACCGCCGGGACGAGCTCGCGTCACGGCGTCGGTCCCTGACCTCGGGGAGGGGCTCGAAGCCGGCCGCCCGGTAGGTGGCGACGGCGGCGGCGTTGGAGCTCGGGGTGCACACGAGCGCGCTCGACGAGCCCAGCTCACGCAGGGCGGCAGCCGCGGCGACGCTGATCGCCTTGCCGTGGCCCAGCCCGCGATGGTCCCGGTGCACGCCCATCGGCTCGAGCACCCCGGGCTTCCCCGGACCCGCCGACCACACGGTCACCGTCGCGACGGCGTCGTCCCGGCCGTCGTACGCGACCAGACACCGGGCGTCGGCGTACGGAACTCCGGCAGCCATCGCGTGCCAGTGGTCCTCCGTGAACGTGGACCTGCCGAACGACGCCCGCTGTACGGCGGCCCGCACGTACGCCTGCTCCGGCCCGATCACCTCGATCCGCACGCCCGGCTCCTCCACCGGCTCCGTCAGGTCGCGGCGCAGCGGCGTCCAGGGCGCGTCGATGCTCCAGCCCTCCTGGCACAGCAGCTCCTGGACCGTCGAGCCGACGGGCGCCTCGACGTACGCCTCGCCCTCCTTCAGCACGCCGCGCTCCGGCTCGGTCAGGTCCGCCACCAGATGCCGAGCCAGCTCCTCGTCCTGGCGGACGTCCGGTGCCGTCGTCAGCCGTAGCAGCTCGGGGCCGTCCAGCAGCCCGACGGCGAGGATCCGTCCGGCACGGCTCCAGGTCCGTACCGCCGCGGCCGTCGCCCCCGCGCCGAACCGCCAGAACCAGCCCACGTCTCCCGGGTGCAGTTGCATCGGCGCTCCGTCGTCCTGCCACTCCCGCAGCACGTCCACGGCCTCGCCCAAGCCGCCGATCCCTGGACTGCCCACCTCGATCGTCATGGCCCTGATGACACACCATCGCTGCGGCGGTAGGCACCTGGATTTGGCGGCTGTTAGCGTCCGGCCCCGTGGACGATCGTGTGTACGTGGGCAACGCCGGTGCGGACGCCGCGCTGGACCGGGGCTGGATTCTCGGGCATTTCAAGGACGCCGGGGATCCGCGGCACAGCGAGGACGTGGAGATCAAGTGGGGTGTTCATCCCCCGGGTGACGAGAGGGCGCAGTGGGTGCGGGGTGAGGCTCGTACCGCGCTGCTCGTGCTGATCAGCGGGCGGTTCCGGGTGGAGCTGCCGGGGCGCAGTGTGCTGCTGGAGCGGCAGGGCGACTACGTCGTGTGGGGGCGCGGCGTCGATCACTCGTGGGTGGCCGAGGAGGAGTCGGTCGTGCTGACGGTGCGGTGGCCGTCCGTGCCCGGTTACGCGGTGAGCGCCGACGGCTGACGGCTTTGCCGGTCCTGGGGGTGATCACGACCCCTTCATGGCAGGGCCCGGGTGCAGACTGGCGGTGGGACGAGTGCTTGAATCCTCCCCTCCCTGAAGGGAGGGGATTCCTGGCTCAGGCTGCCTCCGGGAGCAGCGCTCCCGGGGGTCTTCCGCCATCGGCACCAGCCGGGTTGAGACCAGCCCGGACGAGCATCACGCGTGCGGAGTTCTTGTCCCGTGGGGACACGGCACCGCACGCGGCGCAGGTGTAGGTGCGCTCACCCAGTGGCAGTGCATGCTTGGCTCTCGTCATGCAGCTGGCACAGTCCATCGTGGTGTGCGCGGGGTGGACCAGGCGGACATCCCGCCCGTGCTTGCGGCCCATCTCCAGCAGAGCGACCTTGGTAGCGCCGACGGCGGCGTCCCCGGCCTTGCGGGCCATGGTGGTCCTGGCGAGGAACTTCGGGCGGAAGTCCTCCACCGCGATGGCGTCGTGGTCACGGACCACCTTCTTGGCCCACTTACGGCCGGTGTCCTGGCGCTGTCGGGCGGTCTTCTTGTACGCCTTGGCCCGCAGCTTCTTCGCCTCGCGGTAGCCCTTCGACGCGGGCCGGCCCTTCTTCGGCCTGCGGCGGGCCATCATCCGGTCATAGCGGGTCAGCTTCCTGCTTGCCTTCCTGCCGTGTTCGGGGTGCGGCAGGTCGTGGGCGTCGGATGTGGTGGTCGCGGTCTGTTTCACGCCCCAGTCGACACCGAGCACCCGGCCGGTGGGCGGTAGCGGCTGGACCTCGGCGGGCACGACGAAGGAGCCGTACCAGTGGCCCAGGCTGTCCCGGTACACACGCACCGAGGACGGCTCCGCCGCAAGCTCCCGCGACCACACCACCCCCACCACGACCCCGCCCGCCAGATGCAACCGGCCGTCCTTCAGGCTGAATCCACGCTTGGTGTAGTTCAGGGTCGGCAGAGCCTCACGCTTCTTCTTGTGCGTGGGCATCCCCGCCCGGCGCGCCATGGGCAGGCGCTCTTTGATGTCCTTTTGGGCTCTTGCGCGGGACCGGCCGAAGTCGCGGATGACCTGCTGCTGGACAACCGAGGAGCCCTCCCGCAGCCACGCCGTCGTTCGCCGGGCCTCGGTCAGCATCCGATCGAGCTGCGCCGGGCCACACGTCTGCTTCTCCCCCGTCGCCCGGTTGTGCGCATGCACGGCCCTGGACTTGGCGACACACTCATTCCACAGCCACCGGCACCGGTCCCACTCCGCCACCAACATCAGGCGAGCGGCGGACGACACACGCAATCGGTAGGTGTAGCGGGCATGCCCGGCCGCCTCCGCAGCCGCCCCCACGTGCACCATCCCGCCCCCTTCCCGCAACGACAAGACATACCGAACCCTGCCAAGGACCATACGTACGATCGCCGCACACGCGTCCCCGATCCCGCAGCCACCACCCCGACCAGCGACAACCGGCACACAAGTTCGCATCACCACCGAAGCACCGAAGCACCGATCAGTGATCCAGGCGCTCCGCGCCCTGAACCGGATACGGCGACACCCCGCGTCACAGCACCCGGATGCGACTCCTCCCCGGCGTGAACGCCCTTCATCGGCCGGGGCCGCGTGAGTGAATGGCCACATGAGTGAGCTGATCCCTTTCCACCGCGTCGTCGGCGGCGAACGGCTCAGCGGGCTGGCCACCGGCGGTGGTCGGCCGGGCCGGGCGACGGTCGTCCTGCTGCACGGCGCGGGCAACGGCAGCAAGGAGCGAGTGGTGCCATGGCTGGCGGAGTTCGCCGCGCACGGCTGCCACGCCCTCGCCTTCGACTTCTCGGGGCACGGGGAGAGCACCGGCCTGCTGAGCGAGTTGAGCCTGCGCCGCCGTTTCGAGCAGGCCGTCTCCGTCATCGACGCCCGCGCGCGCGAGGGCGCGCCGCTGGTGCTGGTCGGGTTCAGCATGAGCGGTCAGACCGTGGCGGATCTCGTGCGGCACTATGGGGACCGGGTGGCGGCCCTGGGGCTGTGCGCGCCGGCGGTGTACGCGGGCGAGGCATGGGACGTGCCGTTCGGCGCGGGCGACGGGCCGTTCAGCGAGGTCATCCGCCGCCCCGGGAGCTGGCGCAACTCCCCCGCCCTGGATGTGCTGCGGGCGTACGAGGGGCGGGCCGTGCTGGTCGTGCCCGGCACGGACGAGGTCATCCCACCCGCCGTGACGGAGGTCCTCTCCGACGCGCTGGCCCGCCGCGCGCAGTTCACCCACCAGGTACTTCCCGAAGCGGGGCACCGCTTGGGCCTGTGGTTCCGTGATCATCCCGGCGACCGGAGCGCGTGCGCCACCGCCCTGCTGACCGGCCTCGGCGAGCAGGGCTGGACGGCGACCTGCGGGTGGGTGGCCAAGCAGCTTCCCGAAGGCCGTACCGTCGACAAGTCGTCTTTTCTGGTCGGCGGACGGAGTGCCCAGATGCGGCGGCTCACCCTCGACGATGGCACCGAACTGGCGCTGCGGACCTTCGTGAAGCCCTTCTTCCGGCGGCACGCGCCCGGCCTGCTGGTCCGCGAGGCGGAGACTCTCACGCTGCTGGCGGAGCAGGAGGGCGTACCGGCCCCCGAGCTGATCGCCGTCGACGCGACGGCCGGGCACTGCGACCATCCGTCCCTGCTGATGTCCGTCCTGCCCGGCCGGGTCCGGGTCGACGAGCAGGACCTCGATGCCCGGGTGGACCTGCTCGCGGCCCAGCTGGCGCGGATCCACCGGATCGTGCCCCGGGACCGTCCGCGGGCGTACCAGGCGTGGACCTCGCCGGAGGCGGTCCCACCGGGGTGGGACCGGGCCGTGGACGTCGTCCGCCGCACTCCCCCGCCCTACGACGGCTGCTTTCTGCACCGGGACTTCCACCCCGGGAACGTGCTGTTCACGGGCTCGGGGGCCGGTCTGCGGATCAGCGGGGTCGTCGACTGGGTGGAGACCTCGTGGGGACCGGCCGACCTGGACGTCGCCCACTGTTCGACGGCACTCGCGCTGCTGCACGGGCCGGAGTGGGGCCTCGCCTTCCGGGAGCGCTACGAGGCGCAGGGCGGACGGCGCCTGGCCGACGGCCCGGACCATCTGTACTGGCGGCTGCTCGACGCGCTGGCCTACGTACCCGACGCGGCGAAGCTCGCCGGGCCGTGGCGGGAGCTGGGGCGGTCCGATCTGACACCGGAGGTGCTGGGCGGGCGGCTGAAGGCGTATGTGACGGGGCTGCTGAAGCGGTATGCCTGAGGTGTTCGGCGGGTGATGTCAGTGGCGTCCGCGATGATGCCGTCGGGCCGAGGGACGCGACGAGTGGAGGCCGTCATGGGTGCGCAGCGGTACATCGGTGTGGCGGAGCGGCGGGCCCGGCTCGCGCTGCGGCAGCGGCTGGCCGGGCGGGCACGGGCGGGGACGCCCGAGGAGGTCGCCGGCTCGCTCGTCGCGCTGCACGGCACCGACCCGGCGACGGTGTACCTGGCCGTGGGCGCGCGGCTCGCCGACCCCGCGAGGACGGTGGAGGAGACCGAGCGGGCCCTGTACGTGGACCGTCGTCTGGTGCGGATGCACGGCATGCGGCACACCGTGTTCGTGTTCCCCCGCGAGCTGACCGCCGTCGTGCACGCCTCTACGGGGCTGGCCGTCGCCGCCCGGGAGAGGGCCTCGCTGCTCAAGCACATGGCGACGGCCGGTGCGCCGGACGCGGCCTGGCTGAGGGAGGTCGAGGTGTCGACGCTGGCGGCACTCGCCCGGCGCGGGCAGGCGACGGCCGCCGAACTCGCCGAGGACGAACCGCGCCTGCGGGAGCAGTTCGTATACGCGGCCGGGAAGAGCTACGAGGGGCTGCACACGGTTTCGACGCGGCTGCTGAGGGTGCTGGGTGTGGAGGGGAAGGTCGTCCGCGGCCGGCCGCTCGGCTCCTGGACGTCGAGCCGGTTCCGCTGGGCGGTCGCGCCCGAGCATCCCGAACTGGACACGGCCGGGGCGCAGGTCGAGCTGCTGAGGCGGTGGCTCGCCGCGTGCGGCCCGGCGACCGAGACCGACCTGAAGTGGTGGACGGGGTGGCGTGTGACGGAGGTCCGCGGGGCCCTGGCCGCGATCGGGGCGGAGGCGGTGTCGCTGGACGAGGGCACGGGGTACGTGACCGAGGGCGACGCCGACCCGGTCGCCGGGCCCGAGGAGCCCTGGGCCGCGCTGCTGCCGGGCCTCGATCCGACGGCGATGGGGTGGCGGGAGCGCGACTGGTACCTGGCGCCGGAGCTGCGGCCCCGGCTGTTCGACGGCAGCGGCAACGTCGGACCGACGGTGTGGTGGAACGGGCGGGTGGTCGGCGGCTGGGCTCAGCGGCCGGACGGTGAGATCGTCCGGCGGATCCTCGACGAGGAGGGCGTCGGCCGGGACGCCCTCGCGGCGATCGAGTCGGAGGCGGAGCGGCTGAGCGGGTGGCTGGGCCCGGCCAGGATCACGCCGCGCTTCCGCACGCCGCTGGAGAAGGAACTGACGGCGGGCTGAGACCGGCGCCTCTCGCCGAGGCGGTGGGGGACGGCGGGCCGCGGCCCTGCGCCCGGGGTTTCGAAACGAGGACGCACCTCACGCGTGCCGAGGCGGTGGAGGAACGTCGAGCCGGCCCCTGAGCCGAGAGCTCGGGCACGCTCTCGGCGTGCCGGGCGGCGGGGCGGGCAGGGTTCGCTGTCACCCCCTGGCTCTACGACGTCGTCGACGCAGTGGAGAAGATCGCCGAGGAGACGGGCAGGGCGGTACCGCAGATCGCCCTGAACTGGCTGCTGCGGCGACCGACCGTGTCCTCCGCCCTCATCGGCGCACGGGACGAGCGGCAGCTGCGCCAGAACCTCGGCGCCGTCGGCTGGAGCCTCACCCCCGACCAGGCGGCCAGGCTCGACGCGGCGAGCCACCGCCCGGCGCCGTGCCCCTACTTCCCCTACGAGCGCCAGAAGGGTTTCGCCCGTCTGAACCCGCCGGTGTGCACGGCACCCGGCCGGCGGCATGAACGAGCGCCGGGCGCCCCGTCGTCGGGGTGCCCGGCGCTCGGACCGGAGCGGGTCAGCGGGCGTACCGCATGAAGGCCCGCACCATGTGGCACGTCGTGTCCGACGGCGGGTGGACGCCAATCAGCTCCGCCGTGTCGCGGATCGTCTCGTTGCGGGCCTGGTTCGGCATGTGGACGCCCGAGTCGAGCAGGGCGATGGCCAGGCGCATCGCCTTGAGACGGCGGTTGTGCGTCACGTACCACTGGCGCGGCCGGCCCGGCGGCAGCGGCCGCTTCTCCACGGGCGCGTGCGGCAGGTCGAGCGGAACGGGACGCTTCGCGGTGGACTGGGTGGGCAGCGGCTTCGACTTCAGGGCGGCAGCGGGCACAGGCATCCTCCTGTCGCGGTCGGGCGGCTCACCGAAGACGTCGGCATCCCCGGCGCCACCCTCGAACACTGCTTACAGTCTACCGCCCGGCACTGACAACGGGGAGCCCGCAGAGACCGCCAAATGCCCTGGTGAGCGGGGGAATTGGCACCGTGTCACAACAGGGGCGCGAGGGGCGCCAGGAATTCGAACAAGCCGGTCGGCGCGTACCGTGTGCGCATGGAGATCTGGATCAATCCCGCGTGTTCGAAGTGCCGCAGCGCCCTGACGCTGCTCGACGCCGAGGGCGCCGACTACACCGTCCGCCGCTACCTCGAGGACGTGCCGAGCGAGGACGAGATCCGGGGCGTGCTCGAGCGCCTCGGTCTCGAACCCTGGGACATCACCCGCACCCAGGAGGCCGATGCCAAGGAACTCGGACTCGAGGAGTGGCCGCGGGACGCCGCTGCGCGCGACCGCTGGATCACCGCCCTCGCCGAACACCCCAAGCTGATCCAGCGCCCCATCATCACCGCGGACGACGGAACGGCGGTGGTCGGCCGCACCGACGAGGCCGTCCGGGACGCCCTGTCGCGTTGACCGGCCGCCACACCCCGTGTGGCGCAGGTCACTTGAGTGACTCCTGAAACCGCTGAGTAACCTCGTTCGGTATCTCGTACATAGCGGCGTACGCTCCCCTACCTCTTCAGGAGGCGCGCATGTCGCGCAGGAGAACTCTCGGTACGAAGAAGAAGATCGCGCTGCTGGTGAGCGCGGCGACGGTGGCGGGAGGCGGGGCCTTCGTCATGGCCGGCACGTCGAACGCAACGCCGCCGACCCCCAAGTCGGCGTCGGAGTCGACGGCCTGTCTGGGTCTCGCCACCGCCCTCGGCAACAACCAGAAGTTCATCGCGGACCAGCGGGCCAAGCCGGACGCGCAGTCCGAGGCGCGGATCGCCAACCGCGAGGCGGTCGTCGCGGAGATCAAGCGGAAGCAGGAGGCGTCGGGGTGCGCCGTCGGGGAGTCGGCTCAGGACTCCCAGACCGCGCAGCCGTCGCAGCCCGCCGACGCGGCCCAGCCGCCCGCGGCCTCGGCCCAGCCGTCGCAGCCCGCCGAGTCCGCCCCCGCGGGAGACACCGGGGGCGGTGCCGCCGCCTCCGGGCAGCAGGTGTGCAACGGCTCCACGGTGACGCTCTCCGGCGAGGGCGGTGCGCCCGCCGCGTCCAGCAACCAGTTCCCGGCCGGCACGAAGCTGAAGGTCACCAACCTGGACAACAACAAGTCCACGACGGTGGAGGTCACTTCGGTCTCCGGCAGCTGTGCGCTGCTCAACAACGCGGCCTTCGAACAGGTCCGTGAGCCCGGCAAGTTCCTGATCCGCCGGGCCCTGATCGAGAAGGTGGGGTGAGGCCCCACGGCCGAGTGAGTCGATGAGGCGGCGGCCACCCCCTCGGCCGCCCCTCGTACGTGTCACCGGTCCTGCCGCCCCCGGCCAGGGGCGGCAGGACCGGCGCGTGCGGGCCGTGCTGCGCGGGGTCACCGGCTTGACGGAGGGGAGCCGGTGACCTGCGCCGCACCCGCGAAACGCCCTCACGGCGTGAAGTGCGGCACAGTATGGCCGGGTAACACGGGGTTCACATGCGAGCAATGGCCGGGAAATCGCCTGTTGTCAGGCTGCCGGGCAGCAGACGCGGCGCACCGGTGCCGCTGCGCCGCACGCACCCGCGATACGCGCCCAGACACACCCGAGGATGTGGCCCGTGACCTTCAAGGCTGAGTACATCTGGATCGACGGCACCGAGCCGACGGCCAAACTGCGTTCCAAGACCAAGATCATCGCGGGTTCTCCCGCCGGTCTCGACGCGCTGCCGATCTGGGGCTTCGACGGGTCGTCGACCAACCAGGCCGAGGGCCACTCCTCGGACTGTGTCCTCAAGCCGGTCTTCAGCTGCCCGGACCCGATCCGCGGCGGCGACGACATCCTGGTGCTGTGCGAGGTCCTGAACATCGACCTCACCCCGCACGCCAGCAACACCCGTGCGGCGCTGGCCGACGTCGCGGAGAAGTTCGCGGCGCAGGAGCCGATCTTCGGCATCGAGCAGGAGTACACGTTCTTCAAGGACGGTTACCCGCTCGGCTTCCCCAAGGGCGGCTTCCCGGCCCCGCAGGGCGGCTACTACTGCGGTGTCGGCGCGGACGAGATCTTCGGCCGTGACGTCGTCGAGGCGCACCTGGACAACTGCCTGAAGGCCGGTCTCGCGATCTCCGGCATCAACGCCGAGGTCATGCCCGGCCAGTGGGAGTTCCAGGTCGGTCCGGTCTCCCCGCTGGAGGTCTCCGACCACCTGTGGGTGGCCCGCTGGCTGCTCTACCGCACCGCCGAGGACTTCGACATCGCCGCCACCCTCGACCCCAAGCCGGTCAAGGGCGACTGGAACGGCGCCGGTGCGCACACCAACTTCTCCACCAAGGCGATGCGCGAGGGCTACGACGCGATCATCACCGCTGCCGAGTCGCTCGGCGAGGGCTCCAAGCCGCTCGACCACGTCAAGAACTACGGCGCCGGCATCGACGACCGCCTCACCGGCCTGCACGAGACCGCCCCGTGGAACGAGTACTCCTACGGTGTCTCCAACCGCGGCGCCTCGGTCCGTATCCCCTGGCAGGTCGAGAAGGACGGCAAGGGTTACATCGAGGACCGCCGTCCGAACGCCAACGTCGACCCGTACGTGGTGACGCGTCTGCTCGTCGACACCTGCTGCTCGGCGCTGGAGAAGGCCGGTCAGGTCTGACCCGGCCCGTTGTTTCGCGCAGGGGCGCTCGCCGTTCGCGGTGGGCGCCCCCGTTCGTCTGCCGCGGCGTCGTGGCTTTTCGCGCAGTTCCCCGCGCCCCTGACGGGGCGTTGTTGTCCGAACAGTGAGAGGAGGGTCCCGGTGGGCGATCGGCTCTGCTTCAATGGGGTCATGGCCAGCTACCAGAAGTGCATCGCGACGGGTCGTCATGACCTCGAGCCCTTCTGGCCGTCCCGCCAGGACCACGACTTCGACCGGGTGTGTTGCCGCGCGACGAACGCGCCGGCCCTCTAAAGCCGTACACCCCGGCCTTCGGCCAGCGCGCACCGCGTACGTCCCTCGGCGAGCCCGACCACGAATCGCGGCCGTCGACCCTCCCGACGAACTCCTCGCGCGAAAGAGCTGACCTCTCATGGCGACCACTCGTTCCCTGTCCACCGCCGCCCCTCTCACCACCCCCGCGCCGCACGGCCCCCGGCACCGGCTGCGTGCCGTCGACCGGGACGAGGTGGTCACGGTCGCGGACCTGCTGCCGCCGGGTGCCACCTGGCTGCCGGCACCGCAGCACACCCTGCCCACGCTGCCGGGGCAGCCGCCGATGATCGGCTACCTGGTGCTCGTCCCGGCCGACCAGCAGCCGCCGTTCCCGGTGGCGGTGCCCGACCTGCCGCAGGCCGCCGGCCCGGAGCCCGTCGCCGAGCCGGCCGGCGAGCCGGTCATCCGGGTCGACACCGTGCAGCGCACCGCCCGGGTGGCCGGGCAGCCGCTCGACCTCACCTACCTGGAGTTCGAGCTGCTGGCACACCTGGTGGCGCACCCGGGCCGGGTGCACACCCGCGACCAGCTGGTCGGCACGGTGTGGGGCTACGGACACGTCGGCGACGGCCGCACGGTCGACGTCCACATCGCGCGACTGCGCCGCAAGCTGGGCGTGGAGCACCGCGACACGATCCGCACGGTGCGCCGCGTGGGCTACAAGTACGTGCCCCCGACGGGACACTGACGCCCGCGGACGGCCTGGGCGCTCCGTCTCTGCCGACAGCAGATCCCCGTTCCGTGCCCTCGCCCGACCGGGCAGAGTCACCGGCATGAGACTTCTGATGCTGGGCGGTACGGAGTTCGTGGGACGGGCCGTCGTGGAGGCGGCGCTGGGGCGGGGCTGGGAGGTGACCGTCTTCCACCGGGGCCGGCACGCGGCCCCGCCGGGTGTCCGGTCCCTGCTCGGTGACCGCACCGCGCCCGGCGGTCTGGCCGCCCTGGCCGACGACCCGGGCGAGTGGGACGTCGTCGTGGACACCTGGTCGGCGGCGCCCCGGGCGGTGCTGGACACGGCGCGGCTGCTGCGGGGCCGCGCCGGCCGGTACGTGTACGTGTCGAGCTGCTCGGTGTACGCGTGGGCCCCGCCCGCCGGGTACGACGAGGACGCGCCCCTGGTGGAGGGGGCGTCGGCCGACGCGGAGCAGACCGACTACGCCCGGGACAAGAGGGGCGGCGAGCTGGCCGCCGTCGAGTCCTTCGGCGCGGACCGCTCGCTGCTCGTCCGGGCCGGGCTGCTCCTCGGCCGGTACGAGAACGTCGGCCGTCTCCCGTGGTGGCTGACCCGGACGGCCCTGGGCGGCCCGGTCCTGGCGCCGGGGCCGCGGGACCTCCCCCTGCAGTACGTCGACGTCCGGGACCTGTCGGAGTGGATCCTCGGCACGGTGGAGCAGGAGCTGAGCGGGCCGTACAACCTGATGAGCCCGCAGGGGCACGCCACGATGGGGACGTTCCTCGAGGCGTGCGCGCGGGTCACGGGCGGTACGGCCGAACTCCGCTGGACCGAGCCGCAGGTGATCCTGGAGGCGGGCATCGAGCCGTGGACGGAGTTGCCGGTGTGGGTGCCGCCGGGCAGCGACCTGCACGACGCCCTGCACGGCGCGGACGTCTCCCGGGCGGTCGGGACCGGCCTGGTCTGCCGGCCCGTCGAGGAGACGGTGGCCGACACCTGGAACTGGCTGTGCGGCATCGGCGGTGTCGCGCCCCAGCGCCCCGACCGGACCCGCAAGGGCCTCGACCCGGAGGTGGAGGCGAAGGTGCTCGCGGCCGGAACCGGCGGCTGAACACCGGGCGTTCGCCCTCAGGTGTACGTAGCACCCCCCCCGGACCGGGTGCCCGGCCCCGTGACCGGCCACGTCCGCTCGGCGAGACTGACGCCATGACCACGGACACGAAGAACGGCACCGGGCGGACGACAGGGCGGGGCATCGGGCTCGCCGCGGTGCGGGGGCTCGCGCTGGCCCTCGTCTCCCTGCCGGGGGCGGTGCTGTGCTTCTGCCTGTCCCTGGTCTCGATCGCGCTCATCCCGATCGGGGTCGGGATCGTCACCACTCCGTACGTGCTGACGGGGGTACGGGCGTTCGCGAACGCGCGGCGGGTGCTCGCGGCGGAGTGGGGCGGGGTGCGGATCCCCCCGGCGTACCGGCCGCTGCCGGAGAACGCCAACCCCTGGGCGCGCACCTTCGGGATGCTGCGCGATCCGGCGACCTGGCGGGACCTGCTGTGGCTGCCGGTCGACATGACCGCGGGGTTCGTGACGGCGCTGCTGCCGGCGGTGCTGCTGCTCTATCCGCTGGAGGGGTTCGCGCTCGCGCTCGGGCTGTGGCGGGTCTTCCCCGACGGCTACTGGTACGGATTCGTGCCGGTCACCGGGCAGGCGTCCGCGTTCGGTGCGGCGGCCCTGGGGCTGGTGCTGCTGTTCCTCGCACACTTCTGGACCCCCCGTCTGCTGGGCGTCCACTTCCGGCTCACCAGGGCCGTGCTCGGCGGCAGCCAGGGGCAACTGGCCGAGCGGGTGCGGGTGCTGACCGAGACGCGGCGCGACGCCGTCGACGCCTCCGCGGCCGAACTGCGGCGCATCGAGCGGGACCTGCACGACGGGGCGCAGGCCCGGCTGGTCGCCGTCGGCATGGACCTGGGCACCATCGAGGCGCTCCTCGACAAGGACCCGGACCAGGCGAAGAAGCTGATCGCGCAGGCCCGCGCCTCCTCGGTCGAGGCCCTGACCGAGCTGCGCGAGCTGGTGCGCGGCATCCATCCGCCGGTCCTCGCCGAACGCGGCCTGGGCGACGCCGTGCGGGCGCTGGCGCTGCGGCTGCCGGTGGCCACCGAGGTGAGCGTGGATCTGCCCCGGCGGGCCGAGGCGCCCGTGGAGTCGGCCGCGTACTTCGCCGTGAGCGAGGTGCTCACCAACGCCGTGAAGCACTCGGGCGCCGACCGGATCTGGGTCGACCTGCACCGGGCGGACGGCATGCTGCGGGCGACCGTCACGGACAACGGCAGGGGCGGTGCGGTGATCGGGGCCGGTTCGGGGCTGGCCGGGGTCGAGCGGCGGCTCGGTACATTCGACGGCGTCCTGGCCGTCAGCAGTCCCGCGGGCGGCCCCACCATGGTCACCGTGGAGATCCCTTGCGCGTAGTCCTGGCCGAAGACCTCTTCCTGCTGCGCGACGGACTCGTCCGGCTGCTGCGGGCGCACGGCTTCGAGATCGCGGCGGCCGTCGAGACCGGGCCCGAACTGGCCGCCGCGCTGGCCGAACTGGACCCGGACGTCGCCGTCGTCGACGTGCGCCTGCCGCCCACGCAGACCGACGAGGGCCTGCAGTGCGCGCTCGACGCCCGCAGGAAGCGGCCCGGTCTGCCGGTGCTGGTGCTCTCCCAGCACGTGGAGCAGCTGTACGCGCGCGAGCTGCTCGCCGACGGCACCGGCGGGGTCGGCTACCTGCTGAAGGACCGGGTGTTCGACGCCGAGCAGTTCGTGGACGCGGTACGGCGGGTCGCCGCCGGCGGTACGGCGATGGACCCGCAGGTCATCCAGCAGCTGCTGGCGCGCCGGTCGGGCGACGACCGGCCGCTGGCGCGGCTGACGCCCCGGGAGCGGGAGGTGCTGGAGCTGATGGCGCAGGGCCGGTCCAACGCGGCGATCGCCGGGAAACTGGTCGTGACGGAACGGGCGATCGCCAAGCACACCGCCAACATCTTCGCCAAACTGGGGCTGGAGGTCTCGGACGACGACAACCGCCGCGTGCTGGCGGTTCTGGCGTATCTCGACCACGGCCGGTGAAACCGGACCAGCGCGTTCACCCCCGGTGGGTGATCGACAACTGCCGGTGCGTGAGGGGACGTTGAGGACACAGAGTCCTCACGAATCTCGCATCAATTTCCGGGACCTCTGAACACCTGTGGGACGCCCTCCGTATGGAAGGGAGCCGCTTCACTCCTGTCGGGCGCCTCGATGCCCCCGAAAAAGGAAGTCAGAGGAGTTCCATGGGACGCAACACAAGAAAACGCCGTACGCCGCTGGCCACCAAGGCCATTGCCGCATCGGCGGCCCTAGCGCTCGGTGGGGGCGGGCTGATCTGGGCAAACTTCTACGCCTCGGCGCACGAGGAGAACTCGGCGAACCAGACGAAGTCCGCGGGCGCACAGATCGCCACGATCCAGTGCCCGGACGTAGGACAGAAGCTGACCGATGTGCCGGACGGCGCTCGCCAAGGGGTGGACAAGGAGCTGGCCAACCTCGACAAGCAGATCAGCGAGGCCTACACCCGTCTCGCCTCCACGCGTCAGGCCCAGGCCGGTGACGCGAGCTTCGTCGACAACGCCATCCTCGGCCCGCTGAAGTCGAAGCGTGTCGCGGTCATCGACCGGATCGGCATCAACATCCGGCGGGTGGGCGGGCAGGCCCCGGGCAACCTCGAGCAGCTGGCCTCGTGCCAGGGCATGGCAGCCGAGGCCAACACCAACGACGGCCAGGCCGGCGGTGGCCAGAACAACGACGGCCAGAACAATGACGGCCAGAACAACGACGGCGGTCAGAACGACGGCGGTCAGGACCAGGGCCAGGACAACGGCGGCCAGGACAACGGGCAGGGCGGCAACGGCGGGCAGGCCGACAACGGCCCGGTGGCGGACGACTTCATCAACATCCAGGACGTCCAGCCCAACTCCCGCAACCTGCCGAACGGCCTCGCCGCGAACGGCGATGGCGGTTCCACGGGCACGTTCACCACGAACTGCGGCACCAACGAGAACGAGAACCGCAACTCGGACAACGTGATCGTGGCGCCGGGTGTCTCCAACGGTGCGCAGCACCAGCACGACTACGTCGGCAACCAGAGCAACGACGCCTTCGCGAGCGACGAGGACCTGGCGAACGCCCAGACCACCTGCCAGAACCAGGGCGACAAGTCCTCGTACTTCTGGCCGGTCCTGCGGATCCAGGACGGTTCGGACGACATCGACGCGGGTCAGCCCGGCGGTGGCCAGGACGGCAACGTCGGCAAGATCGTCGAGCCGGCCGAGGCCCAGCTGAAGTTCGTCGGCAACCGCACCAGCGACGTCGTCGCGATGCCGAAGGCCCTGCGCATCATCACCGGTGACGCCAAGTCCCTCACCAACGGCCTGAACAACGCCAACACCTCCTGGAGCTGCACCGGCTTCGAGGACCGTCAGGTGACGGACAAGTACCCGCTCTGCCCCGAGGGCAGCTCCGTGGTGCGGACGTCCAACTTCCAGAGCTGCTGGGACGGCCAGAACATCGACAGCGCCAACCACCGCACCCACGTCGACTTCGTCGAGGCGGACGGCAGCTGCTCGAACGGCTTCAAGGCCATCCCCCAGCTCCAGGTCCGACTGGTCTACGACGTACAGGCGCCGCAGATCGACAACGGCCAGGTGCAGAACGCCTTCGCGGTGGACTCCTTCCCGGAGCAGCTGCACAAGGCGATCACCGACCACAACGACTTCATCAACTTCTTCGACGAGAACGTGATGAACAAGATGGTCCAGTGCATCAACGACGGCCAGGACTGCCAGTAGTCCTGAACCGGTAGCGCAGAAGGCCGGCGGTGGGAATTCCCACCGCCGGCCTTCTGCTGGGGCGACCCGCGTGCTCAGCCGTGGTGGCCGCTGCCGCCGTCGTGACCGTTCTTGTTGTGGCTGCCGCCCGGGTTCATGTGCTCGGAGCCCTCCTCCATGGTCCCGCCGAGGGTGCCCTGCAGTGCCGTGACCGTCTTCTGCTGGCCCACGGCGACCCACTTGCGGCCGACGAGGTAGTAACCGCCGTAGTCCTTGGCGCTGTTCAGCCACTCGCGCTGGCCGCGGTCGGTGGAGAAGGTCGCGAGAACGTACTTCTCCTTGCCCTTCTTGCACAGCGCCTGGCGGATGGTGTCCGCGTCGGTCTGCATGTTCGGCTTGCAGTCGGCCTCGGCGGCGATGTGCTCCAGGCTGCCGGTCACCTCCTTCGGAACGGCCGCCTCGTCCTTGCCGCCGGATCCGCCGCAGCCGGCCAGCGCCAGTATCGCCACCGCGCCGCTCAGCGCGAGCGGTCGGGTCACCCTCATCTGTTCCTCCGGTCCTTGTCGGCACGGTCCCTGTCACGGCACGATCCGGACGCATGCCGCACCGAGCCCCGGCAAGAGGCTCTCGCCCTCGATACGGCTGCGGAGCCCGCCGTGCTCAAAATCCCGCTGCCCCGGTGTGCACTCCTGTGCGAGGGTGGTCCGGTGGATCAGGACTGGGAAGATCGTGTGGCCGCCCTGTGGGACCGTTTCGACGACTACGCCGAGACGGAGGAGGACGAGGCCCGCTTCCGCGCCGACGTCGACGCGCTCGTCGCCGAGCTGCCCGAGGGCAGTCCGCTGGGCCCGTTCGAGCAGGCCTGCGCCTGGGACTCCACCGGCCACTCCGACAAGGCGGTCCCCCTGTACCGGGAGGCGCTGGCGAACGGCCTCGCCGACGTCAGCCCCTACAAGACCCGCCGGACGAAGATCCAGCTGGCCAGCTCGCTGCGGAACACCGGCCGCGCCGAAGAGGGCGTCGCGCTGCTGACGCCCGAGCTTCTCGCCCCGTCCGACGAGCTGGACGACCCGGTACGCGCCTGCCTCGCGCTGTGCCTGTCGAGCCTCGGCCGTGACCGGGAGGCACTCGCGCTGGCCCTGGGCGCCCTGGCCCCGCACCTGCCGCGCTACCAGCGGTCCATGGCGAACTACGCCCGGCTGCTCGTGGAACCCGGGGAGCACCCGGGGGCGTGACGCCCGCGGCCAGGTGACCAACCGGCGATTCGCTCGTTCTGCTGAACGTGCAGTCACAGGATGTCGCCCAGCGCCCCGCACTCCCCTCACCGGCCGGCCCGGTCGTCGACGTCGAGCAGGCCGAGGCCGCGCTCGTCGAGCACTACCCGCGGCTCGTCCGGCTGGCCTATCTGGTGCTGCCGCCCGGGCTGGGCCGCAGCCGCCGCGTCCTGACCGCACACGCCCTCACCCAGCGGGCCCTGCCCCGCAACCGCACCCCCTCCCCGGTGATCCCGGCGCAGAATGGGGGTTCCCCCGGCTCGAGCGGAGCCGAGAGCCCGGGGGGCGGGCGGGACGGCGACCCCGGCTACGCCCTGGTCCGCCTCCAGGTGCTGCGCACGGCGCTGGAGGCGGGGCTGCCGCTGAGGGCGAAGGCGTGGCCCAAGAGGGCCCAGCTGCCGCCGCTGCTGCCGCACGTGTGGGGCCTGAAGCTGTTCCCGCGCTCCGGCGGCGCCGACGAACTCGCCTTGGACCAGCGGCTGTCCACCCTGTCCGGCCCGGCCCGGGCCGCCTACGCCCTGCGTGGTCTCGAGCGGCTCACGGACGACGGGGCGTGCGAGATCCTCGCGGCGGCGGGCGTCGCCGACCCGGAGGGCGCGGTGCTGGAGGCCGACGGCATCCCCGCCCAGTACGGGCTGCTCGACTCCCCCGAGTTCGACCCCTGCTCGCTCCAGGCCCGCCCCACCGACCTGATGCGCCGCCGCCAGCACCTGAAGGCCGCGCTGGTCGCCGGTGCCGCCCTGCTGGTGTGCGGGGCCCTGCTCGGCCTGCCCGGTGAGGGCTGGGGCCCCGAGGGCGCCGCGGCGCCCCCGTACGCGCAGAACCCGGCCGCGCAGGCCGCCCTGGACCCGGCGAAGCTGACCCGGGTCCCGCCCACGGCGTGGCGCGGTTCGGCGCGCACCGACTTCTCCGTATGGCCCGCCCGCGGCGACCGCACCGGCGACCAGGCCCTGCTGCGCCGCGCCCTGGCCGTGTGGGCCCGCCCCGGCGAGACGGTCCAGGTGTCGGCGACCCCCGGCACCCTCTCCGGGGGCCCCGCCGGACCGCCCCAGCTGCTGTACGCGGGGACGGTCGACGCGGCGCGCGTGGTGATCCTCTACGACGGTCTGCGCATCGTCCGGTACGCCGAGCCGAAGGACGGCACGCAGGGCGCCGCCCTCGACTTCGCCCGGGTGGACGGGGCCGGCCGGGCCGAGGCGGGCGCGGTGGTCCTGGGCCGGTCCGACGGCAACGTCCGCTACCTGACGGCCCCCTGGGTGCGGAAGGCCGGCGAGCGGGACCTGATGAAGCCGGGCTCCGGCGCGATGAACCTCACGCTCACCGGCGGTGTCGCCGCGCCGCTGGCCAGCCCGGCCCTGCGCTCCGGCCCCTGCACCTCGTGGAACGTGCTGCAGGTGACCGACGGTGGCAGGACCCGGCTGCTGACCGACCTCGGCGAACTGGTCCCGGCCCGGCTCACCGCCGGACGGCCGGGCTCCCCGGGCGAGGTGTCCGGGGCCGCGGCGCTGCACGGCTGGCAGCCGTTCGCCTGCTCGCTGGGCACGATGCGCTCGGCGGGGGTGCGGAGCGTCAACGCCTGGGCGTTCAACGAACAGCCGCTGCCCGACGCGAGCGGCTCGGCGGCGTGGGTGTGCACCCGGGCCGAGACCTGGCGGGGTGGCGGGGCGCGGGTGCTGGCGCAGTTCCACACTCCGGGCGGGGCATACGGGGCGGCGGCGGCGCAGGCCGAGAACGTCCCGGCCTGCGGGGCGCGTGATCCGCATGTGCTGGCCGGGGTGCTGTGGAAGTCGAAGGCAGGCGACTGGTACCTGCTGGCCGCCGGCAGCCGGAAGACGGCGTCGATCCGGGCGACGGGCGGAGTGAACGGGGAGGCACGGAGCAGTCTGCTGACCGTGCCGGCCGAGCGGGGGGCCCAGGCCCAGCTCAAGGGGACCCTGAAGGACGGGCGTTCGCTCCGCGGGCTGCGCTGACGGGGGGCGTGGCGCGGGCCCCTGCGGTGGGGTCGGTGATACCGGTGATCGATCCGGCCCGTTCGAGGCCGGAATCGATCGGTAAGGTGTTCGCATGACTACCGGGGTTCGCCGCAGAATGGGAGTCGAGGAGCGGCGGCAGCAGTTGATCGGCGTCGCCCTCGAACTGTTCAGCCGCCGCTCGCCCGACGAGGTCTCCATCGACGAGATAGCGTCGGCCGCGGGCATTTCACGCCCGTTGGTCTACCACTACTTCCCGGGCAAACTCAGCCTGTACGAGGCCGCGTTGCAGCGCGCCTCGGATGATCTGGCGGCCCGTTTCGTGGAGCCGCACGAGGGTCCGCTGGGGGCGCGGCTGCTGCGCGTGATGCACCGCTACTTCGACTTCGTGGACGAGCACGGGCCCGGTTTCTCCGCCCTGATGCGCGGCGGCCCGGCCGTCGGCTCCTCGACGACCAACGCGCTCGTCGACTCCGTACGGCAGGCCGCGTATGTCCAGATCCTTTCGCACCTGGGCGTGACCGATCCGCCCGCGCGCCTCGAACTGGTCGTCCGCTCCTGGATCTCGCTCGCCGAGTCGACGGCGCTGATCTGGCTGGACGGCCGGCGCATCCCACGCGAGGAGCTGGAGCCGCAGCTCGTCAACGACTTCGCCGCCCTGGCCGCCGTCAGCGCCGCCTACGACGAGGAGATGGCGGAGTTGCTGCGCGGCGCCCTCAAGGACGAGCCGGCCGACGGCCCGTTCGCGCACCTGGTCGGCCGGCTCATCGCCCTGGCGGGGTGAGCGGTCTCAGCTCTCGTACTTCGCGTACGACGGGTCGAGGTCGCGTACCTCGGCGGAGGCGTGCAGCGCGAGTCCGGCGGCGGGCTTCACGTGGGTCCGCAGCAGCTCCAGCGCGGCCTCGGTGAGCCGGGCCTTGGTCTCGTCGGTGCGGCCGGCGAGCAGCGCGATGTGGACGTGGACGTGCCCCTCCGTCTCGGGGCCGACCACGATGTCCTCGGTCGGGCGGAACCGGGTCTTGCACGCGGGCGGCTTGGCGGCCGCGATCTCGACCGTCGCCTCGTGCAGCGCCTTCGCGAACCCGGGCCGGTCGAAGCCGTCCGCGAGGTCGGCGGAATAGTCGACGGTGATCTGCGGCATCAGCACTCCTGTTCCAGTTCGGTGTGCCCACCCTAGTCGCGGGCGGGACGGGCCGCCGGTCGCGGTCCGTCCCGCCCGCACCGGGTGTTACCCCGCGGTCCGGCTGAAGACCGCGACCGTGCGCGCCGGCACGGCGAAGGTGCCGGACGCCCGCGCGTAGGCGGAGGACTTCACGGTGGCGTCCGCGCCCGCCGCCTGCACCGGGTGCAGCCGGTAGCCGGAGCCGGCGAGTGCGGGCACGCGCTGCTCCTGACGTTCGGGGGTGGCGTTGAAGACGACGACGAGGTCACCGAGCCGCATGGTGATCACGCCGGGCGTCTCGTCCGTGCCGGACAGCGGGAAGGAGAGCCGGGACTGCACCTTCGCGGCCGTGCCGAGGGAGAAGTCCTTCTCCGTGCTCCGGATCCGCAGCAGGTCACGGTAGGCGGCCGAGGTGCCCTCGATCTGCTCGCAGCCCACCTTGACGGTGCTCAGCAGCGGCTTGGCGTACGGCCACTTGTCGGTGTTGTCGGCCGCCATGGGCAGTCCGCGGCCGAAGCCGTTGCCGTCCTCGCACCTCCAGTGGACGGCGTTGAACCAGTCGCCGCTGTCGTAGGAGTTGCGGTCCAGCGACTTGGATCGCAGCAGGTCGGTGCCCGCCTGGGAGAGGGCCGGGCCCTGGGAGAGGGTGGCCGTGGCCATGGCGAGGACCTGCATCCGGGCCCGGTCGGACGCGCTCGTCGTGGCGGGCAGCTTGAAGGCCAGGGCGTCGAACAGGGACTCGTTGTCGTGCGCGTCGGCGTAGGCGAGGGCGTCGCCCGGTGCGTCGGCGTATCCGGCGGGGGCGCCGTTGTAGTCGACGTCGGAGCCCCTGACCTCCTTGCCGCCGGTGTCGGTGAACCGGTAGCCGGCGAGGTTGCCGGAGAGGCCGACCTTGATGAGGTCCTGGTAGTGCAGGAGCCGGGCCCTCTGCTCGGCGGGCGTGCCGTTGTTCTGCGAGGAGTTGGGGTCGGTGTACAGGCCGGAGGCGAAGCCCTGGACGCCGGGGTCCTCGTCGAAGGGGCCGCCGCCGCGCACGGCGTCGCGGGCCCGGTCGGAGAAGGTGGCGATGCCGGTGCCGGCCATGTTCTGCTGCGTGGCCTGGAGGAACCGGGCGTCGTCGGCGACCTCGCCGAAGTTCCAGCCCTCGCCGTAGAGGATGATCTTCTTGCCGTCGACGCCGTCCTTCGCGAGGGTCAGCTCGTCGAGGGCCTTGCGGACGGCGAGGATGTTGGCCTTCGGGTGGTGGCCCATGAGGTCGAAGCGGAAGCCGTCGACCTTGTACTCCCTGGCCCAGGTGACGATCGAGTCGACGACCAGCTTGCCCATCATGGCGTTCTCGGTGGCCGTGTTCGCGCAGCAGGTGCTGTTCGCGACGGAGCCGTCGGCGAGGAGCCGCTGGTAGTAGCCGGGCACGATCCGGTCCAGGACGGAGGTGTCCGCCTGGCCGCTCGCCGCGGTGTGGTTGTAGACGACGTCCATGACGACCCGCAGACCGTCGTCGTTGAGGGCCTTCACCATCCTGCGGAACTCGACCGTGCGGGCGGTGCCGTCCGGGTCGGTGGCGTAGGAGCCCTCGGGGACGGTGTAGTGGTACGGGTCGTAGCCCCAGTTGTAGGCGTCCTTCGCGGCGATCTTCCCGACGCACTCCTGCTGCTTGTCCGAGTCGGCCGGGAAGGACGCCAGGTCGCAGTCGGTCCTCGCCTGGTCGGCCTTCCTCTCCGGGATGGTGGCGATGTCGAACGCGGGCAGGAGGTGGACGTAGGAGGTGCCCGCCTTCGCGAGCTCACGCAGGTGCTTGCCGCCGTCGCTCGCCTTGTCGGTGAAGGCGAGGTAGGTGCCGGGGTGCTTCGCCGTCCGGTCCTCCACGGAGAAGTCCCGGATGTGCAGCTCCTGTATCTGCGCGTCCCGCAGCGGCACGGCCTTCGGCTTGGTGTACGCCGACCAGCCGGTGGGTTTGAGAGCCTTGTCGTCCAGGTCGGCGATGAGGCCGCGCTCGGAGTCGGCGGTCAGGGCGAGGGCGTAGGGGTCGGTGACCTTGTTGGTGACGACCCTGCGGACGCCGGGCGCCCAGACCTTCACCACGTAGCGGTAGGGCTTGCCCTTCCAGGACGCCGGGCCGGTGACGGACCAGACGCCGGTGGCGCCGTCGCGGCGCATCGCGACGGTCCTGCCGTCGAGCTCCAGCGCGACGGACTGGGCGGTCGGTGCCCACACGGACAAGGTGGGGCGGCCCTTGGCGAACGTCGGTCCGAGGTCCGCCTCGGTGGCGCCGGGATACAGGTCGTCGAGGACTCCGGCGATCTGGACGCCGGTGGCCGCGAGCACGGCACCGTTCGCCGCGTGCTGGGTGGCTACGAGCTGCCCGCGCAGGGCCTCGCGGACCCGGTCGCGGTCGCGGGGGTCGACGGTCCAGGCGTCGTAGGACCTGAGGTGCGGGAACTTCGCCTTCTGGGCGTCGGTCAGCTCGCTCTTCGACAGCCGCAGCCACTTCGCGTCACCGGCCAGGGCGCCGTCCTTCACCGTGATCGAGCCGTCGCGGGAGGAGAGGAGCTGGGTGGAGGCCGCGGCGTCGGAGCCGTTCCAGGCGAGGGTGTTCCGGTCGATCCAGACCGCCTTGGACGTCGTCAGGTCGAGGGCGGCGGCACTGCCCGCGGGCTGCGGGAGCAGGTACTTCTCCTGGCCGTTCACCAGCCACACCTCGTGGCCGTTCGCCTTGAGGTCGAGCGACTGGTCGGTGGGCAGATCCTTCTCGTCGCCCTTGTGGAGGATGTAGCCGAGGCTGGTGGCTCCGTCGGTGAGCGGTACCTCGAAGACTGCGCCATAGGTATCAGTCTTGACCGGCTTGAGGGGGTTCGACCAGTCGGTGGGGTTCGCGGCGCCGGTCCAGACGTGCAGACCCCAGCCGTCGTAGTCGCCGTCCGCCCGGTGGTAGTGCAGGACGGCCTTGCCCTTGTCGGGCGCCGGGTACTCGGGCCGCTCGGTGGTGACGGTCTCCTTGCCCTGCTCGATCCAGATCTCGCCGGTTCTGGTGACGTCGATCGTGCGGTCGGCGGAGACGTCCTTGGTGCCGTCCTCGTCGATGACGAGGAAGCCGACGTTCGAGGCGCCGGGCTTGAGTTTGACCCAGGCGAAGGCGCCGTATGCGTCGCGGCCGGTGAAGGGGTGGCTCTTCGGCCACTCGGTGGCTTCGCCCTCGGCGAGGTCGCCCCAGGCGTACAGGCCCCAGTCGGCGTAGTCCCCGTCCGTGCGCTTGTAGTGGACGATCGCGTAGTCGCGGGAGGACGCGGTGGGCGGCTCCGGCGCGGGCGGGGCGCCAGTGGTCGAAGCGGCCAGGGCGCTCGCGGTGCGGCCGGCCGAGTCGACCACGACGGCCTTGTAGCGCAGGGCCGTGCCCGGTGCCACGTCCTTGCCGACGGTGTGGGTGACCTTGTAGGGGGCGTGATCGGCGGAGCCGAGGACCTGCCACTTGCCGTTGCCGGTCTGCGCGGCGAAGACGACCCGGTTGAGCTGCCCGCCGTCCGCGTCCGCGGAGACCTCCGCGGTGCCGGTGGCGCCGGCGGCCGGGGCCTTCAGGGTGATCGTGGGGGCGGTGGCGGGCTTGGCGAGCCTGCCGGACGCCTTGAGGACGATCGCCGAGCCGGCCGGGACGGTGACGGTGAGCTTCTTGTCGCCGTCGGTCTTCGGGGAGGAGCTGGTGCCGTGGATGCCCTTGAAGGTCATGCCGGCCGAGCCGGTCGGGAAGGTCGCCGTCTTCGCCTCGCCCGCGTTGTTGAAGGCGACGACGTACTCGGTGCCGGTCTTCGCGTCCGTGCGGGAGAAGGCGTAGACGCCCGGGCCGTCGGCCGCGTACCGCTCCTGCTGGACACCGTCGGTGAGGGCCGGGTTGGCCTTGCGGAGCTTGGCGAGGGCGCTGATCTGCCGGTAGAGGGGCGCCTTGGCGTCGTAGGCGTCCTCGGCGTGCGTGCGGTCGGTGCCGATGCGGTCGTCGTCGAGGTAGTCGGCGGTGCGGGAGGCGAACATGCTCTGCCGGGCGTCCTTGTCACCGCCGGGGCCGGTGAAGCCCTGCTCGTCGCCGTAGTAGACGACGGGGTTGCCGCGGCTGAGGAACATCAGCTCGTTGGCGAGCCGGTCCTTGCCCAGCAGCTCGGCGTCGGTGGCCTTCGGGGCGTCCTGCTTCAGGAAGGACCCGATCCGGCCCATGTCGTGGTTGCCGAGGAAGGTGACCTGCTCGTACGCGTTGGCCTTGCCGGTCGTGTACTTGTAGTCGTCGCCGAAGACACCCGCGAGCTTGCGGGCGCTCCCGCCCTGTGAGACGTAACTCCGGGCCGCCTCCTGGAAGGGGAAGTCGAGCGTGGCGTCGAGCCGGCCCTGGGTGACGTAGGGGGCGGTGACGTCCGTGTCGGCCGAGTACACCTCGCCGAACATGAAGAAGTCGTCCCGGCCCCGCTTGGCCGCGTAGGCGTCGAGGGCGGTGGCCCACTGCGTCCAGAACTCCATGTCGACGTGCTTCACGGTGTCGATCCGGAAGCCGTCGACGTCGAAGTCCCGCACCCAGCGCTGGTAGATCTTCTCCATGCCGTGGACGACCTCGGGCCGCTCGGTCCACAGGTCGTCGAGCCCGGAGAAGTCGCCGTGCGTGGAACTCTCACCGGCGAAGGTGGAGTCGCCGCGGTTGTGGTACATCGTCGGGTCGTTGAGCCACGACGGCACCTTGTTCTTCTTGGTGACGACCGGTGTGCGCGGGAAGGAGTCGCGGTCGACCGCGGGGAAGCCGCGCCGTCCGTCGGCGTAGTCGGCGTCGTCGAAGGGCACGCCGTCCTTCGTCAGGTACGGGAAGGCTCCCTTGGAGAGGTAGTCGTACGACTTCTCCTCGTAGTCGACGACGTCGGCGGTGTGGTTGGTGATGACGTCGAAGAAGACCTTCATGCCCTTGTCGTGGGCCTTGTCGATGAGGGTCTCGAGGTCCTTGTTGGTGCCGAAGTGGGGGTCGACCTGGGTGAAGTCGGTGATCCAGTACCCGTGGTAGCCGGCCGAGGCGTTCGCCCCCGCGCCCTGCACGGGCTGGTTCTTGAAGATGGGGGCCATCCACAGGGCGGTGGTGCCCAGGCCCTTGATGTAGTCGAGCTTCTTGGTCAGGCCCTTGAGGTCGCCGCCCTGGTAGAAGCCCTTGTCGGTGGGGTCGTAGCCGGTCGACAGGCGCGAACCGGTCAGGCCGCCCTTGTCGTTGCGCGGGTCGCCGTTGGCGAAACGGTCCGGCAGGACGAAGTAGAACTGTTCGCGGGTGGCGTCGTGCCGGGCGGGCTGGGCGGCCAGCTTGGCGTCGGAGGGGGGCGGAGGCGGCGTGTCGGCCCGCGCCGCGAGGGGCTGGACGAGCGCTGCGGCCAGCGCGGTCACGGTGACCGCAGCGACCCGTCCGGCATGGGTGGTTCGGCGCCTCGACGGCGTCGGCCATCTCGGTATCACAGATGGGCTCCTTGCGATTACGGCTCTTCGGGTCCGACCCCGCGCGACCGTATCGCCGCCGCAACACTTACAGCAAGAGGCCTGAAACCACCGGTAAAAACTTTCAGTCGGTCACTCAGCAGCTCGACTTGCCCGCGTGGACGGCGAGGGCGGTGTTCGCGCCCAGGGTGGCAGTGAGCTGCCCGCTCGAGTTCACCGTCACCGGCGTGTTGTTCTGCACGTCGCAGTACGTCCCGGCGGGCAGCGAGGTCTGGTACGTCCGGGTCAGTGAGCCGGACTCGTGGTTGATGGCCACGAACCCCTTGCTGCCCCGGCCGAAGGCGATGGCATCACCCCCGTTGTCCCACCAGTCGGTGACGGCCTGGCCCCGGGTGGCGTTGCGGAAGCCGACCATGGACCTGATCTGGGGCCAGTTGTGCTGGCACTTCCAGCCGTCCTGCCAGCAGGCGTTCACCGCACCCCCGTTGGGCGGGCCCGCGTCCGTGTCGGAGAACTCGTACCCGGAGTTGATGTCGGGGGCGCCGTAGGGCCAGGCCAGCATGAAGACGTTGGCCAGGGTGTAGGTGGCGTTGTCCTTGTAGCTGAGGGTCGAGCCGTTGCGCTCGGTGTCGTGGTTGTCGACGAAGACACCGGAGAGGCCGCTGTTCAGGTAGCCCCAGCCTTCGCCGTAGTTCTTCAGATAGGCGAGGTTCTCGTTGTTGAAGACCCGCTTGAGGTCGTAGGCGTAGCGGAACTCCTGGACGTCGCCGTTACTCGTGTATTCGGTGGGCTGTACGGCCTCGCCGGCGCCGTGGATGACCTCCTGCTTCCAGTACACCGACGGGTTGCTCAGCCGGGATTTGATGTTGCCCAGGTCGGCCGCGTCGATGTGCTTGGCCGCGTCGATACGGAAGCCGTCGACGCCGAGGGAGAGCAGGTCGTTCAGGTACCCGGCGATGGCGCCACGGACGTACGACTCGCTGGTGTCCAGGTCGGCCAGGCCCACCAGTTCGCAGTGCTGGACGTTCCAGCGGTCCTGGTAGTCGCCGATCCGGCTGGTGCAGTCGTCGAAGTCGAACGACGAGTACAGGCCGGGGTAGGTGTACTTGCTGTACGACGAGCCGCCGGTGCCGGTGCCGCTGCCCGCCGACATGTGGTTGACGACGGTGTCCACGACGACCTTCACACCGGCCGCGTGGCAGGTGTTCACCATGTTCCGGAAAGCCGTCCGGTCGCCGAGCCGGCCGGCGATCTTGTAGCTGACCGGCTGGTACGAGGTCCACCACTGCGGACCCTGTATGTGCTCGGCGGGCGGGGAGACCTGGACGGAGCCGTATCCGGCCGGTCCGAGGGTGGTGGTGCACTCGCGGGCGACCGAGGCGAAGTTCCACTCGAAGAGGACGGCCGTGACGTCCTTGGTGCCAGGTGGGGAGGCCTGCGCACCAGTCGGGTTCATGACAACCGAAGCCGCGGCGAGCGCGACGGCGGTGGCCAGGTATCTGCGTGCCATGTGGGGTTTCCTTCTTCGTTGAAGGTTCTTGCTGCAAGGTTCAGAAACCTTGCGGTGACGCAGATAGTAGAGGCCCGCCGCCCGAAAGGGCAGCGGGCCGTACGGAATTCAAAGGAAAATCAGGCGCGGGCCTCGGTCGTCGCGGTGGTCCACCACACCGTGCTGTCGGCCGGCACCTTCGCCTCGTCGTCGACCTGCACGATCTCGCCGCTCGCGACCAGCACCCGGCCGTACGCCGGCATCGCCACCGACTCGCCGGTGGTGTTGGCGACGCACACGAACTCCCCGCGCCGGAAGGCCAGCACGCCCTCGGGCGCCCGCAGCCACTCCACGGACGTGCCGGCGCCGAGGTCGGGCTGCTCGCGGCGCACGGCGAGCGCGGCCCGGTACAGCTCCAGGGTCGAACCGGGCTCGCCCGTCTGCGCCTCGACGCTCAGCTCGCCCCAGCCCTCCGGCTGCGGCAGCCAGCTGCCGCCGTCGCCGAACCCGTACGACGATCCCGTACGGGTCCACGGGATCGGCACCCGGCAGCCGTCGCGGAAGCCGTCCTGGCCCGCGCCCCGGAAGTACGCCGGGTCCTGGCGCACCTCGTCCGGCAGGTCGACGACGTCGGGCAGGCCGAGCTCCTCGCCCTGGTAGATGTACGCCGAGCCGGGCAGCGCCAGCATGAGCAGGCTCGCGGCCCTGGCCCTGCGCAGCCCCAGCGCCCGGTCGCCGGCCAGGCGGATCTGGGTGCCGAGGCCGGGCGGGTTGGCGAAGCGGGTGGCGTGCCGGGTCACGTCGTGGTTGGACAGCACCCAGGTGGCGGGGGCGCCGACCGGGCGCATGGCCTCCAGCGTGCGGTCGATGACCTCACGCATCTCCCCGGCGTCCCAGTGGGTGCTGAGGTACTGGAAGTTGAAGGCCTGGTGCAGCTCGTCGGGGCGGACGTAGTTCGCGGTGCGCTCGATGGTCGGCGTCCATGCCTCGGCGACGAAGATGCGCTCCCCCGCATACTCGTCGAGGATCAGCCGCCACTGCCGGTAGATCTCGTGCACGCCGTCCTGGTCGAAGAACGGCATGACATCGTTGCCCAGCAGCTTCACCTGGTCGTGGGATCCAAGGTCGGGCAGCCCTTCCGCCTTCACCAGGCCGTGGGCCACGTCGACCCGGAAACCGTCGACGCCCATGTCCAGCCAGAAGCGCAGGATGGAGCGGAACTCGTCGCCGACGGCCGGGTGCTCCCAGTTGAAGTCGGGCTGCTCCGGGGCGAAGAGGTGCAGGTACCACTCGCCGGGTGTGCCGTCGGGTTCGGTGACGCGGGTCCACGCCGGGCCGCCGAAGATCGACTCCCAGTCGTTGGGCGGCAGTTCGCCGTTCTCGCCCTTGCCGGGGCGGAAGTGGTAGCGGTCGCGCAGCGAGGAGCCCGGGCCCTCGGCGACGGCCCGCTTGAACCACTCGTACTGGTCGGAGGAGTGGTTCGGGACGAGGTCGACGATGATCCTCAGGCCCAGCCGGTGGGCGTCGCGGATCAGCGCGTCGGCGTCCAGCAGATTGCCGAACATGGGGTCGACGGCACGGTAGTCGGCCACGTCGTAGCCGGCGTCGGCCTGCGGCGAGGCGTAGAAGGGGCTGAGCCACACGGCGTCCACGCCGAGGTCGCGCAGGTACGGCAGACGGGTGCGGACACCCTCCAGGTCGCCCATGCCGTCACCGTTGCTGTCGGCGAAGCTGCGCGGGTACACCTGGTAGATCACCGCGTCCCGCCACCAGTCGCGGCGCTTGGCCACGGCGACGGCGGACGCGGGGGTGGGGGCAGGTGCGGCTGAGTGCTGGCTCATGTCGTCCTTGATGCGTAACAGGAGGTCGGTCATGGAAGGCGTGGGTGGGGAGATGAGGGCGGCCGCGGCACAGCGGGGTCGGATGGGCACCGCAGCCGCCCACTCCGCGCCCCGTCAGGGGCGCGGGGAACTGCGCGACCAGCCACGACGAACCCGCGGCCGATCACTCGCGACGGTCAACCCTTCGTGCCACCGGCCGTCAGTCCGGTCACCAGGTTCTTCTGCACCAGGTAGAAGAACAGGGCGGCCGGTATCGCGATGAGCACGGCCGTCGCAGCCATCAGGTTGCGCTGCGCGTCGTGCTCGCTCACGAACGTCTGCAGACCGACGGCGAAGGTGTAGTTGCCGTCGCTCAGCATGAACGTCGAGGCGAACGCCACCTCACCGAAGGCCGTGAGGAAGCTGTAGAACGCCGCGACCGCGAGGCCCGGCTTGGCGAGCGGCAGGATGAGCCGCGCGAACGTGCCGAAGGGGGTCAGCCCGTCGACGCGCCCCGCCTCGTCGATCTCGAACGGGATGGTGTCGAAATAGCCCTTCATCAGCCAGGCGCAGTACGGCACGATCGTGGTGCAGTTGACAAGGATGAGACCAAGGTAGCTGTCGATGAGCTGCAGATCCGAGAGGATCTGGTACATCGGCACGATCAGTACCGCGATGGGGAACATCTGGGTGACCAGCAGCACCCACATCAGCTTCCGGTAGCCGGGGAACCGCATGCGGGAGACCGCGTAGCCGGTGGACGCGGCGACGACGACGCCGATCAGCGTCGTGCCCAGCACCACGACCAGCGTGCTCTTCAGCCAGTCGAAGAAACCGGTGTCCTGGAGGACGAACGCGTAGTTGTGCAGTGACATCTTGCCCCAGATGCGTCCGGGGTGGAGGTAGTCGTCCTTGTCCGGGCCGAGGGACAGGAAGAGCAGCCAGGCGACCGGGAAGAGCGCGGCCAGGCTGGCGACGATCAGCACGGCGTGCGAGGCGAGGGAGGCTCCGAGGCCGCGCTCGCCGCGGCCGCGGACCTTGCCGGGTGCGTTCGCGGGGCGCCGCTCGCCGGCCGGGGCGGAGCTCTCGACGGTGGTCGTACTCATGGGGACTCCTGCCTCAGATCGCGAGCTGCTGCTCGTTGCGGTTCAGCCAGCGGCGGTAGAACGAGGTGAAGACGATCAGGATGGACAGCAGCAGGATTCCGTAGGCGGCTGACTGGGCGTAGTCGCGCGGCTGCTGCCCGAAGCCCAGTTGGTAGGCCCACGTGACGAGGATCTGGGCGTCGGGTGCGGTGTTGCCGAACAACAGGAAGATGATGGCGAACTGGTTGAAGGTCCAGATGACGCCGAGGAGTACGACCGTCGTGCTGACGGACCTCAGACCGGGCAGGGTGACGTAGCGGAACCGCTGCCAGGCGTTGGCGCCGTCCATCTCGGAGGCCTCGTACAGGCTCGCGTCGATCGACTGCAGGCCGCCGAGGAGCGAGACCATCATGAACGGCACGCCGCACCAGGTGTTGACCATGATCGCGGCGAACCGCTGCCAGAAGGTGTCCTCCAGCCACAGCGGAGTCGGCAGGCCCATGCCTTCCAGGGCGGTGTTGATGACGCCGCCGTCCGCGAGCATGAACCGCCAGCCGAAGACGGTGACGAAGGTCGGCACCGCCCAGGGCAGCACCAGGATCATCCGGTAGAGGGTGCGGCCGCGCAGCTTCTGGTTGAGCAGCAGGGCGAGGCCGAGACCGATGCCGTAGTGCAGGGCGACACAGGCCGCCGTCCAGAAGACCGTCCACAGGAAGTGCGACCAGAAGCGGTCGTACGCCGTCGGGCCCCAGAGGATGTCGGCGTAGTTGTCCAGGCCGATGAACTGGTACGTCGCGTCGATGTGGTTGACGCCGATCGTGCGCGCGGTGTTGAGGCTGGTGGCGTCGGTGAGGGTGAGGTACAGGCCGTACACCAGCGGGTACACCACGAGGACGCCGAGCACGACGGCCACCGGGGCGATCATCGCGTAGGCGTACCAGTGCTTGTGGAAGCCGTTCTTCAGCCGCTGGGCCGGCCCGGGTCGCGGTTCCCGCTCACCGCGCCGCTTGCCGGTCGCTCGGTCGATGGCGACTGTCATGGTTCGACACCTTCTGGAGGTTCAAGGAGGTCAAGGGGTTGCGCGGGCCGGTGGCCGCCGGATCCCGTTCCTCATGACAGGGGATCCTGCGGCCACCCGGCGGTCACTTGGAGAAGTCCGGCACCAGCTTGGCGATGGCGGTCTCGGCGTTGCCGAGGCCCTTGTCCAGGGACTCCTTGCCGCCGGCGATCTTGATGAGCTCGTCGTCGAGCGGGCCCCACAGGGAGCTGTACTCCGGCAGCGCCGGGCGGGGCTGGGCGCTGGACAGCACGCCCTGGTAGCCGGCGATCCCGGGGTCGGCCTTGACCTTGTCGGTGTAGGCGTCCTCGCGCGTGGGGAGCGTGGAGTTCTTCAGCGCGATGGTCTCCTGCGCCTTGGTCGAGGTCATGAAGTTGACGAACTTCAGCGAGGCCTCCTGGTGGGCCTTGTCCGAGCCCGCGTACACGGAGAGGTTGTGGCCGCCGGTCGGGGCGCCCGCCTTGCCGGTGGAGCCGGCCGGGACGGCGGCGATGCCGAGGTTGCCCTTGTCCTTGAAGGCCGAGCCCTTGTAGAAGTTCGTGATCTCCCAGGGGCCCTGGACGATCGAGGCGACCTTGCCGCTGACGAACGCCTCCTGGATGTGGGCGTAGGCGTCGGCGGTGGTGTCGGCCTTGTGCAGACCCTTGCCCTTGAACAGGCCCTGCCAGGTGCCGTAGGCCTTCTTGGCCTCGGGCGAGCTGACGGTGATCTTCTTGGCGTCGGCGTCGACGGTGTCGGTGCCCTCGCCGTAGAGGAAGGACTGGGCGTAGTAGGCCTGGGTGGAGCCCCAGTAGCCGTCGACGCCGGTCTTGCTCTTGATCGTGGCGGCGGCCTTCTTCAGGTCGTCCCAGGTCTTGGGGGCCTCGACGCCGGCCTTCTTGAACAGTTCCTTGTTGTAGACGAGGGCGAGGGTGTCCGTGGTGAAGGGGACGCCGTAGGTCTTGCCCTCGTACTTGGCCTGCTCGATCAGGCTGGGCTGGAACTTGGCCTGGTCCTTGAGGGCCTCGGTGCCGTCCAGCGGCGCGAAGAAGCCCTTCTTGGCGAAGGCGGGGGTCCAGCCGACCTCGGAGCGCAGCACGTCCGGGGCACCCTTGGAACCGGCGGCGGTGTCGAACTTGTTCTGCGCCTGGTCGAAGGGGACGTTGACGTACTTGACCTTGATGTCCTTGTTGGCGGCCTCGAACTCCTTCACCAGGGCCTGGTACGTCGGCGCCTCGTTGGTGGCGTTGGAGGTGTCCCACCAGGTGATGGTGACCGGGCCGCCGGCCTCGTCGCCGCTGTCGCTGCCGTTGCAGGCCGTCGCCGCCAGGGCGAGGGACGCCACCAGCGCGGTGGCCGCTATGCCACGCCGCATGAGTTCTCCTTGAGGGTGAAGCCCGTTTCGTGCTGCCGACTGCGCCGATGGGGGCGCCCCCACGCCGTTCAGGCGGTGGGGGAGGCCGGGCGTCGGTGAGATTAACCGCGCTGCAACGAGTTGCGAAAGACCTTGCAGCAAAAACTTGCAAGGGGTGCGGATGGTTATCCCGCCGTGACCTCGCCTAGATCGCCCCGAGGCCTTGACTTCGGCCTGCTCGGCGGGCGGTCGAGTGATTGTGCAAGACTCTGCAAGCACTTGCCATCCGTGTCCGCCGGGGGGATTATCCGTTGCGGATCGGACGGATCGGACGCCGACCAGGAATCTCGAGGGACCGCGATGACCAAGCCACCCGCAGCGGGCCGTGCGACGGCGCGCACCAGGCGTCCCGTCGGTGTGCAAGGGGAACCCCGGCCGCTACAGTCCGGTGCTGTGACCACACGGCTTGCCGACATCGCGTTGCAGGCGGGGGTGAGCGAAGCGACCGTCAGCCGCGTCCTCAACGGGAAGCCGGGCGTCGCCGCCACCACCCGCCAGTCCGTGCTGGCCGCTCTCGACGTCCTGGGCTACGAACGCCCGGTACGGCTGCGCCAGCGCAGCGAGGGGCTGGTCGGACTGATCACCCCGGAGCTGGAGAACCCGATCTTCCCGGCCCTGGCGCAGGTCATCGGCCAGGCGCTGACGCGGCAGGGCTACACGCCGGTGCTGGCCACCCAGACCCCGGGCGGCTCGACCGAGGACGAGCTGACCGAGATGCTCGTCGACCGCGGCGTCGCCGGCATCATCTACGTCTCCGGACTGCACGCCGACACCACCGCCGACATGCAGCGCTACGACCGGTTGCGCGCCCAGGGCGTGCCCTACGTACTGGTCGACGGTTTCTCGCCCAAGGTGCAGGCGCCCTTCATCTCCCCCGACGACCGCGCGGCGATGAGCCTCGCCGTCACGCACCTGGTGTCGCTGGGGCACACCCGGATCGGCCTGGCCCTCGGGCCCAAGCGGTTCGTGCCGGTGCAGCGCAAGATCGAGGGGTTCGTGCGCACGATGCAGGACCGGTTGGGTCTGCGTGCCGAGACCGTCGAGTCGGAGCTGGTGCAGCACTCGCTGTACACCCTCGAGGGTGGTCAGGCGGCGGCCACGGCGCTGATCGACCGGAACTGCACGGCCGTGGTGTGCGCCAGCGACATGATGGCGCTGGGTGCGATCCGGGCGGCCCGGCAGCTCGGTCTGGACGTGCCGAAGGACGTCTCCGTGGTCGGCTTCGACGACTCCCCGCTGATCGCCTTCACCGACCCGCCCCTCACCACGATCCGCAAGCCGGTCCCGGCCATGGGGCAGGCGGCCGTGCGCACACTGCTGGAGGAGATCGGCGGGACGCCCGCGCCGCACAGCGAGTTCGTGTTCATGCCGGAACTGGTGGTGCGCGGTTCGACCGCTTCGGCTCCGGGGGAACGCGGCCGCTCCTGAGACCGCTCCTGAGGCCTTCGGCCTGATTTCGCCGTAGAACATGCGGCTCGTGCGGGGCCGCGGGATGATCGGTGCGTAAGTCCTTTTCTGGCAGACTTTGCGCCTATGGGTGAAACGACCGTAACGAAGCCGGAGGGCCTGGAAGCGGCCCTCCCGGACCCCGTTGCGGCCGATCCGGGGCGCGGCCCACTGCGCCGGCTGCGCACCCCGCGCCGGCCCCGGTTCTGGTTCGAGATCCTGCTGATCGCGGTGAGTTACTGGACGTACTCGCTCGTCCGCAACGCCGTGCCCGAGCAGAGGGCCGAGGCGCTGCACAACGCCGACTGGATCTGGCGGGTCGAGCACCATCTGGGCGTCGCCGTCGAGGAGTCCGTCAACCACGCGGTGAACTCGGTGCATTGGCTCATCGTCGGGATGAACTACTACTACGCGACGCTGCACTTCATCGTCACGCTGGGTGTGCTGGTGTGGCTGTACCGTCGCCATCCCGGACGGTACGCGGCGACCCGTCTGGTGCTGTTCGCGACCACGGCCGTCGCCCTGGTCGGCTACTACCTGTATCCGCTGGCGCCGCCCCGGCTGATGAACGGTGGCGACTTCATCGACACGGTCATGGTCCACCAGACCTGGGGTTCGATGGCGTCGGGCGATCTGAAGCACATGTCCAACCAGTACGCCGCGATGCCGTCGATGCACATCGGCTGGTCCGTGTGGTGCGGGCTGACGATCTTCGCCCTGGCGTCGGTCCCCTGGGTGCGGGTGCTGGGCCTGCTGTACCCGGCGCTCACGCTGGTGGTCATCGTCGCGACGGCCAATCACTTCTGGCTGGACGCGGTCGGCGGCCTGCTGTGCCTGGCCTTCGGGTTCACGGTGGCGCGGCTCTGGTACGGCAGGCAGCCGTACGCGCTGCCGAGGCTGGCGCCGGCGAGCGGGCGCGCTGAGTCACGGTCCCCGGCCGCGCCACGGCCCCCCGGTGCCCGGAGCGGGCGTCCCTAGGGCCTGTCCGACAATTCCCGTCTGCCTCACGACGCCATCCGGGCGACGACGGGAATTGTCAGACAGGCCCTAGCTGTATTGATCACGAGCGTTGTTGACACTGGCCGGGCTTGATCATGGCGAAGGCCCCCGTGTGTGGTGGAGGTGTCGAATCTTCACCGCACGGAGGCCTTCGTGTTCCACCGTAATGCCCGGCTGACCGTTCACGGCAGGCGGTTGCTGGTCGAACGTGTCCGCAACGGTCGCCCTGTCGCCCATGTAGCCGCCGAGATGGGCATCTCCCGCGTCACCGCGCACAAGTGGATGCGCCGCTGGCGGGCTGAAGGCGAGCAAGGACTGCACGATCGGTCCAGCCGTCCGCGCACGACACCGCACCGCACGGCAGGGGCGATCGAGGCCCGCGTGTGCCGTCTTCGGCAGGACCGCAAGCTCGGCCCGGCCCGCATCGGTCCGATCCTGGGCCTGCCCGCCTCGACCGTCCACCGCGTCCTGGTCCGCCACGGCCTGAACCGTCTGGCCTTCCTGGACCGGCCCACCGGCCAGGTCATCCGCCGCTACGAACGCGCCTGCCCCGGCGAGCTGGTCCACGTCGACGTCAAGAAACTCGGCCGCATCCCCGA
>NZ_JBEORR010000034.1:0-90905 GCF_040302345.1 Streptomyces sp. NPDC126510 | reverse complement strand
CGCGCGGTTCCCCGCGCTCCCAGGCAGGGGCGCGGGGAACCGCGCGACCAGGCCCCACGCGCCCGCAGCCACGGCGCTAGGTCGCCAGCACCTCTTCACCCGACCTCGGCTCGGTCAGCTTCACCTCGCGCACCTGCCGGTGCGCCGGATCCCGCACCTCCCCCACCAGCAGCTCCAGCACGTCCTCCAGCGCGACCAGCCCGAGCACCTTCCCGGACGCGTCGGCCACCTGGGCCAGGTGGGTCGCCGCCCGCCGCATCACCGTCAGCGCGTCGTCCAGCGGCAGCTCGGGCCGCAGGGTCGTCATGGGGCGCCACAGGTGCTGGGGCACGGCCCGGTCGGAATCCTCCGCGTCGAGGACGTCCTTGACGTGCAGGTACCCCATGAACGCACCGTTGTCCGCGGCGACCGGGAACCGGGAGTAGCCGGTGCGGGCGGTGAGCTCGACGATCCGCCCGGGCGTGACCGACGGGTTGACCGTCACCAGCGACTCCCGCTTGAGCAGGACGTCCGTCACCGGGCGGGAGCCCAGCTCCAGGGCGTCCTCCAGGCTCTCGGCCTCCTCGGGGTCGAGCAGGCCCGCCTGGCCGGCGTCCTCCACCAGCCGGTTGAGCTGCTCACTGGTGAAGACGGCCTCCACCTCGTCCTTGGGCTCGACGTGGAAGAGCCGCAGGATGCCCTGCGAGACGGCCCCGAGTGCGGCGGTGATGGGCTTGCAGAAGCGCGCGAACCAGACCAGGCCGGGGCTGAGCCACAGCGCGACCTTCTCGGGCGCCGCCATCGCCAGGTTCTTCGGGACCATCTCGCCGATGACGAGGTGGAAGAAGACCACGGCGGCGAGGGCGATGACATAGGTCAGCGGATGGATCATGCCGTGCGGCAGGTGGATCCACTCGAAGACCGGCTCCAGCAGATGCGCGACCGTCGGTTCGGCGACCGCGCCCAGGGTCAGCGAGCAGATGGTGATGCCGAACTGGGCCGCCGCCATCATCTGCGGCAGTCGCTCCAGCCCGTAGAGGACCTGCCGGGAGCGGGCGGTGCCGAGCGGTTCGATCTGGCTGCGGCGTACGGAGACGAGCGCGAACTCGGCGCCGACGAAGAAACCGTTGGCGAGCACGAGCAGCGCGGCGAAGAGAAGCTGGAGCACGCTCATCGGACGGCCTCCGCCATGGAGACCACCGGGGCGGTCCGCACGAGCCGGACCCGCTCCGCGCGGTAGTGGCCGACCTGGCGCACGGACAGGCGCCAGCCGGGCAGCTCCGCCTTGTCGCCGACGGCCGGGATACGGCCCAGCAGGTCGGCGATCAGGCCCGCGACGGTCTCGTAGGGGCCCTCGGGCACGTCGAGGCCTATGCGCCGCAGGACGTCGACCCGGCAGCTGCCGTCGACGTCCCAGGCGGGCCTGCCGTCCTCGGGGGGTGCGGCTGCCAGCTCGGGCAGGTCGTGGCCGTCGTGCTCGTCGCGGACTTCACCGACGATCTCCTCGACGATGTCCTCCAGCGTGACGACTCCGGCGGTGCCGCCGTACTCGTCGACGACGACCGCGATGGGCTGCTCGCTGCGCAGGCGGGCGAGGAGCGGCCGTACGGGCAGCGTCTCGGGGACGAGCAGGGCCGGACGGGCGATGTGCCCGACGGGGGTGCGCAGCCGGTCCTGGACGGGCACGGCCAGGGCGTCCTTGAGGTGGGCCATGCCGACGACCTCGTCGATCTTCTCCCGGTAGACCGGGAAGCGGGACAGGCCGGTGGCGCGGGTCAGGTTGACCACGTCCTCGGCTGTGGCCGAGGACTGCAGGGCACTGACCTTCACGCGCGGCGTCATCACGTGCTGCGCGGTGAGCTCGCCCAGCGACAGGGTCCGGACGAACAGGTCGGCGGTGTCCTGCTCCAGGGCGCCGGCCCGGGCGGAGTGGCGGGCCAGGGAGACGAGTTCGCCGGGGGTGCGGGCGGAGGCCAGCTCCTCGGCGGGTTCGATGCCCAGGGCGCGCACGAGCCGGTTCGCGACGGCGTTGAGAGCGGCGATGACCGGGCGGAACAGCCGGGCGAACACGTGCTGCGGGCCCGCGACGAAGCGCGCGACCTGCAGCGGCCGGGAGACCGCCCAGTTCTTGGGCAGGAGCTCGCCGATCACCATCTGCACGGCGGAGGCCAGCAGCATGCCGACCACGACGGTGACACCGGAGACGGCTCCCTCGGGGATGCCGATCGAGGTGAACGGGCCGTGCAGCAGCTCGGCAAGCGCCGGTTCGGCGAGCATGCCGACGACGAGGGAGGTGATGGTGATGCCGAGCTGGGTGCCGGAAAGCTGGAAGGACAGTTCCTTGAGCGATTCGACGACACGGTGTGCGCGCCGGTCGCCCTCGGCGGCGGCCTTCTCGGCCTCGGGCCGCTCGACCGTCACGAGTCCGAATTCGGCCGCCACGAAGAAACCGTTGGCCAGAATCAGCAGGAACGCGGCTGCCAGGAGCAGCAGGGGGGTGGTCATGATGCCGCCGCCTCCACATGGTCGCGTGCCTCGGATGCGAGGTACGCGCTATGTCGGCAGGGGGCGGCGCAGGTACTGCAGGACGATCCGTCCATCGCCGGAGGGGGTCACTCCTCGGTTAGCAGGAGCCCCTGGCGCACCGGGCGGGGCGGCAGGGGCGGAGGCGCGTCCGTTCGCGCCTCCGGAAACAGATTAATCAAGACATGGCCCGATGCGGCAGGGTGACCGCCCTGAGGATCTCCCCGGGTCAGCCCTGACGCCGCTCGGGATCCGTCACCGAACGGGCTTCGACGAGCGCCCGCAGGGCGCGGGCGTCGGCGATCGCGCGCTGCCTCGCGAGGCCCGGCTGGATGCCCAGAGCAGGCAGGCTGGTGCCGTCGCTGAGGTTGAGGAACACCCAGGGGTCGCCGGGCCGGAGCGTCACCTGGAGGATCTCCGCCCACTCCAGACGGCGCTTGTTCGTGAGATTGACGACAGTGACGCCGTCCTCGTCGGCGACGACCTTGGGCCGCGCCAGCAGGAGCAGCACGGCGTCCAGCAGGAGCGCCGTGAACACGAAGCTGACGCGCTCGGCGGGGCTGAGCTGCTTCAGCAGCATCGCGACCGCCGTGATCACCACGAGGATGGCGACGGCCGCGGTGAGCAGCACCACACGGGTGCTGCCCGGCCGGAACGTGACGGGCAGGGTGGGCAGACCGGACATCGTGCGTACGCCCCTCAGAGACGGCAGGCGTGGATGGCCGTGGTCAGGATGGCCCGGGCGCCGATGTCGTACAGGTCGTCCATGATCCGCTGGGCTTCCTTGGCCGGGACCATCGCGCGGACGGCGACCCAGCCCTCGTTGTGCAGCGGGGAGACGGTCGGGGACTCCAGGCCGGGGGTGAGGGCGACGGCCTTCTCCAGCTGCTCGACGCGGCAGTCGTAGTCCATCATCACGTACGTCCGGGCCACCAGGACGCCCTGGAGGCGGCGCAGGAACTGCTGGACCTTGAGGTCGTCGGCGTCCGCGCCGGTGCGGCGGATCACGACGGCCTCGGACTGCATGATCGGCTCGCCGGCGACCTCCAGGCCCGCGTTGCGCAGCGAGGTACCGGTCTCGACGACGTCGGCGATGACCTGGGCGACGCCGAGCTGGATGGCGGTCTCGACGGCACCGTCGAGGTGGACGACGGAGGCGTCGATGCCGTGCTCGGCGAGGTGCGCCGCGACGATGCCCTCGTAGGAGGTGGCGATCGTCTTGCCGGTCAGGTCCGCCAGGCCGCTGATCGTGCCGGGCTTGGTCGCGTAGCGGAAGGTGGAGCGGGCGAAGCCGAGGGCGAGGATCTCCTCGGCTTCGGCGCCGGAGTCGATGAGCAGGTCCCGGCCGGTGAGGCCGATGTCCAACTGGCCGGAGGCGACGTAGATCGCGATGTCGCGGGGGCGCAGGTAGAAGAACTCGACCTCGTTCACCGGGTCGACGATCCGCAGTTCCTTGGACTCGCGGCGCTGCTGGTAGCCGGCCTCATGCAGCATCTCCGCCGCAGGGCCGGACAGGGAACCCTTGTTGGGGACGGCGATGCGCAGCATGAGGTCGGCTTCCTTTGCGTGGTGTCTTGCGGGGACGGGGTACGGCTCAGAGGTGGGCGTAGACGTCGTCGAGGGAGATGCCGCGGGCGACCATCATCACCTGGACGTGGTACAGCAGCTGCGAGATCTCCTCGGCGGCGGCTTCCTTGCCCTCGTACTCGGCGGCCATCCACACCTCGGCGGCCTCTTCGACGACCTTCTTGCCGATGGCGTGGACGCCCTTGCCGACCAGCTCTGCGGTGCGGGAAGTGGCGGGGTCGCCCTGGGCGGCCTTGTGCTGGAGCTCGGTGAAGAGCTCCTCGAACGTCTTCTTGGACATGGTGACGCTCAGCCTATGCCACGTGTGCCTTTCGTCAGTGCCAGGGTTCGGATACTGAGCGGAGGGTGGCCGCGGTCGCCACCGCCGCCGTCACCGCCTCGTGCCCCTTGTCCTCGTTGGAGCCCTCGATCCCGGCGCGGTCCAGGGCCTGTTCCTCGGTGTCGCAGGTCAGCAAACCGAAGCCGACGGGGACGCCGGTGTCGACGGAGACCTGGGTGAGTCCCTGGGTCACTCCCTGGCACACGTACTCGAAGTGGGGGGTTCCGCCGCGGATGACGACGCCGAGGGCGACGATCGCGTCGTAGCCGCGGCCCGCGAGGACCTTGGCGACGACCGGGAGCTCCCAGCTGCCGGGCACCCTCAGCAGGGTCGGCTCGTCGATGCCCAGGTCGTGCAGGGCGCGCAGGGCGCCGTCGACCAGGCCGTTCATCACCTTCTCGTGCCACTGTGCCGCGATGACGGCGACCCGGAGGTCACCCACATTGCGTACGGACAGTTCCGGTGCACCCTTGCCGCTCACGTCTCTCCTCTGTGCTCTCTTACTGGTTGCCGCAGGCCGGCACGGTGGTCGTGTCCAGCCAGGGCAGGTCGTGGCCCATCCGGTCCCGCTTGGTGCGCAGGTAGCGGAGGTTGTGCTCGCCTGCGTTCACGGGCATCGGCACGCGGGCCCTGACCGCGATGCCGTGGCGGACGAGCGCGTCGGTCTTGTCGGGGTTGTTGGTCAGCAGCCGGACGCCGCGCACGCCGAGGTCGGCGAGGATCCGGGCGCCCGCCGCGTAGTCGCGGGCGTCGGCGGGCAGGCCGAGTTCGAGGTTGGCGTCGAGGGTGTCGCGGCCGCGCTCCTGGAGTTCGTAGGCGCGCAGCTTGGACATCAGGCCGATGCCGCGGCCCTCGTGTCCGCGCAGGTACACGACGACACCCCGGCCCTCCTCCTGGATGCGGGCGAGGGAGGCGTCGAGCTGGGGACCGCAGTCGCAGCGCGCCGAGCCGAAGACGTCACCGGTGAGGCATTCGGAGTGGACGCGCACGAGGACGTCCTGGCCGTCGCCGATCTCGCCGTGCACCAGGGCGACATGCTCGACGCCGTCGACGGTGGAGCGGTAGCCGTGGGCCGTGAAGGTGCCGTGGGCGGTGGGCAGCCGCGTGGTGGCCTCACGGCGGACGGTGGGCTCGCTGCCGCGGCGGTAGGCGATCAGGTCCTCGATGGAGATGATCGTCAGGCCGTGCTTGCGGGCGAAGGGGATCAGCTCGGGCAGGCGCAGCATGGTGCCGTCCTCGCCGGCGATCTCGACGATCGCACCGGCCGGGCGCAGGCCCGCGAGGCGGGCGAGGTCGACGGCGGCCTCGGTGTGGCCGTTGCGGGTGAGGACACCGCCGGGCCGGGCGCGCAGCGGGAAGATGTGGCCGGGGCGGACGAAGTCGTCAGGCTCCGAGACGCCGTCGGCGAGCAGCCGGAGGGTGGTGGCGCGGTCGGAGGCGGAGATGCCGGTGCTCACGCCGTGCGCGGCGGAGGCGTCGACGGAGACCGTGAAGGCGGTCTTCATCGACTCGGTGTTGTCCTCGACCATCTGCGGGAGATTCAGCCGGTCCAGTTCGTCGCCCTCCATGGGGGCGCAGATCAGGCCGCGGCACTCGCTCATCATGAAGGCGACGATCTCGGGGGTCGCCTTCTCGGCGGCGATGACGAGGTCGCCCTCGTTCTCCCGGTCCTCGTCGTCGACGACCACGACGGGGCGGCCGGCCGCGATGTCGGCGATGGCCTGCTCGACGGGGTCGAGCGCGAAGGTCTCGACATCGGCGGTGCTGTACAGGGCGGTTGTGGCGCTCATGCCGGCGCTCCTTCCAGGGTGGGCCGCGCGGCCTGACGCGAGCGCAGCCACCAGTCGCGCAGGCCCCACAGGACGAGCGCGCCGTAGATGACGTAGACGAAGCCGGAGAAGGCGTAGCCGTTGGCGAAGTTCAGGGGGACGCCGACGACGTCGACCAGGAGCCAGGCGAACCAGAACTCGACCATGCCGCGGGCCTGGGCGTACATCGCGACGACGGTGCCGACGAAGATGTAGGCGTCGGGCCAGGGGTCCCAGGACAGGGTCGGGTACGCCTTGAACAGCAGCGCCACCGCGACCGTGCCGACGGCGGCCGCCGCGATCATGGCCGCGCGCTCGCGCCAGGTGGCGAACCGGACGGCGATGTGGCCGTCACCTCCCTGCTCCTTGCCGCGCTGCCACTGCCACCAGCCGTACAGGGCGACGACCATGACGACCGCCTGCTTGCCCGCGCTGCCGGTGAGGTGGCCGTAGAAGGCGCCGAAGAGGATGAGGCCGGCCAGGAACTGCACGGGCCAGGTCCAGATGGAGCGCCGCCAGCCGAGGGCCAGGGCGGCCAGGCCGAAGAGGTTGCCGACCATGTCGGACCAGAGGATGTGCTGGCCGAAGAGGACGAACGCCTCGGAGTTCAGCGTGTTCACCGGCCGACTCCCTGCGCACGGTCGCCCAGCATCCGCTCGACGTACTTGGCGATGACGTCCACCTCGAGGTTGACCGGGTCGCCGGGCTGCTTGTGGCCGAGCGTGGTCAGGCCGAGGGTGGTGGGGATGAGGCTCACGGTGAAGTAGTCGGGTCCGGCGTCGACGACGGTGAGGCTGATGCCGTCGACCGTGATGGATCCCTTCTCGACCACGTAGCAGGTGAGGTCCGCGGGGAGGGAGATCTTCACGATCTCCCAGTGCTGCGAGGGCTTGCGCTCCAGGATCTCGCCCGTGCCGTCGACATGGCCCTGCACGATATGCCCGCCGAGGCGTTCGCCGACGGCCATGGGGCGTTCGAGGTTGACGCGCGATCCTGCGCGGAGGGCACCGAGGCTGGAGCGGTTCAGGGTCTCGGCCATGACGTCGGCCGTGAACTCGTCGCCCTCGTGGTCGACGACCGTGAGGCACACTCCGTTCACGGCGATCGAGTCGCCGTGCTGGGCGCCTTGGGTGACGACCGGGCCTCGCAGGCGGAAGCGACAGGCGTCGTCGAGGGTCTCGACGGCGGTGACCTCGCCCAGCTCTTCGACGATTCCGGTGAACACTTCCCGGGTCCTCCTGCCTCTTCGGGCACGGACTCCGGGGCTGTCGATGACGACAGAGGATACGAGCAGAGACACCGGGGACGACGCCGGACGGAGCCCGTCACGAGGACGAACTTCTCGGCGGCGCGCACGAATGCCCGCTCGCCGCGCACTGCCTCCCATCCGGACTTTAACCGTCGGTCCAGGAATTTCACCTGGTCAACCGGCCGCTGGAGGCGACCGGGTCGCGGACTGTAACCGCCGGTTCGGACTTTCACCGACCCCGGAGTGCGCTGCTATTGGTACACGGTCAGTGTGCCACGCCTGATCGATATGCAAAGAGGCCGAGCATGTGGGCTGTCTCACAGAACGTGTCGCACCCCTTCCCGAGCGCGACCGGCACCCCAACTCCCGCGTCACCGCGACGCCTTGCGGCCGGGTGTTGGTACATACCTATTGACGAGGTGGTCTAGTCCTTTCTAGGGTCATCGTCAGGGTCGGCTCACCCCCACTGACCGGCCCGGCGGCGGTGACGACGGCCCTTGCCCGCCGTCGGGCCTTCAAAGACGCGGGCGCTCCCCCGGCGTGAACAGTTCTTCCTGGGCGCGGTCCCGGGCCGTCAGCAACGCGCCGCGCAGGACAGCGCCGCCACCCAGGGTGGTGGGCCGTACATCCGTGGGCAGCGGCGTCATGCGGGCCATCCGCTCCTGCACCCGCACGGCGAGTTCGGCGCCGCCGGCCTGGCCGACCTCTCCGCCGAGGACCACGCAACCGGGGTCCAGGATGGCGACGACCGAGGCGACCCCGACGGCGAGCCGTTCGGCGAGGGCGTCCAGGAAACGGCCGGCGGATGCGGGATCCTCAGGCCAGGGCGCTTCGCGGGCCCCGGTCCCCGAAGGCCCGGGGAAGGCGGCCTCCTGCCCCCGCACCCGAGCCGCCGCCCCCCGCACCGCACCGACGGCCGCCCGCACCACCCCCGCCTCGGACACCGCCGCGGGGATCCCGAACTCCGCCGCGAGGCCGGCGACCGCCGCCGACGAGGCCAGGGAGTGGAAGCCGCCCTCGCAGTCCGTCGACGTCGGCAGCGCGGCCGTGCCCGGGACCGGGAGGAAGCCGATCTCGCCGGTGCCGCCGGACGCGCCGCGACGGAGGGCGCCGTCGAGCACCACGGCCGCTCCCGGTGCGTGGCCGAGCCACAGCAGGACGAAGGTGTCACGGTCCCGGGCCGCCCCGTCGCGCTGCTCGGCCAGCGCCGCCAGGTTGGTCTCGTTCTCGACGCTCACGCGGGCCTCGGGCAACCGCTCCTGGAGGGTGGCGACGAGCCGGCGGTGCCACTCCGGCAGTCCGGTGGAGTCACGGAGTTCGCCGCTGGACGGGTCGATCAGGCCGGGCGCGCCGATCCCCACGGTGTGCAAGCGGTCGGCCCCGGCCTCCTTCGCCACCTGCTCGACCAGCGTGACCGCCCGCTCCACGGCGGGGCCCGTGCCGGCGTCGTCCCCGATGGGCACCGACGCCTCGGCCAGCACCCGCCCCACCAGGTCCGCGACGGCCACGGCGACGCTCTCGGTGCGGACATCGAGAGCGGCCAGGTGCGCCCGGTCGGCGACGATGCCGTAGACCCTCGCGTTCGGGCCGCGTCGCTGCTCCCCCGCCTGCCCGACCACCGCGATCAATCCGGCGACGGTGAGGCGTTCGACGAGGTCGGCGACGGTCGGCCGGGACAGACCGGTCAGCTGCTTCAACTGCCCTGCCGTCAACGGGCCTTCCTGCTGGAGCAGGCGCAGGGCGAGCCGGTCGTTGATGGCCCGGGCGGTGCTCGGGGATGCGGGCATGCGCGGATCCTCCCAGATCGACGGGGCCGTCGACCGTGGCCAGCGGGAAACCCTCTTATTATCAGGCAGCCTTCCTGATAGTTTACGCCCGCGCCTGTCACGGAACACGGCAGAGACCTGGAGGGGGACCGCAGAATGGGCAACGTGGTCGACGAACAACGCGAGGTGAAGCGGTCCCGGTACGCCGTGGCCGCCGTCTTCGCCGTGCACGGCGCCGTGACCGGCTCGTTCGCGACCCGCGTGCCGTGGATCCAGGACCACGCGGGCGTGAGCGCGGGCCAGTTGGGGCTCGCGCTCGCCTTCCCCGCGCTCGGCGCGTCCGTGGCGATGCCGCTCGCCGGCGGCATCATCCACCGCTTCGGCGCCCGGAACGCGCTGCGCGGACTGATCGCCCTGTGGACGCTGTCGCTGGTCCTGCCGTCCCTCTCGCCGAACCTGCTGACGCTCTGTCTGGCCCTGTTCACGTACGGCGCGACGGCCGGCATGACCGACGTGGCGATGAACGCGCTGGGTGTCGAGGTCGAGAACCGCCTCGGGCGGTCGATCATGTCCGGACTGCACGGGATGTGGAGCGTGGGCGCCCTGATCGGCTCGGCGGCCGGCACGCTCGCCGCGCACCTGGGCTCGGACGCCCGGCTGCACCACGCCCTCGCCGCCGCCGTCCTCACCGTCATCGGGGTGGTGTCCTGCCAGTGGGTGCTCGACCTGCAGCCCGCCGAGGACGAGGAGCCGCCGCCGCGGTTCGCGCTGCCGCCCCGGTCGGCGCTGCTCATCGGCTTGATCGGATTCTGCGCGGTGTTCGCCGAGGGAGCGAGCCTGGACTGGTCGGCCGTCTACCTGCGTGAACAGCTGGAGACCTCGGCAGGTCTGGCGGCGGCGTGCACCACGGGCTTCACCCTCACCATGGCCGTCGCCCGGCTCGCCGGTGACAAGGTCGTGGACCGCTTCGGTGCCGTGCGGACGGTGCGGGCGAGCGGGGTGTTCGCCGTCCTGGGCGGCTTGCTGATCGTGATCTCCGACCATCCCGCGGTGGCGATGAGCGGGTTCGCGCTGATGGGACTGGGCATCGCGGTCGTCGTGCCGCTGTGCTTCGCCGCCGCCGGCCGCAGCGGGTCCAACCCGAGCCTGGCCATCGCGGGCGTCGCGACCATCACGTACACCTCGGGTCTGATCGCGCCGAGCGCGATCGGCATGCTGGCGCAGGCGACAAGCCTGATGGTGTCGTTCTGCCTGGTGACGGCGCTGTCGTGCGGCCTGGTGGCCTTCGCGGGTGTGCTGCGGCCGGGCGAGCGGACGAAGATCGGCCGGACGGACGCCGCGGTTCCCGACCCCCGGCCCTGAACGGACACACGAGCGTCCAGGTCAGCCCCGGTCACGACCTCCCCGGGCGCACCCCGACAATGGTCCGGACACTCGCACGCACGACGAAAGCGAAACCGCACCATGGATCTCGGCGTCCGCTGGAAACTGCACGGCGACGGACGCACCCCGGCGCCCGGCGCGGTGGTCCGCCCCGACGAGCGGCTCTCCTGGCCCCGCACGGCCGGACTGGGCGCCCAGCACGTCGTGGCGATGTTCGGTGCGTCCTTCGTGGCACCGGTCCTGATGGGTCTCGACCCGAACCTGGCGATCATGATGTCGGGCGTCGCGACCGTCGTGTTCCTGCTGGCCACCCGCGGCAGCGTGCCCAGTTACCTGGGCTGCTCCCTCTCCTTCGTCGGCGTGGCGGCGGTCATCCGGGCGCAGGGAGGAAGCAGCGCGACCGTCACGGGAGCGGTGTTCGTCGTCGGCGGCGCGCTGTTCCTGGTGGGGCTCGCCGTGCGGCGGTTCGGGGCGCGGATCATCCACGCCACGATGCCGCCGATCGTGACCGGCGCTGTGGTGATGCTGATCGGCTTCAACCTGGCACCGGTGACGGCCTCGACGTACTGGCCGCAGGACCAGTGGACGGCCCTGCTGGTGATGCTGTTCACCGGTCTGGCGGTGGTCTGTCTGCGGGGTTTCTGGTCCCGCATCGCGATCTTCCTGGGGCTGGTCTTCGGGTACGGCATCTCCTGGGTGTTCGACCTGGTCTTCGGCAAGATCCACTCGGTGGACGCGAGCGGCAGGCTGACCGACCACTGGCGTCTGGACCTGTCCGGCGTGGACAAGGCCGACTGGATCGGGCTCCCCGCCCTGCACGCCCCGTCGTTCGAGTGGTCGGCGATCCTGGTCGCCCTGCCGGTCGTCATCGCGCTGGTCGCGGAGAACGCCGGGCACGTGAAGGCGGTCGGCGAGATGACCGGTGACTCGCTGGACGACAAGCTCGGCACGGCGATCGCGGCCGACGGCGTCGGCTCGATGCTGTCCACCGCGGTCGGCGGCCCACCCAACACCACGTACTCCGAGAACATCGGCGTGATGGCCGCGACCCGCGTCTACTCGACGGCCGCGTACTGGGCCGCCGCAGGCTTCGCCCTGCTGTTCGGCATCTGCCCGAAGTTCGGCGCGGTCGTGGCGGCGATCCCGGGCGGGGTGCTCGGCGGCATCACCGTCATCCTGTACGGCATGATCGGCCTGCTGGGCGCGCAGATCTGGATCAACGCCAAGGTGGATCTGCGCAATCCGCTGAACCTGGTCCCGGCGGCGGCGGGCATCATCATCGGCGTCGGCAACGTCTCCCTGAAGTTTTCCGACACGTTCTCGCTGAGCGGCATCGCGCTCGGCACGGTGGTCGTCATCACCGGCTACCACGCCCTGCGGGCCTTCGCCCCGGCCCACCTGAAGACGCAGGCGCCGCTGCTGGACGAGGGCACGTCCTCCTACGACGACGCCGAGTCGGACGACGCCAAGTCGTAGGCGTAGGAGGCCGTGAACGTCCCCGGCCTGCCCTTGCAGCCGTCCGACTCCCCCGGCAGCTTCACCCACAGGTAGGCGTCGATCCGCGATGCGCCGGTGTCCAGGGTCGGGGCCCGGCCGAGTGCGCGGCCCGCCGGGTCGCACCACTCGCCGTCGGGCGGGGCGCCGTTGCCGTTGCGGCTGGTGTCGATGACGGCGCCGAGGCTCGCCGGGCCGCCGAGCGCGTCGAGAACCCGCCGGTCGTAGGCGACCTCGTCGGCGGTGGTGTGGAAGTTGGAGACGTTGCTGAAGATGCCGTCGGACGACTCGGGCGAGGCGGCACCGGCCTGCCGCAGCCAGGCCGCCTGCCGGGCGGGCGCGTTCCAGCCCGAGTGCCCCGCGTCGAAGTACACGCGCGCCCGGGGGTTGGCGGCCTTCAGCACGCGGCCGGCCCGGGCCAGTGAGGCGAAGCGGTCCGCGCGTGCGGCGGCGGAGAGGCACTCGATCTGGGCGACCGAGTCCGGCTCCAGGACGACGATGACCTCACGGGAGCCCAGCCCCGCCGCGAACCGGTCGATCCAGGCGTCGTAGGCGTCCAGGCCGGGTGCCCCGCCCTGGGAGTGGCCGCCGCAGTCCCGGCCGGGTATCGCGTACGGCACCACGACGGGCACCCGGCCCAGCGCGGCAGCGCCCGACGTCACCGCGGCGACCCGGGCGGTGACGGTCTGCGGGGAGTAGTCGGCGAACCAGACGGCCGCCGGCTGCCGGGCGATACGGGAGGCGATGACCGCGTGCCGTGGGTCGCCGGAGTGGGAGCGGACCCATTCCAGCACCTGGGAGTCGGGGTGGCGGTAGAGCCGTCCGGGCACGGTGGCGGTGTGCTCCCGCTTCGTCTCGGTCCGCGGCCGCGACGGGCTCCGCGTCGGGCGCGCGGACGGCGACGGTGCGGAGGGGGCGGACTCGGTGGTGGCCGGCGCGGACGGCGACGGCACGGCCGGCAGGGGCGCCAGGCGGGGCGAGGCCGACACCTCGGCGGGCGCGGCCTCGTCCGCTGCCCGTCCGGCGTCGAACGCGGGGAGGACGCCCACGACGGCGCCGGTCGCGGCCACGATGGAGGCCGCCACGACCATCGCGCCACGCCGGGCAGCGCGGCTGCGGCCGGCCCGGCGGGCGGCCAGGCGCTGGGCACGCGAGCCTGCCACGGTGCTGCTCTCCCTCCCCCGGCGGCGGGCGGTGTTCCCCCGTTTCGGGGAAGCGCCGGGCCCGCCGGTACTCCCGCCAGCCTAGAGCTGCGACTCTGCCCGCATGCCGCGATGCGAACAACTCCCCCCAGCCGTGGACACTCCGGTCGACGCCGTCATCTCCCGGATGCGCGCCCTCGACGCGGCCCTGCACCCGCGGGACGGGGTGGCGGTCTTCAACCGTGTCTACCTCGCCGTGACGGAGGCGGTGGACCGGCACCTCGACGCCGGCCGGTTCACGGACACCCACGCCGCGATCACGCTGGACGTACGGTTCGCGCAGCGGTACCTGGCGGCCGTCGAGTCGGCGGCGGACGAGCGGCGCCCGCCCGCCTGCTGGCGGCCGCTGTTCCAGTTCCGCCGCCATCCCGGGGTACGGCCGTTGCAGTTCGCGCTCGCGAGATGATTGAACCTGCACCGCACTCAGGACCCGCTGACCTGCCAAAACAAAGAAGCCCCGCCCTCCTCCACGGGGGTCGGGAGGTGGGCGGGGCTCGTCCGCCCCAACGCCCGCCATGATCGGGCGTCGCCGTCGGGCGGAACCTCGTCCCATCCGATCCAAGGGAAAACGGGACGAGGAGTTCAGGACGCAGGCGGGGCCGGGTATGCCGGCCTCAGGCCCCGCCGCGCCCTCCGCGGGCCGTCTGCTCGAAGCAGTCAGCGCGCGGGATCAGGGGTCGGCGATAGCGCCGACGCGATACTGAAGTTCGTCAGGGTGACGACACGGAATCGGTTGTGATGCGGCAGCATCGCCACATGATCCCGGGCCCACCTGAGCGGGTCATCTCCGTCGCGCAGTGCCCTGTTGTCTCCAAGGCAGTCCGCGCACTCGACGAAGGCGCCCGTAGGGACCTGCTCCAATTCCTCCTTCGTCACGACCCAGGGGAACGGCCCGTTGTTCATCGTGACGGCTTCTTCCACTCGTGCGGGTGGCGACTGATCTCGACGGCCAGATCCGTTGCGTGCGACGGGTCGTATGCCGCGCTCCGCGGATTAGACGCTTCCCGCCACTGCCCGAACCGTGATTCGCACATGTCGCAGCCCTTGACGGGCTCAGGCGCTTCCGCTTCGAGCGGGTCCGTCAGATGGATCGGTTCTCTGAGCGTTGTTTCAAGGGCCATCCCTGCACCTCCGCCGCGCGGGTTTGATACGGGCGACGCTACGGAGCAAGTAAGCGCGGGTTCCAGGAAGTTCTACGAAGTTCTGCGGCTTTCACTCCAAAGCGTCGATTGCCGCCGTGATTCGAGCGCGGGCATTGGCTCCGTAGACAGCCAACTTCGAGAACTCACCGAAAGCCTTGAGGTACTGGGCAACCTCTGAGGGCGCCGTGACGTTCACCTGCGCCGTGAGTAGCTCGACCTGTGTCTGTACCTCGTCGTAGACGCTGAACGTCTCCAGCATCCACATGCGCCTGTCGGCTGAGAACGGGATGACGCCCAGAGAGACGGACGGCAGGGCCATGATGGAGAGCAGGTAGCCGAGTTGGCCGGCCATGACCTCAGAGCCGCCTACGCGGTGCCTGAGTACCGCCTCCTCGACGAGGAGCGCGAACCGGTGGTTGCCCTCACGGATCACTCGTGAGCGCTCCATACGGGCTGCCACGGCCTCCGGCACGTCGTCGGGTGTCTCCCTGAAGGCAGCGATGGAGCCGAGTAGGGCGCTCGCATAGCCGTCCGTCTGGAGGAGCCCCGGGACGACGTTCGAGCAGTAGATTCGGAACACCCGCGTGCGCTCAAAGAGCGGTACGTAGGACTCCTGCAACCGGCGAAGCCCCGTGCGCTGCAACCGGCGCCACTCGACGTACATCGAGTCGGCTGAACGGGAGGCCGCAATCAGATCTGCGGCCAACCCGTCAGCGTCACAAGCCTGGCACCATGCGCGGATGTCGTCGTCTGACGGAGGCGTCGTGGCGTTCTCCAGCCTGGAGACCTTCGAACGCTGCCACCCGATCCGCTCCGCGACGTCCTTACCCGTCAGGTTCGCATCCTTGCGGATCTCCCGGAGCCTGTCGGCTACGGCCCTGCGGGCAGCCTGGACACTCGATGATGGCGACGTTGGCATGTGTGGAGGCTCTTAGATCCTGTACTCCTCGTGGGGCGTCGCCCTGCTCCACACGCCCTCGAAGGCGTCGACGCAGAGCTTCACCACGGCCGGTTCGTCCGTGACGTCGTCGCCTAGGTAGGCGCCCTCCCCAGAGAAGTAGCCGAAGCGGACGAGGCGATCGTCAAAGACCCAGAAGTCGTTGCCAGGCAGCGCCAGATCCGACGCATCCCGGCGGGGCAACCACCGGATCTCCTCGCCGGCCGCGACGTTCGTGAACGTCCCGTCGTAGAGATACCGCGTGTACTCACTGACAGGCTCCGAGACGATCCGGGCGCGCCGGATCTCGACGCCCCGCGCTACCGTCTCCGCCACCATGTCGAGCCACGGACGCCACCACGTCGAACGGTCGTCCGGGTCAGGGCGGTATCCAGACTTCCACGCTTCGACCCGCGGAGCCTCGTCCGGGTCGTCGTAGTGGTCGCGCATCTCAAGATGCACGGCCGACCGTTGACAGCCCGCCAGGAGCTCACTGAACGGCGGAGCGGTCTGCCACATCACACGCCTCCCGAATGGCTGCCACCATGCGTGCTGGCAGCCGAACGACATCTTCACTGTCCGGGATCGGCCCTGCCGTCAGGCAGTCGGTCCGAGTCTCCTCGTCAACCTTCCAGCCCTGAATGACGATTTCCTGCCGTTCCTCGTCCACCCACACCGTGGGGCAGTTCGCTCCGTCGGTGTTGGGGTCCTTCGCGATGAACCGTAGCGTCATGGCTGCTCCAACCCTCCTGCGGGTTCTACGAATGTCTACGACCATCCCGCCGCAGGGTGGTGTTGCGCAAGAGCTCCTAGAGCCAACCCGCGTGGCGCATGCGACGTCGCCAGGCACGGCCGTGCTCCGGGGTGCAGTACTGCCGCAGGCGCCCCGCGCCCGGGGTCTGCTCGACGTCAGCCTTGCAGTGCGGGCAAGTGATGGTCTGGTTCTTCGCCGGCTGTCCGAACATGGGTGCTCCTCCGTAGGCATGGGGAAGGGCCGCCCCCATGGCGGAGGCGGCCCGCGTGTGCGTGGTGGTGTGCGTCAGACGTAGCGGCCGTAGGTCATGCTGTCGGCGATCGCCTTGTCATAGGTGTTGATCTCCGTGCGGACGACGCCCTTCAGCTCCTCGCCGTCGAGCATGGTCGTGCTGACGACGTCGACTTGGACGTTCGGGGCGCCACTCTTGGCGGACCGGATGTCGGCCCACTGCTGCGCCGTGAAGACCGGCTCAGGCTTGCCCGTACCGTTGGCGACGAGGGAGAGGCCCGGCGGGATCATGCCGCCGTCGTCGTACCAATGCGGAACGACGCGTCCACCGTCGGCGTAACCGCCTGCGCGGTTGTACGCCCTCGGCAGTGAGCCGTACGCAGCCATGGCGTAACGCATCGACGAGTAGATGTTGGCCAGAGGGTTCGTCGACACCCCATAGGAGAACGGGCCGACGTTCCGCATCTTCCCGGCGTGTGACCGGAAGGTGGGGCCGATCACCTGCATGAGACCCACGCTGGGGTGCCCTGCCTGCCAGTTGCTATCCCACTTGTTCACGATCGTCGGGTTGCCGCCCGACTCCTGGTTCATCCGCCGAAGTGTGAGGTCCGCGTACGACGCAGGGTTGCCCGTCATGCTGAGTGCTTGAAGCACCGTCGGGCGCCACCTGGCGACGCCAGAGCCGCCGTTGCCGCCCGGCGCTGCGCCTCCGCCTCCACTGCTGCCGAAGGAGGTCACAGCGTCGAGGATCTTGTCCTTCAGGCCGGCGATCATCTTCGAAGGGACCTTCGCGAGCATCGGGCCGAACTGCCCGACGTCGAGCCGCTCGCGGACGTTGTCGAGGATGGGCTTCATCAGCTTCGCCCAGATCTTCGACGGATTGGCGATCAGGTCCGCACCCGTCTTTGCCCAGTCGATGCCCTTGGAGACCGCGCCCGAGACCTTGTCCTTCGTCCAATCCCATGCGTCGCCCAGGGCGCCGACTATGCCTCCGCCGGCGAACCGCTGAACACCGGGCAGTTCACCCGTCGCGTTCATGTAGGCGAGCTTATCGAATCCAATCTTTCGCGCACTTTCGCGCTTGATGATGAATTCGTCGGCCATGGCCAGGATCGGGATGGAGTCGACGCCCGGAACTCCTCCGTGCGTCCGTCCACCATTGGCGAATTTCTGAGGGGCTTCTAGGAGCTTCGGAGCGTTCGGGAGCGGGTCGAGTCCGACGAAGTCAGCGACCTTGTCCCAGACGGCTTTCACGCCTTTCGTGTAAACGGCGTTGATTACCCAGTTGATGGGCTTTGCCGCCACGCCGGCAACGGCATTCCAGGCCGTCTCGATCGTCTTTCTCGCCGACTTGAAAGAGTCGCCCACGAGACCGATGGCGGTCCGGATGCTGTTGAACGCTGGACGGAGACCCTTGTCGTAGACCCATTTCGCCTTGTCGGCGATCCAGTCGAACACGGGCTTGACTGTCTTGTCGTAGAGCCACGAGACCTTTTCTCCGACCCACTTCAGGCCGTCCCAGATCCACCGGAAAACGGGCTGAAGGGCCTTGTCCCAAAGCCACTTCGCAATCGTCGCGATGTTGTTCAGTGCTGGCTTGAAGGACTCGCGCCACAGCCACAGGGCGACGGCTCCGACGGCCTGTATGGCGAGCCAGATCGGGGTCAGAACTGCCGTGACCACGATCGCGAAGAGGACGCGAGCAGCAAGCCAGATGGCGGTAAACACCGGCTGGAGGACGTTCTTCCAGAGCCACAGGGCGACCGATCCGACGGCCGACAGGACGTCACGGATGGCGAAGAACACCGGTCGGAGGACGTTGTCCCACGCCCACAGTGCGGCCGTCTGGATTGCCTCCCACGTCGCCTGAACGGCAGTGCGGAACCATCCCCACTTCTGGTAGGCCAGAACGACGGCTCCGATAAGGACGCCGATCAGAACGGCAATCCTCACGATGGGGTTCGCGTTCAATACGAAGTTGAACGCCACCATTGCCAGCGTCCATGCCTTCGTGGCGACCACGGCGAGCCAGATGCCCTGAACGAGCCACGGCGCGTTTTCTGCGATCGTCGCTATCCCTGACGCCATCGCTCCAAGAACCTTGAAGAGCGGGCCAGAGAGCGGCGACAGAGCTTGCCCGGCCTCGAAGAATGCGCCTCCGATTTCCCCGAGTGCTTCGGCGACGATCGGGCCCATTTCTGCGGCGTAGGCGAGGAAGCGCTCAAACTGAGGTGAGCCTCTGAGGCTCGTCCCCCAGTCGGCGAAGTCACCAGTGATGTCCTGCATCCGGCTGGATATGTCGTCCATGTGGGGCAGGAAGGCGTCAACAACACCCGCCGCACCCTTGAAGACATTGCCGATAGAGACGCCCAGACCGACGATCGCCGGCTTGGCGCTGTCGGTGATTCCGCGCTTAAAGCGCGTCCAGAACGGTGACTTCAGTTCGGCCGACGCGCGGTCGAAGAGTTCACCGACAGCGTCCGCGGAGTTGCGGACGAGGGGTGACAACCCCGGGAGACTGGCCTTCGCCCCGTTCACGGCCCTCGTGAAGAGCGGGAGCACGTCGGGTTGCAGCTCCCGGACCCACTCCTTGAACGCGGCTGTCAGACCCTTGGGCCCGGCTATGGAGTCGTAGAGGTCCCGCTGCTCAGGTGTGAGCTTCGCGAGTGCCAGACGGTACTCGTCCGCCTTCGTCGTGGCCTTAGCCGTCGTGTCGATGCCCGACAGCCGCGCAGCCTCGACGCCTCGTTCCGCGGAGGCGATGGACTCGGCAGCCTGCACCTGCGTGTTCGCTGCGTTGTTCACAGCGTCAGCAAGGTTGCGCTGAGCATCCGAGACGGTCTGAGCGGCTTCAACCTGAGCACGGGCGGCGTCCTGGTGAGCCTGCGCCAGGGCGGCAGTCTGATCCTTGACGTTCTGCTGCGCGTCGGCCTGCTGCTCCAGCGCCCGCTTGACGCCCTCATTCCCGTCGATGCCAGCCTTGTTGGCCTCGTCGACGGACTTCTTCAGCTCAGCGTTCTTCTGCTTCTGCTTGTCCGCGTTGCGGACCGCTTCGTCGTAGCCAAGCCGTGCCCGCTCGCGCTGGAGGTCGGTTGTCGTCGGGTCGGCCAGGACCCTGTCAAGCTCCTCCTGCGCCTCCTGCACGCGGAGAGTGGCGTCCCGCTGATCCAGCATCCCGTCAAGGAGTTGGTCGTTCAGGTCGCGGAGTTGCTGTGCAGCGTCGCGACGAGCCTGCGTGAGATCTTCCTCCGCCTGCTGCGCCTGGCGCTTCGCGTCGGCGAGGGAGCGTTCTGCCCGCTCGACGGACTCCGCGGCCTGGCGTCGCTGCTCCATGGCACGCTGCGCGGCCTGAGCGACGGCCCGTTCCGCGTCCTCGATCTGCCGGTTGGCCTGAGCGATGGACTGCGCGGCCTGGCGGTGCGCGTTGCGCAATGCCGACTGCGCGGACGTCATCTGCATGGCGGACTGCGCTGCGCGCACGGTGGCGGCTGCCGCGTTGTTCGTCGAGTTGGCAGCCTCCTTCTCCGCAGCGCTCTTCGCCTGGATCACCGACGTCACGGACTTGATGGCCGGAACGGCGACGAGGGCGAGGGCTCCGACGCCTGCGCCGGCCGCCACAGCAGCGCTCGCAATGGCGCCGATACCGGCTGCCGCAATGGGGACGAGGGGGATTGCCGCTACAGCGCCCAGCGCAATGGAGAGCTGGAACAGCGCAGCGTGCGCCTGTGCAGTGTTCGCGCGAACCTTGATGTTGACGTCGTCGCGGTCAACGTCGTTGATCTGGCGCTGAATCGCTGCGAGCTCAGCGCGAGCCGTAGCGATGTCTGCGCGCACCTGGACGTTCGGGGACCGTGAGCCCAGGGCCGCAAGCTGTGCGTCAAGCGCGTCGATCTCAGCGGCAGCCGACGCAACGTCGACGTCAACGCCGATGCGCTTCCCGCTCAGCGTCTCCATGCGGGCGCGGACGCGGGCAAGGTCGGCGTCGAAGCCGGTCGTCGAGAGACGCACATCCGGACGTGGAAGACTCCGGAACGCGACCTCCAAACGGCTCTTAAACGCTCGTCCGAACGCGCCCGCATTGTCGTTGCCTGCGCGTCGCGAAGCGTTTTGCGCGGCGTTGCCGCCCGTTGTGATGGCTGACGGAATAGCCGTCGCGATGTGGCGCCCGATAAGGTCGCCGATACGCTCGCCGGCGTCCCGCCCCACCCTGTCCGCGGCAGGGAGGACGGCCGCCTTCAGTCGGTCGTGGAAGTTGGGGGCGATGGGGACTACGTCGACCGCGACTGTCCCGACTATGTCGAGGTCAGGCACCCAGTGCCCCCCGCAGCTCCTCGACGGTGGGGAGGCCGTCGCTGTACTGCGCGGGATGCTCCCGCAAGTCGAGCAGCGCCATTACGTGGACGAGCTGCCGCATCTGACGTTCTTTCTCTGGCGACGGCTCCGCGTTGGCGGTGTAGTAGGCCGCTACACAGACAATGCGGCACGCCTCAGAACAATAGGGAGAGATCTCCACCCCTCCCGCGTCGTTTACCGTCGGCAACGGCGTCCAACGGCAATCAGGCCGCAGACAACGCGCCTGTTCATGCGTTTTCATAGGTGTTCCCGGGCATAGAAAAGCCCCGGTGCGTCCACCGGGGCATGCGAAAGGGCCCCCGGCGTCAGCCGAGAGCCCTTAGGAAGTTGGGGAGCGCTACGCAGTCAACTGACCGACGAGCGCGGAGATATCAGCGAGCGTCGACGGAGCTCCGCGGAAGCGCTGACTCGTCATGGCGATGTACCTACCGTCGCCGTAGACCTCGACGGCGTAGCCGCCCTCACGTCGGATGCGTCGTCCCTGTCGGACGTCGGCGTATCCGAAGACGTGGAGGCCATCGCCGGAGGCAGAGACTTCCGTGTATGTCGCTCCTGCCTGGCGCAGGATCTCCGCGGCCCACGGCTTCGGTGAGCCGTCAGGTGCAAGGGCGTGGTCGAGGTCGACACAGGCAATTCCGTCGCCGTTCAGGACGAAGCCCAGACCGACGCCCGCCACGGACTCCACCGCGTTCCTGTAGGTGCTCCAGGACCGGGGGTTCGTCGACGAGGCCGGCGTACCGACGGTCGTCAGTGGAACCTTCGCCACAGAGCGACGTACCCACCTGTCGCGGGACGTCAGCTCCAGCGGGAACACCCGCTTCTTAGCGGCACGGTGCGCCGCGACGCGGCATCGAGCGGAGCAGGTTCGGGCGTCGGCCCGCGCCGTGATCGGCATGTCGCCCCCACACCACGCGCACAGCCGCTCCGTCTTCATCATGACTCCATTCTAGCGTGCCGGTGTAACGGCTACAGGCGTTTGACCAGGGAAGTGTCACACTTTCGACAGTCAACGCTTTGAGTGCCCGCCTCCCGGTTTGGGGGTCTCGGACACCCCAACGGGTGGGCGTTCAGGGCTCCAGGGGGCGCCTGTAGGCGTTACATCTCAGATCCCCAGACCCGTACAGAGCGCGAGACCCAGCACCTCAACGATCCTGAGGGTGCTCGGAGGGGTCGATGCCCCTGGTCTGGGATACGCAGCGTGCGCCGGTGCTACGCTCTGTCTCAGAGCCGCCCGGAGCGTAATTCGGGACGCTACCCAGAGCGATCCCACTGGGACGCCTTCATGTAGAAGGCCGTCGGACCGTACACGTCCGTCAGTGGGATGACGCGCTCTAGCAGGACTCCACTCGACGGCAACACGCTTCGTGGAGTCACACGCATGTCATCCGCGCTCGTCCCCTTCGCCACCCTTGCCTACTGCCTCACGCTGGTGTGCTGCACTGCCGTGGTGCTGGTACTCGTCGCACTGCGCGGCACTGCGCCTACCCAGCGCTCAGCCATCCTGCGCAGCCTGGCCCACGTCGTAAGGGCATGGGCGGAGGCGCTGAGGTTCTGGCGTAGGCGGTAGGTCAGACCACCTTCGCCACGAACGTACGGTCTGGCGCTGCCACCACAGGCAGCACGATCGAAGTGGCCCGCGTCCACAGCGTCTGAGGGTCCTCACTGCGGAAGCTGCCGACGAGGACACCCGCACGATCGGCGGACGCAAGGGCGTAACTCGGGTCTGTCGCCTCCACGGGCGTCCCCCACAGGGTCAGACCCAGCGCGCCACCCTTGGCCGGCAGCAGCGCCACCTTGTCCGCGGGCGTCACCCTCGTCGTCACGCCCTTGAAGCTGACGCGGGCGTCGTTGGTCACGATCTGCGGGAGCTCGTACGCCCTCAGGAGCGCGTTCAGCTCGTCCCTGCTGAGCATGACGGGGGGCACGGGGTCAGTCGTCGACAGGCGGCAGAGCTGCACGTTGCGCTGAAGCAGTCGGAGCACGCGCTCCGGCATCAACACGAACTCGGGCGTCTCGCCGGTGGTGTCGTTGTAGACCTCCACCCACTCCGTCAGGTTGTCGAAGGGCTTCGAGGTCTCCGTGTCGTCCCACAGCGCGTCAGTGACACCGTCGAGCTCGACCGAGTGCGCGGGGTCGCGTCCGTAGTCGACGGAGGCGCTCACGCCGTTCTCGGCGATGGTGACGCTGGCGTTGAAGATTGCGTCGCCCCGGGCCAGTTCGACACGGGCGGCGATCTCGCGCGTCAGCTTCTCCGACAGGCCCTCGATGGTGTCCCTGACGCCCTCAGTGTCGGTGAGGTTGCGCTCCTTGAGCTGCTCATACTCGCCGACGGGGATCTTCCGGGAGATGGGCGGGAGCATGCCGCTAACTCGGGTTGCGCCGGCCCGGTGCCCGATGTCCGACTCAGCGTCGTAGGCGCGGAACACGGCGGCCTCGACGAGTCCGCCCCCACCCTGCTCGAAGCGGTAGAACAGGTCGTCGACGGTGTCACTCGGGAGCCACTGGGACAGGGTGAACGTGTTCTCCTCGAACTCCGCCAGGGCCGCGCGGGCATAGCCGCTGAGATGCGCAGGGGTGGCGTATTCGGTAACAAGCTGCATTGGTCGTCTCTCAGGTAGTCAGGTCAGATGCGGGCGCGTCGAGGGGCGGACGGCTCAGGCACGGTGGTCTCGCGCTGCCAGAAGGGGTTGCGGCCGTCGTCGGGGCTGCCGACGTCCTCCGCGTCGCGCGCCTCGTCGGTCAGCTCCTCCACGTCGACGGGGAGCCAGGCACGGCCGCTCTCGGCCATGTAGAGCAGGAAGCGAACGTCTCGTCGCCCACCCCTGACGACGGCCATGACGTCGGCCGGCAGGGGCTCAGACCGCACGCCGCGGAACTGGTCGTGTCCCTCGCGGTAGAGCGACGCCAGGACGCCCATGTCACCGGTCTCCGCGTACACGGAGCGCTGTGCGCGCCGGATCTCGTCGACGGTGCCCACGAGCCCCCGCAGACGCTTGTAATCCGCGATGCCCTGGGCACCCGCTTCGATGGCGCTGTCCCCATCGAGGTGCCCGGAGCGCTCGATGATGGTCCGCACCTCCGACAGGACGTCGCCTAGCTGAGCCGCAAGGGCCGCAAGGATGGTGCGTGAGCCGCGCGACTTCAGGAACGGCATACGCCGACGCAGGGCGTTGACGGCCGTGTGCAGGGCGAGACGCTCCGCGTACGGCGCGAGAGCCGCTGTGCAGGCCGCTGACGCCCGCTCCCCGATGTCCCCAGGGATCGGGGCTCCGTCGGTCCGCATGGCCTCCACAGCGGCGTCAATGACCGCCTGTCGCGCCTCCTCTGGGGACGGCGTCGGGGGGAGTGCGGAAAGTCGTGCCTCCGTCGTCTTCAACAGCTCTTCCGCCTGCGCGACTTCAGGGACGGAGCCCCAGACGGACGCGGGGGCGGAAGTCTTCCTCCGTGGCATGGTCAGCCCTTCGTGTTCGGGTACGAAAAAGGGCCCTGCTCGTCTGGAGACAGGGCCCTTCGAAAATGCTCAGCGCGTGCGGCGTACCGCTCTCGCATCCGCCGGCGCTGAGGCTCAGGATCAGCCGCATAGGACTCACGGCGCTTCGCGTTGTAGCAGGTGATGCAGTGAGGCCGGACGCCGTCCCGGCCCGCGGGATCCCGCGGCCAGTAGTCCAGAGTCACGGGGAACCGGTCACCGCATGTTCGGCACGGCCGTCGTTCAGGGCCGCGCACGTCGAGGCAAGTCATGTCTCTCCGTCCGGGGGTGTTCGCTCTATCGGTCGTTCTTCTCTCTACCGCTCGAAATTCGGGCGTGAGAAAGCCCTCACCATCCGCGGAATAGCGGTACGCGGAGCAGCACGGCCGAAGGGGAAACCGGCGCTCTACGCGCTCCCCGAAGGGACGCGGATGGTGAGGGCTGTTGCGTGACGTCGGAGGAGAGTCAACGTCACGCGGCTCGTGGACCGTCAACGGCAAGGCACTCTGGGGCCGGAGGTCTCACGACGTAGAGGGGGAGGGAGGGGCAGCTCTACCCTCCCCCTTCCCTATGTACGTGCGCACATCAGGCGGCGTCCGCCCTCACAGCGCGCATGCGTTCACGGTTCGCCGTGCGGCGTCGCTCCGTGGAGCACTCCTCACCGCACAGACGGCGCCACTTGCGACGCTGGGACGCGGGACGTCGCTGCGTGAACTCCTGCCCGCACTCGATGCACGGCCCGAACCACTCCTTGAAGTCACCGATGACGGTCACACGCCCTCCGTCGACCTCCCATGACGGTCCCTCTGTCGCCTCCGCCTGGCGGGCAGCGAACTCCGCCGCTATCGCGGGGTCGACGCGAACCGTCACGGGCGCCACGACGGGCGGGACGATGTCGACCTCCCGCCCCGACGGCCGGCGACGACGAGGGCGCTCCGGGTCGTCCTCGTCGTACATGCCGTCGTGCCAGTCCTCCCACTGACGCTCCCCGAACTCCTCGTCGGGGATGTCGTCGAGCGGGTCATGCCCGCTCAGTCCCCGCCACGGTGCGCGCCCCCGGGAGACGTAGGCGTCGTGGTCCGTCTCCAGCTCCAGCGCCAGATAACGGAGCTCCTCCGCCTCGTCCGTCAGGTGGGTACGTCGCTGGATTGGTGCGCCGTTGTCGTCATACATGTCTGCCCCTTGTGTGTCGTCGAGCCGCGCGAGTGCGCGGGTACATATGGGTTATGGGGCGGACGTCGGGAGATGTGACGCGCCCTCACACGTGAGTTATGGGGCGCTGGGGGCAGGATGTTTGGGACCGGAGAATGATCACTCAGCGTGACCCAGGTCGAGGGCGGCAGGAAACGCCGTGTGCGTCACTCAGGGGCTCTCAGGCCCCGGTGCGACTCCCAGGGCCGCGGGCGGCCTGAAACCCGCTCAGGCGGGCGCATGGACATGCTCTCGCGCCTCGTCCGCCCCTCACCCTCCGTCGGCATTCGTCAAGCGAGGGCCTCGACGTCCCCCGCGGGCCAGTCTGACCAAACTGGCCAAACTAACCCCCATTCTCAATTTCTCTCTACACGCGTTAAGAAGAAGTTGGAGGAGGGGGTTAGTTTGGCGATTTGGCGCCCAGATTGGCACGGTGGGGACGGAGAGTGACGGCGGACGCAGGTTTCGTCACTCTGCGCATCCGTCATCCGCGTGCCCTCTGCACGCACTCTCCGCGAACGCTCGTCGGCCGAGCCAAACTGCCGTGCCCTGAACGCGCGGAGGCCCGCCTCCAGCCGAAGCCAGGGCGGGCCTTCCGTCACTGATTGTTACGTCACGCGGCGACGAGGACGCCGGGGAGCGCCTCCCGGCGAGCGGCAGCGACGCAGGAGGGGCACACCGACGTCGTCCAGCCGCCCTCGATGCGCACCGGGGCCGCCTCCGGGTCGGTCTCGTAGCAGTGCCCGCACGTCGTGTTGACGGGGTACTCGTAGACGCCATCCGCCCAGAGCGTGCACATGTCGGCGAGCATGGCCTCACAGCCCAGCGCGGCCGACTCGAAGGTCTCCGACCATCCGTCGGCGAGTACAACCGCCTCGTACTGCGTCGGGTCATAGTCGCGCCCGGTGGCGACGACGGTGGGGAAGCGAAGACGGTCGGCGACGTCACAGGCGAAGGCGGTGAGGTCGGCCAGGGCGACGGAGGACGAGGTGTTACCGACGACGAGAACGGGGCGCTCTGCCATGATGGGACCTCCAGTGATGGAGACAGAGGGCCCGTGCATCCGCCAAGATCTCGCGGGCCCTTCGTCTTGCTTGCGTCGGGGTGTGGCTACACCTTACGCACGGGTGTGGCCACACCGCAACCCCCTTGGTGTAGCCACACCTCTGCTACGGTTCTCCCATGCCCAACCAACCGAAGACACCCGTCAGCCGCTTCCGAATCGACGCGGAGCTGTGGCAAGCGTTCGGGGACGCCGTACCCGACGACACGGACCGCTCAGCGGTCCTCCGGCAGTTCATCGCCCACTATTGCCGGCGCCCGGGCGCAAAGCTTCCTGAGCGGCCACCAGTCGGCCCTTGGAGCACGCCGCCGCAAGCGTGACGAGAGCCCCCTCCTAGTGTCCTGGAGGGGGCTCTCTGGTGTTCTTGAGGTGGCGCTACAGGCTCTCTTGGTACGCCACGTCTTCGAGCGCATCCGCCTCAGGGTCGGGGCGGTCAATCTCCATCGTCAGCCGCTCCTCAATGGGGCGTCGCCATCCCGTCGGGGGTCCCACCGTGACGCGGACGTTCATGGAAAGCATGATCTGTCGACGCGCCTCGTCGCTCGCCTCACGGAAGGCGTCACCCCACGTCGTATCGAGTTCGATCTCTTGGATCTTCGGCGGCTCGACGGGGGCGCTCCGCAGTTGCTCCAGGCGTTCCGCGATGCCGTTCATCTGTCCCATGACGACGTCAGCGGCAGCACCGCGCATCTGCGGCAGACGGTTACCGAGCTCTTCCAGGTTCGACTCAAGCTCTGCGATCTCCGCGCGGTGGTCTACGCCTGGCGTGCGCACGATCTGCGTTTGTCGCATGAACCCGAACCTACGGATGAACTCCGCATGCACCCACGCAACGGTTATGGCCCGCGTAACCGTAGGCTTCGGCGCCTCCTTGCCGTGACGGCCGCTGTTACACCGAAAGACTCCCGTCTGCGTTCCGTCGCCCTCCGTGCGGGAGCCGGTGTGCATGTTGCTGGCACACCAGTGGCACACCAGGACGCCCAGCAGTTCATGCGCGTCGCGACGACGGGGTGCTTGGAGCGCCGCGACAGCCATCGACTTCAAGGCCTCGTCGAGTTCCCGAGCCGTCTCGTCACTGATGAGCGCCTCCCCTTGAAGTACGGGACTCCCGTCAGCGTTGCGCACAGTGGTTCCCTCGCGCGTGACGAGGTGACCACGGTTCAGTGCGGACATGAGCATTGACCGAACCGTCGTCGGCATCCACCGGCTTTCGGGGTCCTCTTCCCTCCCCGCAAGCCGGGCCCTGTGGTTCGAGGGAGTGACGGCGCCCGACTCAATCAGCCAATCCGTAATCGAGTTGAACGACTTTCGTGCGATGGCTCGCGCAATGGCTGCACGACGGATATCGGCCGTCTCCTTGTGCTCCCCTAGCCACCAACCCTCATTGCCGTCAGGGAAAGTCTTTCGGACAGGCTGAAAGCCGTAAGGCACCGGACCGCCGGCCCATCTGCCAAGAGACTGGAGACGAGCCGCAGCACCCTGGTTGCGCTCGACGATGGTCTGTCCTTCGAGTTGGGCAGCGAAAGCCAGAATCAGCATGATCAGTTCAGACATTGCTGAACCGAAGTCGAGTTCGAGCATGTCCCCGCCGGGCCCCGAAGCGAAGACGAGCCGCTTACCATGCTGCTTAGCGAACCGTCCCAGGTTTGCCATATCAGCCATGGACCGTACAGCGCGGTCCATACGTTGCCAGACGAGAACATCCCACTCGTCCGGTCGTTCTAGCCAGTAGAGAAGTTCTTCCCGCTCCCACGGGGAGGTCTTCAGAGCCGATACGTCGATGTCCTTCGCCCACCCGACGAGCACTCCCCCGATGCGGTGGGCGGCGAGAGTGATCATCTCCTCTTGTACTTCGGGGGAGGTCGATGAGTCGTTGTACCGGCTAAGTCGGATAGCACCTACTACCCGGGGGGCGTGGCGGGCAGCCACAGCGATGCCCGTGCGCCGTGCGAGTTGCGACATGAGTGGGATGTTACTCCGAACGGTTCGCGCTTGCGGGCATCAACGCGCACATCGGGCACGATCTCGCGCTGGCCGTCGTGGACGCCTGCCGTACGCTCGGCTGCGCACCGGTCGATCTGGAGGACGAGTTCGACATGGTGGGCGATCTCCTCGTCTCGCTGGAGGAGCGCATCCGCGACGATCTGATGCCGGGACCCGACTTTTTGCGGATCGCCGACCCGCTGACCCACCTGCTCGGCTCCTGGAGCCTGGAGCGCGCCCGGGACGCCGCGTGGACGGCGGCCCGGGCCCTGTGGGTCCTGCGTGAACTCCCCGATGTCGCGGTCGAGTTCACGGAGCGCCTGGACACGGCGGTGGGCTTCGCGGGGCGCATGCTGCTCACGCCCCTGACCGAGCCCGGGTTCCGCTAGTCCTCGGGCAGCTCGACGGGGGCGATCTCGTCGTAGACGTCGCCGGGGCCCGGGTTGGTCGGGTCGGTCGTGCCGCCCAGGTGGTGCATGACGCCCCAGACGGCGTTGAGGGCGGTCTGGATGGCGCCCTCCGCCCAGCCGGCGGTCCAGGAGATGTCGTCACCGGCGAGGAAGATGCCGCGCTTGTCCTCGGGCAGCCGGTCCTGCATGAAGTGCGTGAACAGGCGCCGCTGGTAGCGGTAGTGGCCGGGCAGGTTGGCCTTGAACGCGCCCATGAAGTAGGGCTCGTTCTCCCAGGAGACCGTCACCGGGTTGCCGATGATGTGCCCCCGGATGTCGACCTTGGGATAGATCTCGCCGAGCGACTTCAGCATGACCTCCATCCGCTCGCTCGCGGACAGCGGCAGCCACTTCAGGCTGTCGTCGCACCAGGTGTAGGAGAGGCAGATGACGGCGGGCTTGTCCGGGCCGTCGTCGAGCAGGTAAGTACCGCGCGTCATACGGTCGGTGAGCGTCATCGACATGACGTCCCGCCCCGTCTCCTCGTCCTTGTCCAGCCAGAACGGCCGGTCGACCGGCACGAAGAGCTTGGAGCTCTCCATGTAGTGCGTGCGCTCGATCGCCGTCCAGTGGTCGATCGGGAAGAGCGAGTCGTCACAGGCGATCTTCGACAGCAGCATCCAGGACTGGGCGGTGAAGATCGCCGCCTGGAAGGTGCGGATGTCGCCGTGCGCGTCGGTCACCGTGATGCGGTTGCCGGCGGTGCGGTGCAGCCGGGTCACGGCCGGGCGGGGCTCGCCGCCCTCGTGCAGGGTCGCGAGCGAGGTCCCGAGCGGCCAGTGGACGATCTTCTGCGGCTCACGCTCCCACAGGCGCAGCGGCAGCTGCTGGGAGCCGCCGACGATGCCGCGGTGGTGGTCGTCGGCCTCGGTGTAGACGACGCGCAGGATCTCCAGGATGGAGTTCGGGAAGTCGGTGTCCCAGCCGCCCGTGCCGAAGCCGACCTGGCCGAAGATCTCACGGTGCCGGAAGGACTTGAACGCCTCGGAGTCGCAGAGGAAGCCGTAGAAGGTCTGGTTGTCGAGCTTCTCGACGAGCCGGGACCAGATCTCGCGGATGCGCGGCACGTCCCGCTCGCGCAGGGCCCGGTTCATGTCGGAGAAGTCGGCGCCCTCCTCCAGGCAGCGGTTCCACGCCTCGGCGACGTCCCGGTAGACCTGCGGCAGGTCGCCGATCGTCTCGGCGTAGTGCGACTCGCCCTTGAGGTCGACGACGGTCGAGGGCGTCGCCTCCGACAGCGGGTTGGGGAACGGCCGCGTCCGAAGACCGACGAGGTCGATGTAGTGCTGCAGGGCCGTGGAGGACGGCGGGAAGCGCATCGCGCCCATCTCGGCGGTGAGGGACTCGTCGCACCCGTCGAAGCCCACCGTGCGCAGCCGGCCGCCTATCTGGTCGGCCTCGTACACGACCGGCTTGAGGCCCATCTTCATCAGCTCGTACGCGGCGACGATGCCGGACAGGCCGCCGCCGATGACCGCGACCTCCGTGCCGTGCCCGGTCGCGGGTATCTGCCCGAGGCCCGCCGGGTGGGCGAGGAAGTCGTCGTAGGCGTACGGGAAGTCCGGGCCGAACATGGTGATCGGCGGCTGCTGCGCGTCAGCGTGCTCGACGGCGTTGGGCACGGTGGACGTCATGGGGTACGGACTCCTTGCACAGATACGAACGGGCGGTTCAGGGGGTCTTCAGACGAGTGAGCCGTACAGGCCGGGCCGCCGGTCCCGCAGATACGGGTTGTTCTCGCGCGATGCGGCGAGGAAGGCCGGGTCGGCGTCGGCGAGCACGAGTTCCTCCCCGCGTCCGGCCCTGGTCCGGGCGACCCCGTCGGGCCCGGCGAGCGTGGACAGCCCCACGAACTCGAACTCGCCCTCCCGGCCGACCCGGTTGACGTACGCGACGTACATCTGGTTCTCGAAGGCACGCACCGGAATCATCGACTCGGCGACGAACTGGAACGGGTGCATCTGCGCGGTCGGGACGACGAGCAGGTCGGTGCCGGCCAGGGCGTGGGCGCGGACGTTCTCCGGGAACTCCACGTCGTAGCAGATCAGGAGGCCTACGCGTACGCCGTCGATCTCGGTCTGGACGACGGGCTGGTCGCCGGGCGTGAAGTGGTCGCGCTCGAAGCAGCCGAAGAGGTGGGTCTTGCGGTAGTTCGCGAGCCGGGTGCCGTCGGCGGAGATCAGCTGGACGGAGTTGAACACGGCCTCGCCGACCCGCTCGGGGTAGCCGTAGGCGATCGCCAGGCCGTGGTTCGTGGCGATCTCGGCGATCGCGTCCGCGCAGTCGCCGTCGGCGGGTTCGGCAAGCCGGCCGATGTCGTCGCCGATCGCGTAGCCGGTCAGGAACATCTCCGCCGTGACGAGCAGCCCGGCGCCCGCGGCAGCGGCCCGGCCCGCGGCCTCGTCGAGGACCTTCAGGTTCTCGGCGGTGGAGCCGGGTCGGCCGGAGCTCTGGAGCAGGGCGGTGCGCATGCGTGATCCTCACCGGGCGGAAGGGGGGTTGGGGGACCTTTGGGGGCCACATAGACGGTACGGGCGGCCGGCCAGGGCGGACAAGCAGGAGCCGTTGCGCGCCGGTGAACGGTTCGTTGCGTGCCTGGAGGCCGCCGCGGCGATTCGTTGCGCCCCTCGGGTCTCACTCCCGCTCCTCCCCGGAGCGCAGCTCCGCGCGGCCTCCCCCGCCGTACGGCGGAGGCGGGATCCCGCCCCTGGCGCGATGTTCCCGCCGCGTCGGGCCGGAAGAGTAAGGGCTGTCCACACGACCTGCGGAAGGAAACGAAATGAAGCGCCGTACGAAGATCGTCGTGCTCGGCTCCGCGCTCCTGCTCACGGCCGGGGTGGCCTCGGCCGCGACCGCGTCGGACGCACCCCGGCCGCCTCGGGAGGCCGCGGCCCTCACCGGTACCGCCAAGCTGTACCGCTCGGACGGGGACGACATCACTTTCTCGTTCGACGCGCACCTGGCCGCGAAGGACACCGCCATCCCGATGCAGGCGACCGGCACCTTCGAGTTCAGCCACTACCTGAACGGCAAGGGCGCCTGGGCGAAGGCGAGGGTCGACTGCCTGGTGACCGGAGGCAAGGTCGCTGTCGTCTCCGGCGTCATCACCGAGTCCGACCTCCCGGGCGCCGAGGGCAGGCGGGTCGGCGTCACCGTCCACGACCTCGGCCGCCACGACCGGCTCGGCTACAGCTGGATGGAGTCGGGCAGTCCTGCCGAAGGGAACGAACCGCCGAAGTGCGCGAGTGTCGCCCCCTTCGAGAAGGTGAAGAAGGGGACGGGCGACTTCACGGTCGTGCCGTGGCAGCCCCAGCTCTAGCCAGGGCCAGCGCCGTCGCCAGGTAGGGAAGGGCGAGTATCGCGAAGACGGTGCTGTGCGCCATGCCGGTGCCGAGCAGCGCGTACACGCCGAACGTGGCGACCGTGGCCAGCTCGGTGCCCAGGCTCGCCACGGAGGTGAGCGTGGCCCGGCGGGAGTCGTCGATACGGTGCTGGAGCCGGGCGTCCGCGAGTACCTCGGCCAGCTGGAACCCGGCGAAGGCGAGGCTCAGGAGGACGACTCCGGTCAGCGAGCGGGCCAGGGCTCCCACCGCGAGGGCGACAGCGGCGCCCGCGAGCAGCACCGCGAGCCCGGTCGTGCCGAGACGCTCGGCCGGGCCGGTGAGGAGGCTGCCGACGGTGACGCCCGCCCAGATCAGCATGACCAGGAAGGGCACCGTCGCCTCGGCGAAGCCGATCTGCCGGATCAGCAGGGGGGTGTACTCGTCGAGTGCGCCCCACACGGCGGCCACGGCCGGGATCAGCAGCACGGCGCCGCGCACCGCACGGTCCCCGCGGACCCCGGCGAACCCGGCCCGCACGGTCGCCGCCCAGCTGTCGTCGGCGCTCTCCGGCCGCACCCGGTGCTCCGGGAGCCGGGTCGCGGTGACGGCGGCCAGCACACAGGCCAGGACACTCGCGGCCCCGACGGCCGGGTAGCCGCCCCGGGCGAGCACGGGCCCCGCCAGGCCGATGGAGGCCACCGTGCCCACCAGCCGCGCGGCCCGGGCCCGGCCCATGACCCGCGCGTACCGGCCGGCGGCACCGAGCCGGTCCAGCTCGTCGTAGATTAGCGCTTCCAGCGCGCCGGAGCCGAGCGCCCCGCCCGCGCCCCACAGTACGAAGCCGGCCGCGAAGGCCCCGTACGAGGGGACGGCCACCCACAGTGCGAAGCCTGCGGCGGTGAGCAGCGGGCCGATCCACAGCAGCCTCCGGCGCGACATGGCGTCGGCCCAGGCGCCGGAGGGCACTTCCAGCACCACCGAGGTGATCGACCACAGGGCGAACAGGGAGGAGATCTGCCAGAGCGACATGCCGGTGTCGGCGAAGAGCAGCGCGTACACCGGGTAGAGCAGGACGAAGTCGTCGAGGAACGCGTAGCCGTACAGCGTGCGCGTCAGACGGCGGGAACCGGCCGCCTGCACGTGTGCGGGTGAGAGTGTCATGAGGCCTTCCCGGAAGGACGGATCGGACGCCGGAGGTACGGCGGCCGAGGCGGTCCTCGGGAGGCACGGCTGGTGGATCAATGTCGCCAGGTCATGACACCCAGGCTAGAGGTGTCGCGTGCACCGGGCCACGGAGTTACGTGGGCGAACCCGACGAGAAGCGCCGCAGCAGCGGCGAGAGCACGAGGACGGACTTGGTCCGCTCGACGAACGGCTCTCCGGCGATCCGTTCCAGGACCCTTTCGAAGTGCCGCATGTCGGAGGCGAAGACCTGGGCGACCGCGTCCGCGTCCCCGGTGACGGTGGACGCGGCCACGACCTCCTGGTAGCGCTCCAGGCCTCGCTGGATGGTCTCCGGGGAGGTGTTCCCGCGGCAGTAGATCTCGACGAACCCCTCGGTCTCCCAGCCCAGGGCGCCCGGGTCCACGCGTACGGTGAAGCCGGTGATGGCTCCGGTGGCCCGCAGCCGGTCCACGCGCCGCTTCACGGCGGGCGCGGACAGGCCGACGAGTGAGCCGATGTCGGCGTAGGAGCGACGGGCGTCCTCGGCGAGGGCGTGCACGATGCGTTCGTCGAGATCGTTCAGCACAGTGGGTCGTTCACTTTTCGGATGGCGCGAGTCGGGATCGGCGGTAGCCGTACAGGAAGTAGAACACGAGCCCGGCGGCCATCCAGACACCGAAGACCACCCAGGTCACGGTCGACAGGCTGCCCATCATCCAGATGCAGAAGGCGAAGCCCAGCGCGGGCAGGACCGGGGAGAGCGGCACCCGGAAGGTGCGCGGCATGTCCGGCCTTGTCCGGCGCAGCACGACGACGGCCACGTTGACGAGCGCGAAGGCGAACAGGGTGCCGATGCTGGTGGCGTCGGCGAGCTGCCCGAGCGGGATCGCGGCGGCCAGGACACCGCAGAACAGCGACACGATCAGGGTGTTGGCGCGGGGGGCGCCGGTCTTCGGGTGGACCTTGGCGAACACCTTCGGCACGAGGCCGTCGCGGGACATGGCGAACAGGATGCGGGTCTGGCCGTACAGCACGGTCAGCACCACGCTCGCGATGGCGATGACGGCACAGAACGCCAGCAGGGTGCCCCAGAAGGTCTGCCCGGTGACCTCGCGCATGATCTGGGCGAGGGCGGCCTCGGAGTCGGTGAAGCCCTTCCAGGGCTTGGCGCCGACCGCGACGGCCGCGACGAGGACGTACAGCGCGGTGACGATGACCAGCGACAGCATGATCGCGCGGGGCAGGTCGCGCTGGGCGTTCTTGGCCTCCTCGCCGGCGGTGGAGGCGGCGTCGAAGCCGATGTAGGAGAAGAACAGCGTGGCGCCGGCGGCGCTGACGCCCGCCATGCCGAGCGGCATGAAGTTCTCGTAGTTGCCGGAGCGGAAGCCCTGGACGCCGATGGCGCAGAACATCACCAGCGCGGCGATCTTCACGACGACCATGACGGTGTTGGCGCGGGCGGACTCGCGGGCGCCGCCCAGCAGGAACGCCATCGCGAGCAGCACGACGATCAGCGCCGGCAGGTTGAACACGCCGCCGTCGCCGGGCGGGGCGGACAGGGCGGCCGGGATGGTCACGCCGATGGTGCCGTCGAGCAGTTCGTTGAGGTACTCGCCCCAGCCGACGGCGACGGCGGCCACCGACACGCCGTACTCCAGGACCAGGCACCAGCCGCATATCCAGGCGATCAGCTCGCCCATCGTTGCGTACGCGTACGAGTACGAGGAACCGGCGACCGGGATGGTGCCGGCCAGCTCGGCGTAGGACAGGGCCGAGAACAGGGCGGTGAGGCCGGCGATCACGAAGGAGAGGGTGACGGCCGGGCCCGCCTTGGGGACGGCCTCGCCGAGCACGACGAAGATGCCGGTGCCGAGCGTGGCGCCGATACTGATCATGGTCAGCTGCCACAGCCCGAGGGTGCGGCGCAGTGACCCACCCTCGCCCTGGCCACCCTCCGCGACCAGGCGTTCCACCGGCTTGCGGCGCATGAGGCGCGCGCCGAAGCCGGGGGGTGCGGAGGCCGCCGTGGGGCCTGGGTTCTGCGGGGGTGCGCCTTGGTCGAGCACGCGCTTGGCTCCTTGTCGCTGCCGGTCAGGGCGGCGGGGACCGCGGGCACCCTTGAGCAGGGACCCACCGAGCGGAGTCCCCGCCACGCCACGTACGAGGCGACAGCCTACGAGCATCGGCGTTGCTGGTGAAATGCAGCAACCTTGCGCGTACATGCAAGATCATTGCGTTCCCCGGGGCGGAGCGGGTGTTCGTTGCACGGCGGCTTTCGTCCGTTGCACGAGGCTTGCTCAGGCGAGCTCTTTCACCAGGAATGTGAGTTCCTCGACGCATTCGTGCGTGAGGCCGTCGCGGTCTTCGTACGACCAGCGGCCGACGTACGCCGCCAGCGGCAGATAACCGAGCCGGGCGTAGAGGGCGGCGGCGCGCGGGTTGTCGTCGGCGACCCCGAGGCCGATGGCCGTACGGCCCTGCTGCCGGGCCAGCTCCTCGGCGGCCCGCACCAGCGCGCTGCCGATTCCGCGCGAGCGCAGCCTCTCGGGCCACACGGTCAGCGCGTTGATCTCCGGGCAGCCGGGCCGTGCCGTACGGACGACCGTGTCGTCGCAGCCGTCCCAGCGCAGCTCCGCGTGTCCCACGGGCCGGCCGTCGAGCCAGCCGAGGAGATACGTGCTCGTGCCCCGCTCCTGGCGGTCGAAGCGGCGCGCGTGGAACGAGGTGGCACCCATGGAGCCGATGCAGCGGTCGAGCAGTGGCACATCGGCGGCCCGGCAGACGGTGATCTCCATGACGTACGACGGTAGGGCGTGCGCCCGCGTGAGGCCCCTGGTTTTTCACCGGGGGCCTCACGCGCGGGAGTCGAGCCGTCAGCTCCAGCTGGCGTGCAGGGGCTTGCCCTCCGCGTAGCCGGCGGCGCTCTGGATGCCGACGATGGCCTTCTCGGCGAACTCCTCCAGGGAGCCGGCACCGGCGTAGGTGCAGGAGGAGCGGACGCCCGCGATGATCGAGTCGATCAGGTCCTCGACGCCCGGGCGGGCCGGGTCGAGGAACATCCGGGAGGTGGAGATGCCCTCCTCGAACAGCGCCTTGCGGGCGCGGTCGTACGCCGACTCCTCCGAGGTGCGGTTGCGCACGGCCCGGGCGGACGCCATACCGAAGGACTCCTTGTAGGCGCGCCCCTGGGCGTCGTGCTGCAGGTCGCCCGGGGACTCGTAGGTGCCGGCGAACCAGGAGCCGACCATCACGTTGGAGGCGCCGGCCGCGAGGGCCATCGCCACGTCGCGGGGGTGGCGGACACCGCCGTCGGCCCATACGTGCTTGCCGTACTTCTTCGCCTCGGCGGCGCACTCCAGGACCGCGGAGAACTGCGGGCGGCCGACGCCGGTCATCATGCGCGTGGTGCACATGGCGCCGGGGCCGACACCGACCTTGACGATGTCCGCACCGGCCTCGATCAGGTCCCGCACACCCGCGGCGGCGACCACGTTGCCCGCGACGATCGGCACCTGCGGGTCGAGGTCGCGCACCAGCTTCAGGGCGCTGATCATCGACTCCTGGTGGCCGTGCGCCGTGTCGATGACGAGCGCGTCGACGCCCGCGTCCAGCAGCTGCTGGGCCTTGCCGGCGACATCGCCGTTGATGCCGACGGCGGCGGCGACGCGCAGCCGCCCCCGGGTGTCCGTGGCCGGCGTGTAGAGCGTGGCACGCAGGGCGCCCTTGCGGGTCAGGATGCCGGCGAGCGTGCCGTCCCCGTTGACCGCGGGGGCGTAGCGGCGGTTGGCGTGGTCGAGGGTGCCGAAGGCCTCGCCCGGGTCCATGTCCGCGTCGATGAGCAGCAGGTCCCGGGACATGACCTCGGCGAGCTGCGTGAAGCGGTCCACGCCGGACAGGTCCGCGTCGGTGACCACGCCGACCGGCTTGTGGTCGCCGTCGACGACGACACCGGCGTTGTGCGCCCGCTTGGGCAGCAGGGCCAGCGCGTCGGCGACCGTCTGGTGCGGCGACAGGATGATCGGGGTGTCCAGCACCAGGTGCCGGCTCTTCACCCACGAGACGACGTCGGTGACCACGTCGTTCGGGATGTCCTGGGGTATCACCACGAGGCCGCCGCGGCGGGCCACGGTCTCGGCCATGCGGCGGCCGGCGATGGCGGTCATGTTGGCGACGACGAGCGGGATGGTCGTGCCCGTGCCGTCCGGGGAGCTGAGGTCGACGGCCTGCCGCGAGCCCACCGAGGAGCGGCTCGGCACCATGAAGACGTCGTCGTACGTCAGGTCGTACCCGGGCTGGATGTCATTGAGGAAACGCACGTGCTGCACATCCCAGTCGATCAGAGGTGACCCCCGGACCGGCCGGCCAGGGGGAAAGAGCACGTACTTCATTCTCCCATGCCACCCGCCCCAGCGACCCCCAGCAGATCATCCAGGCTGGTCAGGGGGCCGCTCGGAGGATTCTCCAAGGCCGAGGGTCACGAACAGCCCCGGGCCGCGGTCCGTCGCCTCGGCGAAGATCTCCTCGGCGACCTGCCACTCGTCGGGCCGCGTCCCGGCGTACGTCCGCCAGCCCTGCACGACGACCAGGAGGCCCCGCTCCCCGGCCCCCTCGGGCCAGAGGGCGGGGTCGGACAGGCAGTCGGCGAGGGCGTCCCAATTGCGGCCGAACCAGTCGGGCAGGGCCAGGTCACGGGCGCAGCGGTCCATGAAGCCCGCCTTGTCCGTGACCCCGCCCAGATCCAGGACGTGCACGATCCGGCCCGCCGGGTCGTGCACGTCGTGCGCCTGGCCGGCCACCCGTCAGGCCCCGTCCGGGTCGGACCGGTTGAGCGCGGACTTCGGCGCCGGTCCGGCCGTCATCAGATAGTCGGCGGCCGACGTGTCCGTCACCAGACTGGTGACGAGCCCGGACCGCAGCACCGCGTCGATCGCGGGCCCCTTGCGCTGCCCGCCGGCGATCGCGACGACCTCGGGGATCCGGCGGAGCTGGTCGGCCTTCACCGTGATGCACCGCTCGCCCAGGTCCCGGCCGACCCGGCGGCCGTCGGCGTCGAAGAGGTGCGCGGACATCTCGGCGGCGACACCGAGGGACGCGTAGTGCGCCCGCTCCTCGTCGCTGAGCATGTCGTGCACCGTGGAGATGCCCGGCTCCCAGGAGCCGATGGAGACACAGGCGACGGTGACCTTGTCGAAGTGCTCGAAGGCCCGGGCGATGCCCGTCTGGTTGCGCAGCGCGGCGGCCGTGGCCGCGTCGGGCAGCAGCATGGGCGCGTAGATGGGGTGGGCGTCCCCGCCGGCCACCTGGGCGGCGCGGCGCACGGCCTCGACCGAGCCGCGCTCGGCGGTCCCGGCGTCGTACACGCCCGTCAACTGCACCACCGTGCACGGCGGCAGCCGGTCGAGCGCCGCCGCCATGTGGATGGTGGAGCGGCCCCAGGCCAGGCCCAGCACATCACCTTCGTCGACCAGTTCGCCGAGCAGGTCGGCGGCCACCTCTCCCAGGTTCTCGGGGTCGGGCGACTCCTCGGCCTCGGCCGGGGACTCGACCACGACGGCGTGCCTGAGGCCGTAGCGGGCGCGGAGCGCGTCCGAGCGCTCGGCGTCCAGCTCCGCAGGCACACGGATCTCGATACGTACGAGATCCCGTTCGAGGGCGGTCTCCAGGACCCGGGCCACCTTGAAGCGGCTGACGCCGAACTCCTCGGCGATCTGGATCTTGGACTTGCCCTCGAGGTAGAAGCGGCGGGCCATGGCCGCCGCCTGCACCAGCTCAGCGGGTCCCATCCGCATGGCTGACCGGCCCGCCGACATACCCGACACGGCGATCTCCTCACTGCTGTTCACACTCTGGATTCGCCGTTCATCCTTGCAGATCCGGCGCGGATGATCAGCCCTGATGAGAGCCGTTCACTTTGCTGTGGCTCAGTGGTCGCAGGCCCAGGAGGCCTTGGCCGTCGTCGCCGCCGCCTGGGTGCGTAGTGCACGTACCGCCTCTGCCGGGTCGTTTGCCCCGTAGACCGCCGATCCGGCCACGAAGACGTCGGCTCCGGCGTCCGCGCACCGCTCGATGGTGGAAGCCGAAACTCCGCCGTCGACCTGGAGCCAGAGCTCGAGTCCGTGCTTGCTGATCAACTCGCGGGTGCGGCGAATCTTCGGAAGCATGATGTCGAGGAAGGCCTGTCCCCCGAAGCCCGGTTCGACCGTCATGATCAGCAGCATGTCGAGCTCGGGGAGCAGGTCCTCGTACGGCTCGATGGGGGTCGCGGGCTTCAGCGCCATGGAGGCGCGGGCGCCCTTGGCGCGGATCTCCCGGGCGAGCCGGACGGGCGCTGCGGCGGCCTCGACGTGGAAGGTGACCGAACCGGCCCCCGCTTCCACGTACTGGGGCGCCCACCGATCGGGGGCCTCGATCATCAGATGGCAGTCCAGCGGGGTGTCCGTCGCACGGGCCAGCGACTCTACGACCGGCACGCCGAGCGTGAGGTTCGGGACGAAATGGTTGTCCATGACGTCGACGTGGAGCCAGTCGGCACCTTCCACGGCCTTCGCCTCGTCCGCGAGGCGGGCGAAGTCTGCGGACAGAATGCTGGGGTTGATCTGCGCGGCCATGACCTAAGACTGCCATGCCCCGCGGGGGTTGTGAGCATCGGACCCCGGTGGTCTGTCGGGTGCGGGACTCATGTGGCTTGTCGCGCCCACGCGGCGGAGCCGCACATGTCACAGCCCCGCGCCCCTCATGGGGCGTCTTCGCGGAGGGAGACGCCATGAAGCAGGGCGTCGCGCATCTCGTCTGCGGGCGGCGGGCCAAGTGGCTCGTGCTGGTCTTCTGGGTGATCGTGCTGGTCGTCGCCGCACCACTCGCCATGAAGCTCACCGACGCGCAGGACAACGACGCCGCGTCCTGGCTGCCGGGGTCCGCCGAGTCGACGCAGGTGCTGCAGATCTCCGAGGACTTCCGGCCGGAGCAGATCCCCGCGGTGGTCGTCTACGCGCGGGACAGCGGCCTGACGCCGCAGGACCGTGCGGAGATCGCCGAGGACGTGCGGCAGCTGAAGCAGCTCGGCGACCACGGCATCATCGGTGAGCAGACGCGCGGGCCGGTGTTCGACCGGCAGGTCGATCCGCGGGCGGCGCAGGTCTTCGTGCCGATCCTGATGGACGAGGAGGGCTGGGAGCGGATCTCACCGGCCGTGGACTCCATCCGCGACGACGTCGGTACGGGCGGCGACGAGCTGTCCGTGCACATCACGGGCCCGGGCGGCACGTCGGCGGACTTCGCCGAGGCCTTCGAGGGCATCGACTCGACCCTGCTGCTCTCGGCGATGGCGGTCGTCGTCGTGATGCTGCTCATCACCTACCGCAGCCTGACCCTGCTGCTGGTCCCCCTGATCGCGGTGGTCTGCGCCCTGTTCACCGCCCAGGCACTGATCTACCTGCTGGCCGAGCACGGCGGCCTGACGGTCAACGGCCAGAGCGCCGGCATCCTCACGGTGCTGGTCTTCGGGGCGGGGACGGACTACGCCCTGCTGCTGGTGGCCCGCTACCGGGAGGAACTGCGCCGGCACGAGGACCGGCACGAGGCGATGGCCCTGGCCCTGCACCGCGCCGGCCCGGCCGTGCTCGCCTCCGGCGCGACGGTCGTGCTGAGCATGCTGGTCCTGCTGGCCGCCGAGATGAACTCCACGAGCGGCCTGGGCCCCGTGGCCGCGATCGGTGTCGCCGTCGCCCTGGTGGCCATGATGAGCCTGTTCCCGGCCCTGCTGGTGATCTTCGGCCGGTGGATCTTCTGGCCGGTGGTGCCGCGCTACGGGACGCCCGACCCGACCGAGCGCGGCGTCTGGGCCCGCACGGGACGCCGTATCGCCCGCCGCCCGCGGATGATCTGGGCCGTGACGGCGCTCGCGCTGGCGGTCTGCTCGCTGGGGTTGATCCAGCTGCGCGCGGAGGGCATCGGGAACGCGGACGCGTTCACCGGGAAACCCGACTCGATCACCGGCCAGGAGGTGTCGGCGCGCTACTTCCCGGCGGGCAGCGGCGACCCCCTGGTCATCGTCGGCAACCAGGCGCAGGCCGTGCAGGTGGGCCGTACCGTCGCCGGGACGCCGGGCGTGGTCCCCCAGTCCCTCGGTCTGCCGCCCGGCACCAGACCGGCCTTCGAGGGCAAGGTCCTCTTCGAGGCCACCATGACCGCCCCGTCGGACAGCGAGGCCGCCAAACAGACGGTGGAGCGGGTGCGGGACGCCGTGCACGCGGTACCGGACGCGGACGCCAAGGTGGGCGGCGGTACGGCGGCCCTGCTGGACATGGACGAGGCGACCCGGCACGACAACGTGCTGATCATCCCGCTGGTGCTGGTGGTCGTCCTGCTGATCCTGTGCGGTCTGCTGCGCGCTCTGGTCGCCCCTCTGCTGCTCGTCGGGACGGTGATCCTGTCCTTCGCGGCGGCGCTCGGCATCAGCGCGCTCGCGTTCCGGTACGTCTTCGACTACGCGGGCGAGGCGACCGACTTCCCGCTGTTCGTCTTCGTGTTCCTGGTCGCCCTGGGCATCGACTACAACATCTTCCTGACCACCCGCGTCCGCGAGGAGGCGGCCCGCCAGGGCACCAGACCGGGCGTGGTCACGGGCCTCGCCGCCACCGGCGCGGTCATCACCTCCGCCGGGCTGGTCCTGGCCGGTACCTTCGCCGCCCTCGGCACCCTCCCGATGGTCGCCTTCGCCGAGATCGGCTTCACGGTCGCCCTCGGCGTCCTCATCGACACCTTCGTCGTCCGCTCGGTCCTGGTGACCTCGCTGTTCCTGGACGTCGGGCCGAAGGTGTGGTGGCCGCACCGGTTGGCCCGCCACGATGGCGGCACACCGGACCGGGCGGCCGTGGCCGCGGGGGTCAGCCGGTCCGGCGAATGAGCGCCAGATACATCGCGTCGGTCCCGTGCAGATGCGGCCACAACTGCACGTCGGGCCCCTCGCCGAGGTCCGGTACGCCGGGCAGCAGCGGCCGGGCGTCCACGAGGTCGGTGTCCGGGTGCTGCTTGAGCACGTCGGCGACGACGGCCCGGGTCTCGGCGAGGTGCGGCGAGCAGGTCGCGTAGCCCACGACACCGCCGATCCGCACCGACTCCAGGGCGGTGCGCAGCAACCCGCGTTGGAGCGGCGCGAAGCCCTCCAGGTCCTCGGGGCGGCGCCGCCAGCGTGCCTCTGGGCGGCGGCGCAGGGCACCGAGGCCCGTGCACGGCACGTCGACCAGCACCCGGTCGAAGCTGCCGGGCTGCCACGCAGGGCGCGTCCCGTCGGCGGCGATCACCTGGTAGGGCCCGGGATTGCCGTCCAGCGCCTTCGCGACGAGGCCCGCGCGATGGGTCTGCTTCTCGGAGGCGACGAGCAGGGCGCCCCGCTCGGCGGCCAGCGCGCCGAGCAGCGCGGCCTTGCCGCCGGGCCCCGCGCATCCGTCCAGCCAGCGCCGGTCGGGCCCGTCCAGGGGCGCGTTGGCGAGGGCGATCGCGACGAGTTGGCTGCCCTCGTCCTGCACACCCGCGCGCCCGTCCCGCACGGCCGCGATGGCACCCGGCTCCCCGCCCTCCGTCAGCCGCACCGCATAGGGCGACCAGCGGCCCGGCACGGCGGCGTCCTCGTCGAGCAGTTCCTCCGCGGTGGCCCGCCCGGGCCGCGCCACGAGCGTCACCTCGGGCCGGTCGTTGTCGGCGCGCAGCAGCTCCTCGACCCCGTCGCGCCCGCCGCCGAGGGAGTCCCACAGCGCGGACACGACCCACCGCGGATGGGAGTGGACGACGGAGAGATGATCCTCGGGATCCTCGTCGTAGGGGGGCGCGACCCGCTCCAGCCAGCCGTCCAGATCGTCCTGCGCGACCTTGCGCAGGACGGCGTTGACGAACTTCGCCCGCCCGTCGCCGAGCACGACCCGCGCGAGCTCGACGGTGGCGGACACCGCCGCGTGCGTCGGGATGCGGGTGCCGAGCAACTGGTGCGCGCCGAGGCTCAGCACATCCAGCACCGGCGGGTCGACCTCCCCGAGCGGCCGGTCCACGCAGGACGACAGCACCGCGTCGTATGTCCCCTGCCGACGCAGCGTGCCGTACACCAGCTCGGTGGCGAGCGCGGCGTCCCGGGCGTCGAAGTCGTCGTTCTCCCGCGCCTTGCGCAGCAGCGGGGGCAGGACGAGGTTGGCGTAGGCGTCCCGCTCGTCCACGGCCCTCAGTGCCTCGAAGGCGAGGATGCGGACGGGGTCCTTCTTGGGCCTGCGGTAGGGCTTGCCTGACGTGCGGGCTCGACGGGGCTGTTCGCTCACGAAAAAGGTGCTCCGGTGGTGAGAAGAAGTGCGCCGTCCAGCCTACGCCGCCGGGTGCGGTCGGGAGCCGGCAGCGGGGTGCCGGGCGGCGTGCGGGGCCATGCCCCGGCTCATCGTCCGAGCTGCTCGCCCTCGCCGATCCGCACCCCGCGCGCCCAGTCCGCCGCCCGCATCGGCTTCTTGCCCTGGGCCTGCACCCACAGCAGCTCGACGCCGTACGAGCCGGTGCCGGCGTACACGTTGTTCTTCCCGGCGGCGATCTGCCCCGGGGCGAGGTCCGTCCGGTCGGGCACGGGGGTGACCTGGATGAGCTTGAGCCGCTCACCGCGGAACGTGGTCCAGGCGCCGGGGGCCGGGGTGCAGCCCCGCACCATCCGGTCGACCCGCAGCGCGGGCGCGCTCCAGTCCAGGTGCGCGTCCTCGACGTTGACCTTGGGAGCGAGGCTGATCCCGTCGGCCGGCTGCGGTACGGCCTTCAGCGTGCCGTCCTCGATGCCGTCCATGGTCGCCGCGAGCAGCCCGGCACCGGCGAAGGCGAGCCGCGTCAGCAGGTCCCCGCTGGTGTCGGTGGCCCGGATCTCCTCCGTCACCGTCCCGTATACGGGGCCGGAGTCGAGTCCCTCCTCGATCAGGAAGGTGGACGCCCCGGTGATCTCGTCGCCGGCCATGATGGCGTGCTGCACGGGCGCGGCACCGCGCCAGGCCGGCAGCAGGGAGAAGTGCAGGTTGACCCAGCCGTGCGCGGGGATGTCGAGGGCCACCCGGGGCAGCAGCGCCCCGTAGGCGACGACGGGGCAGCAGTCCGGCCCGATCTCCCGCAGCCTCTCCAGGAACTCGGGGTCCTTCGGCTTCACGGGCTTCAGCACCTCGATCCCGGCCTCCTCCGCCCGCTCGGCGACGGGCGACGCGACGAGCCTGCGTCCGCGCCCGGCCGGCGCGTCGGGCCGCGTGACGACGGCGGCCACCTCGTGCCGCCCGGAGGCGAGCAGAGCGTCCAGAGCGGGAACGGCGACCTCGGGTGTACCGGCGAAGACGAGCTTCATGGGGTGGTGGGGGCCTCTCGGGGGCGGGGATCGACAACGGGCAACGCCCAAGTCTATGAGCCGGGAAGGGAAAGCCGCCGACGGCGCTCGGCCCCCACCCGAGACCCGGGCCTGCCGGCTGACAGCTACGGGCGGTGCGCGGGCGGGAGACACGGGCCGATGGCCGAAGGCCGAGGCGCACACCCCGCCCGGACAGGCGCACGCATGCAATCCCACGCCCCCACCCCGTGACCCGCGGAGCGAATCCGCGTTGGTCAAGACAGAGTTGACCACAACGGGCCGCGATCGCGGCCCATTCCTTTCAACGCCGGTTCGAGAGGCTTGTTCATGGCCGACCACGCAACCCACGACGCCCAGGCTCGGGCCAGCCTGCACTTGCTGGTGCGGGACATCGAGCGGGTCCGCCGGCAGGTGGACGCACTGCGCACCCTCACCGCCCAGTTGGGCAACGTCTACCGCCCGCGCCGCTCCGGCCCCTCCACGGGCTTCGTCGTCTACGGACGCGCTCCCGCCCCGACGGTACGTCTCGCCCAGGAGCTGCGGGACAGTGTCGAGACCCTCGTCACCGCGGCCGTGGACTTCGACCGCTCACTCGGCTTCTCGTGGGACGCGGTGGGCTCCGCGCTCGGAGTCACCAAGCAGGCGGTCCACCGCCGTTACGGCGCCCGTCGCGCCACGGCCCAGCCGGCCGTGCCCGAGCCCGAGCGCACGCCGGAGCCGACGGTCGGCCGCTCGGTCAGTGTGACGACCGGCCTGACCCCGGTTCCGACGGTCCCCGCTGCCCGTTCCATGCCCACGCAGCCGACGGCCGGCAGCCCTTCTCTCCGCGACGAGGTCAGGCCGACGGCCTTCCCGGGCCCGCGCAACGGCTGACGCACGGATCCTCTGCCCCGCCCTCTCGGACCACTTCCGGGAGGGCGGCCGCGTATCCGGACGGACCCGCCGGACGACTCCCGTGGCCACCTGCAGCACCTGTCCCGGCCTCGGCGGCGCCGACCGTTCCATCACCCGCAGCAACTCCTTCTGCCGGGCGCCGGTTCCGTTCTCGTGCCGGCCCCATCCTCGTGCCGGCCCGATGCGACGCTCACCCGATGTCGGGCGGATCGATCCGCACCCAGACCCCGGCACCGGTTCCCGCCCCACCGCCGCTCCCCCGGGCCATCCGCGCGGCCTGCGCGGCCTTGAGCGCGGCGGCCAGCGCGGCGCCGCTGCCCGGCGGCACCCTCAGCAGCGCCCGCTCCCACTGCTCGCCGGGCGGCGGCGCCCCCGCCCGGCGCGGTCGCCCGGGCGCGGGGACGGGCAACGGCACCGGCCCCAGCACCTCGGCCTCGGGCGGCAGTTCGGCCGCACGGAGGAATTCGGCCACCGCATCCGGCGGGCCCGACACGGCCGCCATCCGCGACACCGGCGGAAACCCCAGCTCGGCCCGCTCGGCGAGTTCCCGCACCGCGTGCCCCACGGGATCCCAGCGGACGAGCGCCTGCACGGGCCGCAGCGTCGGCTCGGCCACGACGACCACCGTGCCCCCGGCCGACTGCGGCCGGACGAGGGACGCGGCCGCGATCCACCGCCGCAACGCGTCCTCCCCGGCCCGCAGGTCGGGCCGCCCGAGCATGGCCCACCCGTCGAGCAGCAGCGCCGCCGCGTACCCGCCCTCGGCGACGGGTTCGGCCCCCGGCGTGCTCACGACCAGCGCGGGCGCGCCCGGCACCGTGTCGAGCACGTGCTCCCGCCCGGAGGTGCGTACCGGAACGGCCGGGAAGGCTCGGCCCAGTTCCTCGGCGGTCCGCCGGGCCCCGACGACCGAGGCGCGCAGGCGGAAGGAACCGCAGTCGGGGCAGTGCCAGCCGCTCTCCTCGCGTCCGCACCACCCGCAGTTCAGGGCACCGCCGTCCGGCGCCTCAAGCGGCCCGGAGCAGTGCCGGCAGCGGGCGGGCGCCCGGCAGGCGGCGCACGCCATGCGCGGGACGTACCCCCGGCGCGGCACCTGCACCAGCACCGGGCCGTGCCGCAGGCCGTCCCTGACGGCCTGCCAGGCGAGGGTCGGCAGCCGGGCGGCGCGGGCGGCCTCGTCACGGGCGAGATCCTGGTCCCCGACGGTCCGGACTAGCGGAGCGGCCCCCCGCACTTGGTCCCGCCCCGCGACGAGCGGCCGCGCCCAGCCGCTCTCGACGAGCTGGGCGGCCTCCACGGTGCAGCCCCAGCTCCCCAGCAGGAAACCGCACTTGTCCTGGGCGGCCCGCAGCAGGAGCACCTCACGGGCGTGGGGCTGCGGGGCGTGCTGCTCGCTGTGGCTGTCGTCGCCGTCGTCCCAGAGGGCGACCAGGCCGAGGTCCTGGACGGGCGCGAACATGGCGGCCCGGGTCCCGATCACCGCCCGTACGGAACCGCGCCGCACCGCGAGCCACTGCGCGTACCGCTTCTCGGGGCCGGCGTCGGCGGTGAGGACCGCGTGCCGCCCCGTTCCCAGCAGGGAGGTCAGGGCGGCGTCGACCCGTGCGACCGCCCGTCCGTCGGGCAGGACGGCGAGCGCCCCTCGCCCGGAGGCCAGCGTCGCGGCGACGGCCCGGGCCAGCTCCTCACTCCACTGGGGCCCGGGCAGCGCGTTCCACACGGCCCGGGGCGCTCCGCCGGACACCAGGGACTCCAGGAAGGCGGGCCCTCGCTCGTAGCGCTGCCAGCTTCCGGCTTCGGGCGCCGGGGGCGGTGGCAGCGGGTCGGGTGAGGGCCGCTGCTCGGCTCGGGCGTTGCGCGGTGGGACGGCGAGCTGCAGGACGTCGGCGAGGCTGCCCGCGTACCGGTCGGCGACCGCCCGGGCCAGCCCCAGCAGTTCCTCGCTCAGCACCCGCTCGGGCGACACGACCTGGGCGAGGGCGGCCAGCGGCCCGGAGTAGTCGGACTCGGCCAGCCGCTCGACGAGGAACCCGTCGATCAGCCCGCCTCCCTCGCGCCGCCCTTCGCGCACGCGATGCCGCCCGGCCCCGAACCGGACCCGCACGCGCACACCCGGCTGGGCGTCCGCGTCCAGCTCCTCGGGCACGGCGTAGTCGAAGTACCGGTCGAGATGGAGCACGCCCTTGTCGACGAGGACCCGCGCGACGGGCAGCTCCTCGGCGAGCGCGGCCCCCCGCCAGGTCCGCGGCTTGGCCCGGGGTGTTTTCGCCTTGCGCACACTGTCCCGGATGAGCGCGAGCTGCTCGGGCGGCGCACCCTCCGCGCCCCCACCCGTCTGTTCGTTCTCGCTGCTCACGCTTGCATTCTTACCAAACCCCACTGACAACCGGCGGTTCCCGGGAGGGCCTCCGGGACACGGCGAAGCCCGGCCCCCAAGGGACCGGGCCTCACATCCGGGAACTTACAGCCCCGCGGCCTTGCGCAGTGCGTCCACGCGGTCCGTCCGCTCCCACGTGAAGTCGGGGAGCTCGCGGCCGAAGTGGCCGTACGCCGCGGTCTGGGAGTAGATCGGGCGGAGCAGGTCGAGGTCGCGGATGATGGCGGCCGGGCGGAGGTCGAAGACCTCGTCGATCGCCTTCTCGATCTTCTCCGTGTCGATCTTGGCGGTGCCGAAGGTCTCGACGAACAGACCCACCGGCTCGGCCTTGCCGATCGCGTACGCGACCTGGACCTCGCACCGGGTGGCCAGACCCGCGGCGACCACGTTCTTCGCGACCCAGCGCATCGCGTACGCGGCGGAGCGGTCGACCTTGGACGGGTCCTTGCCGGAGAACGCGCCACCGCCGTGACGGGCCATGCCGCCGTAGGTGTCGATGATGATCTTGCGGCCGGTCAGACCGGCGTCACCCATCGGGCCGCCGATCTCGAAGCGGCCGGTGGGGTTGACCAGGAGACGGTAGTTCTCCGTGTCGAGCTTGATGCCCTCGTCCAGCAGCGCCTTCAGCTCCGGCTCGACGACGAACTCCTTGATGTCCGGAGCCAGCAGCGAGTCCAGGTCGATGTCGGAGGCGTGCTGCGAGGAGACGACGACGGTGTCCAGACGGACCGCCTTGTCGCCGTCGTACTCGATGGTGACCTGCGTCTTGCCGTCCGGGCGCAGGTAGGGGATGGTGCCGTTCTTGCGCACGTCGGACAGTCGCTTCGACAGCCGGTGGGCCAGGAAGATCGGCAGCGGCATCAGCGTCGGCGTCTCGTCCGTCGCGTAGCCGAACATCAGGCCCTGGTCGCCGGCGCCCTGCTTGTCGAGCTCGTCCTCATCACCCTCGACACGGGACTCGTACGCCGTGTCCACGCCCTGGGCGATGTCCGGAGACTGTGCGCCGATGGACACCGAGACGCCGCAGGACGCGCCGTCGAAGCCCTTCTTGGAGGAGTCGTAGCCGATCTCGAGGATCTTGTTGCGGACCAGCGTCGCGATGTCCGCGTACGTCTTGGTCGTGACCTCGCCGGCCACGTGCACCAGGCCGGTCGTGATCAGGGTCTCGACGGCGACCCGGGAGGACGGGTCCTCGCGCAGGAGCGCGTCGAGAATGGTGTCGCTGATCTGGTCAGCGATCTTGTCGGGGTGACCCTCGGTCACGGACTCCGAGGTGAAAAGGCGACGGGACACAACGCTCCCTGAGGTTGCAGCGGCTGCTGGCTGATCATTGGCGGACGGCGGGGGCTGCACCCGGCGCCGTCCGTGGAACAGTTTACGGGTCACGCTTCGGCCACGGCCCCCCTGTCTCGCCACTCGGGAGTGCTGTGACCTGCGGCACGGGCATTCTGCCCAATGGCGAGCGGCGTTGGCCAGAGGCGCCACGCCCGGGCCCACCCGTTTTCGAGCGGGTACACGACGATCGGACATCGGCGGGTGGGCGGCGACCGGGCCTCAGCGCAGGCGTTCGGCCACCAGGTCCCACACCGTTTCGGCCAGGGCTTCCTTGGGGCCGTGCGGCACGGCGGTCTCGCTGCCGTCGGCGCCGAGCACGACCGCCTCGTTCTCCTCGGAACCGAAAGTCTTGCGCTCCCCCACCTCGTTCACGACCAGCAGGTCACAGCCCTTGCGCTTGAGCTTGGCGCGGCCGTTGGCGAGGACGTCGTCCGTCTCCGCGGCGAAGCCGACGATCACCTGTCCGGCGCGGGCCCGGTCCGCGGAGATCTCCGCGAGGATGTCCGGATTCCGCACCAGGGTGATCGGCTCCGGCTCCTGGCCGTCCTTCTTCTTGATCTTCCCCGCCGCGTATGCCGCCGGACGGAAGTCCGCGACCGCGGCCGCCATCACCACGGCGTCGGCGTCGGGCGCGGCGCCCAGCACCGCCTCGCGCAGCTGCACGGCGGTGCCGACCGGGACGACGTCGACGCCCGCCGGGGCGGGCAGGGTGCTGTTGGCCGCGATCAGCGTGACGCGGGCGCCGCGGGCGGCGGCGGTGCGGGCGAGGGCGTAGCCCTGCTTGCCGGAGGAGCGGTTGCCCAGGAAGCGGACGGGGTCCAGGGGCTCGCGGGTGCCGCCGGCGCTGACGACGACATGACGGCCCTTGAGGTCGGGCTCGGCGACGCCCCGGGCCAGCACACGGCGGCAGACCTCGAAGATCTCGCCCGGGTCGGGCAGCCGGCCCTTGCCGGTGTCGACGCCGGTGAGGCGGCCCACGGCCGGCTCGATGACGAGGGCGCCGCGGCGGCGCAGTGTCGCCACGTTCTCCTGGGTGGCCGGGTGCTCCCACATCTCCGTGTGCATGGCGGGCGCGAAGACCACCGGGCAGCGGGCGGTGAGCAGCGTGTTGGTGAGGAGGTCGTCGGCGAGGCCGTGGGCCGCCTTGGCGAGCATGTCGGCGGTGGCGGGGGCGACGACGACCAGGTCGGCGTGCTGCCCGATGCGGACGTGCGGGACCTCGTGCACGTCGTCCCACACCTCGGTGGAGACGGGGTTGCCGGAGAGCGCGGACCAGGTGGCGGCGCCGACGAAGTGCAGCGCGGAGGCGGTGGGCACCACGCGCACGTCGTGGCCCGACTCCGTCAGCCGCCGCAGCAGCTCACAGGCCTTGTACGCGGCGATGCCCCCGCTGACCCCCAGAACGACCTTCGGCTTGTCCACGTCTCTCCCCGGACCTCGGCAACCGGCACACCGTACGACTCCATGACACACCACAGGCCCGGCAGTCGGCCTGCCGGGCCTGTGGATAAGTCAGCACAAAGCTGTAAATCCTACTTACTGCGCCGGGCCCTCGACGGCCTCGGACGTCAGGAGACCCGCGTTGATCTCGCGGAGGGCGATCGAGAGCGGCTTCTCGTGGACGTGGGTGTCGACGAGAGGACCGACGTACTCGAGGAGACCCTCGCCGAGCTGCGAGTAGTACGCGTTGATCTGGCGGGCACGCTTGGCCGCGTAGATCACCAGGCTGTACTTCGAGTCGGTGGCCTCGAGGAGCTCGTCGATCGGCGGGTTGATGATGCCCTCGGGCGCGGAGATGGAAGAGGACACGCTCTACCTTCCGATGGATGGGAAAGATGCTGTCGGGGTGATCGGCCGTCCGGAACAGCCGACGATGGTCACACCACGTCCATCAAGGCTAGCAGCTCGCGCGCCACGTCCTCGACGGAGGTGTTGACCAGGGTGGTGTCGAACTCCGGCTCGGCCGCGAGTTCGATCTTCGCCGCATCGAGCCGGCGCTCGATCACCTCGGGCGGTTCGGTGCCCCGCCCGGTCAGTCTGCGCACGAGCTCCTCCCAGGAGGGAGGAGCCAGGAACACCAGCTGGGCCTCGGGCATCGACTCGCGGACCAGGCGGGCGCCCTGCAGGTCGATCTCCAGGAGCACGGGCTCGCCGTTCTCCAGTCGCTCCTGCACGGCCGCACGTGGCGTGCCGTAGCGGTTGCCGGCGAACTCGGCCCACTCCAGCAGTTCCCCGTTGGCGATGAGCTTGTCCATCTCGTCGTCGGAGACGAAGAAGTAATGGACTCCGTGCTGCTCGCCGGGGCGGGGCTTGCGGGTCGTCGCCGACACCGAGAGCCAGACCTCGGGGTGTTCCTTGCGCATATGGGCGACGACCGTGCTCTTGCCGACCCCGGAGGGGCCGGAGAGCACGGTCAGCCGCGGACGTACGTCCGGGGGTACGGGGGACGTCCCCCGGGGTGTTGCAGCCATGCAGCGATTATCCAGCAATCGCGGAGTGCCCGGGACTCGCTTTCCCGGACCGCCCGGCTCAGGAGCCGGTGCTGCCGAACTCGCGCTCCAGGGAGGCGATCTGGTTGGAACCGAGGCCCCGCACGCGGCGGCTCTCGGAGATGCCGAGTCGCTCCATGATCTGCTTGGCGCGGACCTTGCCCACGCCCGGCAGCGACTCGAGGAGGGCGGAGACCTTCATCTTGCCGATGACGTCGTTCTCCTGGCCCTGCTTGATGACCTCGTGAAGAGAGGCGCCGGAGTGCTTGAGTCGATTCTTGACCTCGGCCCGCTCCCGGCGAGCCGCGGCGGCCTTTTCGAGCGCGGCTGCGCGCTGTTCAGGGGTAAGGGGCGGAAGAGCCACGCCTACGTCACCTCGGATGTCGAACTGTCGGATACGGACCGGTGAGGAACCTAGTCGCCCCACACCTGGGGAGCCACGAGCAACACACGCTTGCCCGTTCTCTCGTCGGAGACTAGCGGGCAAGTCCGCCGGAGTCATTGAGAACAGCGGAAAAGTCCTGGTCAGCCTTCATCTGAACGGACATTTAGGACATACTGCCCCGGATTTGAGGATGTATTCAGACTCAAGGCCGCTTCGAACCACTCATCGGAGGTCTCACCGGAAGGTCCGGACCGTCTCACGAGGACGTCACGGCCTGACGGATCTCCTCCGCGAAGCGCTCCGCGGCGTCACGCAGAGCGACCGCGTCGGGACCGTGGCGTAGCACTCCGCGGCTGACGTTCGGCACGACGTTGCGCACCGCCGCACCGAAGACCCCGGCAAGGTCGGCCGGCGTGGCGCCCTGGGCACCGATACCGGGCGCGAGGAGCGGGCCGTTGATGTCCAGGTCGTACGTCGACAGATCACCGAGGGTGGCGCCGACGACCGCACCGAAGGACCCAAGGGGCTCCTCCCCCGCGTTCTCGGCGGCCAGGTGCGCGAGCATCGTCGCTCCGACGTTCCGGCCGTCGGCCCGCACGGCGTGCTGGACCTCGCCGCCCTCCGGGTTGGAGGTCAGCGCCAGCACGAACAGTCCGGCGCCGCTCTCGCGGGCCAGCGCGACGGCCGGGCTGAGCGAGCCGTACCCGAGGTAGGGCGAGACGGTCAGGGCGTCGGAGAACAGCGGCGCGTCCTTGTGCAGGAAGGACTCGGCGTACGCGGCCATGGTCGAGCCGATGTCGCCGCGCTTGGCGTCCATCACGACCAGCGCGCCGGCCGCCCGCGCCTCGGCCACGGACTTCTCCAGTACGGCGACGCCGCGCGAGCCGAAGCGCTCGAAGAACGCGCTCTGCGGCTTGAGCACGGCGACCCGGTCGGCCACCGCCTCGACGACCGTGCGGCTGAACCGCTCCAGGCCCGCCACGTCGTCGTTCAGGCCCCACTCGGCGAGCAGGGAGGCATGCGGGTCGATGCCGACGCACAGCGGGCCGCGCTCGTCCATGGCCCGGCGCAGGCGTGCGCCGAAGGGTTCGAGACCAGTCATGCCGTCTTCCTCACGTCGGCGCCCACCGCGTCGGCGAGCGTGGCGTAGGGGCTCGTGGCCAGGCGTGCGGCGAGCCCCTTGTGGAGGGCGCGAGCGTAGAACGGCCCCTCGTAGATGAAGGCGCTGTAGCCCTGGACCAGCGTGGCACCGGCCAGGATGCGCTGCCAGGCGTCCTCGGCGTTCTCGATGCCGCCGACGCCCACCAGGGTGATCCGGTCGCCCACGCGCGCGTAGAGGCGGCGCAGGACCTCCAGAGACCGCTCCTTGAGGGGCGCCCCGGACAGGCCGCCGGTCTCCTTGACCAGGGCGGCGCCGGACTTCAGGCCGAGTCCCTCGCGCGCGATGGTGGTGTTGGTGGCGATGATGCCGTCCAGGCCGAGCTCCACGGCCAGGTCGGCGACGGCGTCGACGTCCTCGTCGGCCAGGTCCGGCGCGATCTTGACCAGGAGCGGGACGCGGCGGGCGGAGACCGTGCGGTCGGCGGCCTCGCGGACGGCGCTCAGCAGGGGGCGCAGGGCCTCGGTGGCCTGGAGGTTGCGCAGGCCGGGCGTGTTCGGCGAGGAGACGTTGACGACCAGGTAGTCGGCGTAGGGCGCGAGCCGCTCGGCGGACTTCACGTAGTCGGCGACGGCCTCCGCCTCCGGCACGGCCTTGGTCTTGCCGATGTTGACGCCGACGACCGGCTTGAAGACGGGCGTCCGGGAGGCCAGGCGGGCGGCGACACGGAGCGAGCCGTCGTTGTTGAAGCCCATCCGGTTGATCAGCGCGCGGTCCTCGACCAGGCGGAACAGCCGCTGCTTGGGGTTGCCGGGCTGCGGTTCGCCGGTCACCGTGCCGATCTCGACGTGGTCGAAGCCGAGCATCGCCATGCCGTCGATGCCGACGGCGTTCTTGTCGAAGCCCGCGGCGAGCCCGAAGGGGCCGTGCATGCGCAGGCCCAGGGCCTCGGTGCGCAGCTCCTCGTACCGGGGCGCGAGCGCGGCCGCGAGGAAGGTGCGCAGCACGGGCACGCGGGCGGCCAGGCGGATCCAGCGGAAGGCGAGGTGGTGGGCCTGTTCCGGGTCCAGCCGCTTGAAGACGAGTCGGAAGAAGATCTTGTACATGGTGTCCTCACGAGGACTCGGTGTCCTCACGAAGAGGGGGACACCGTTTCCGGTGTCCCCCTCGGGGCTGCTAGTCGCGGGCCGCGGTCAGGTGTTCCGCGTGTTCCTGGAGCGATCGGACGCTCACGTCGCCGCGGTTGAGGGCGTCGATGCCCTGGACCGCCGCCGCGAGGGCCTGGACCGTCGTCAGGCAGGGCACGGAGCGTGCCACGGCCGCCGTACGGATGTCGTAGCCGTCGAGGCGGCCGCCCGTGCCGTACGGGGTGTTGACGATGAGGTCGACCTCGCCGTCGTGGATGAGCTGGACGATGGTCTTCTCGCCGTTCGGGCCGGTGCCCTCGGACTGCTTGCGCACGATGGTGGCGTTGATGCCGTTGCGCTTGAGGACCTCCGCCGTGCCGGAGGTGGCCATCAGCTCGAAGCCGTGCGCGACCAGCTCACGGGCCGGGAAGATCATCGAGCGCTTGTCGCGGTTGGCGACCGAGATGAACGCGCGGCCCTTGGTGGGCAGCGGTCCGTAGGCGCCCGCCTGCGACTTGGCGTACGCCGTGCCGAAGACCGAGTCGATGCCCATGACCTCGCCGGTGGAACGCATCTCCGGGCCGAGGACCGTGTCGACGCCGCGGCCGTGGATGTCGCGGAAGCGCGACCACGGCATGACGGCCTCCTTGACGGAGATCGGCGCGTCGAACGGCAGCTCGCCGCCGTCGCCGGTGGCCGGGAGCAGGCCCTCGGCGCGCAGCTCGGCGATCGTGGCGCCCAGCGAGATCCGGGCGGCGGCCTTGGCCAGCGGTACCGCCGTCGCCTTCGAGGTGAAGGGGACGGTCCGGGAGGCGCGCGGGTTGGCCTCCAGGACGTAGAGGATGTCGCCCGCGAGCGCGAACTGGATGTTGATCAGGCCGCGGACGCCGACGCCCTTCGCGATGCCCTCCGTGGAGGCGCGCAGGCGCTTGATGTCGAAGCCGCCGAGCGTGATCGGGGGCAGGGCGCACGCCGAGTCGCCGGAGTGGATGCCGGCCTCCTCGATGTGCTCCATGACGCCGCCGAGGTAGAGCTCCTCGCCGTCGTAGAGGGCGTCGACGTCGATCTCGATCGCGTCGTCGAGGAACCGGTCGACGAGGACCGGCCGGGACGGGCTGATCTCGGTCGACTCGGCGATGTACGCCTCCAGGCGCGTCTCGTCGTAGACGATCTCCATGCCGCGGCCGCCGAGGACGTAGGAGGGGCGGACGAGGACCGGGTAGCCGATCTCGTCGGCGATGGTCTTGGCCTCGGCGAAGGTGGTGGCGGTGCCGTGCTTCGGGGCCGGGAGGCCGGCCTCCGCCAGGACCCGGCCGAAGGCGCCCCGGTCCTCGGCGGCGTGGATGGCCTCCGGGGAGGTGCCGACGATCGGCACGCCGTTGTCCTTGAGCGCCTGCGACAGGCCCAGCGGGGTCTGGCCGCCGAGCTGCACGACGACGCCCGCGACCGGTCCGGCCTGCTGCTCGGCGTGCACGATCTCCAGTACGTCCTCGAGCGTCAGCGGCTCGAAGTACAGGCGGTCGGAGGTGTCGTAGTCCGTGGAGACGGTCTCCGGGTTGCAGTTGACCATCACGGTCTCGTACCCGGCGTCGCTCAGCGCGAAGGAGGCGTGGACGCAGGAGTAGTCGAACTCGATGCCCTGGCCGATGCGGTTCGGGCCGGAGCCCAGAATGATGACGGCCGGCTTCTCGCGGGCGGCGACCTCCGTCTCCTCGTCGTAGGAGGAGTAGAAGTACGGCGTCTTCGCGGCGAACTCGGCGGCGCAGGTGTCGACCGTCTTGTAGACCGGGCGGATGCCGAGGGCGTGCCGGACCTCGCGGACGACGTCCTCGCGCAGGCCGCGGATCTCGCCGATCTGCGCGTCGGAGAAGCCGTGCCGCTTGGCCTCGGCCAGCAGGTCGGTGGTCAGCTCGGGCGCCTCGGCCAGCTCGTCGGCGATCTCCTTGATCAGGAAGAGCTGGTCGACGAACCAGGGGTCGATCTTCGTGTAGTCGAAGATCTCCTCGGGCGTGGCTCCGGCGCGGATGGCCTGCATGACGGTGTTGATGCGGCCGTCGGTGGGGCGGACGGCCTGCTCCAGCAGCTGCGTCTTGTCGCCGGGCTCGCCGACGAAGGTGAACTGGCTGCCCTTCTTCTCCAGCGAGCGCAGCGCCTTCTGGAAGGCCTCGGTGAAGTTGCGGCCGATGGCCATGGCCTCGCCGACCGACTTCATGGTGGTCGTCAGCGTGCTGTCGGCGCTCGGGAACTTCTCGAAGGCGAAGCGCGGGGCCTTGACGACCACGTAGTCGAGCGTCGGCTCGAAGGAGGCCGGGGTCTCCTGCGTAATGTCGTTCGGGATCTCGTCGAGGGTGTAGCCGACGGCGAGTTTGGCGGCGATCTTGGCGATCGGGAAGCCGGTCGCCTTGGAAGCGAGCGCCGAGGAGCGGGACACGCGCGGGTTCATCTCGATGACGATGACGCGGCCGTCGGCCGGGTTCACCGCGAACTGGATGTTGCAGCCACCGGTGTCGACGCCGACCTCGCGGATGATCGCGATGCCGACGTCGCGCAGGATCTGGTACTCGCGGTCGGTGAGCGTCATCGCGGGCGCCACGGTGATCGAGTCGCCGGTGTGCACGCCCATGGGGTCGAAGTTCTCGATGGAGCAGACGACCACTACGTTGTCGTTCTTGTCGCGCATCAGCTCCAGCTCGTACTCCTTCCAGCCGAGGATGGACTCCTCCAGGAGCACCTCGGTGGTCGGGGAGAGCGTGAGGCCCTGGCCGGCGATGCGGCGCAGCTCCTCCTCGTCGTGGGCGAAGCCGGAACCGGCGCCGCCCATGGTGAAGGAGGGGCGGACGACGACGGGGTAGCCGCCGAGCGTGTCGACGCCGGCGAGGACATCGTCCATGGAGTGGCAGATCACGGACCGGGCGGACTCGCCGTGGCCGATCTTCTTGCGGACCTCCTCGACCACGTCCTTGAACAGGTCGCGGTCCTCGCCCTTGTTGATGGCCTCGACGTTGGCGCCGATCAGCTCGACGCCGTACTTCTCCAGCACACCCTGCTCGTGCATGGAGATCGCCGTGTTGAGTGCCGTCTGACCGCCCAGGGTGGGCAGCAGCGCGTCGGGGCGCTCCTTGGCGATGATCTTCTCGACGAACTCGGGGGTGATCGGCTCCACGTAGGTGGCGTCGGCGATCTCCGGGTCGGTCATGATCGTCGCCGGGTTGGAGTTCACCAGGACGACCCTGAGGCCCTCGGCCTTCAGGACGCGGCACGCCTGGGTGCCGGAGTAGTCGAACTCGGCGGCCTGGCCGATGACGATCGGGCCGGAGCCGATGACCAGGACGGACTGGATATCGGTGCGCTTAGGCACGCTGGCCCTCCATCAGGGATACGAAGCGGTCGAACAGGTAGGCGGCGTCGTGCGGGCCGGCTGCCGCTTCGGGGTGGTACTGGACGCTGAACGCGGGGCGGTCGAGGAGCTGGAGTCCCTCCACCACGTTGTCGTTCAGACAGACGTGGGACACCTCGGCGCGGCCGAACGGGGTCTCGGAGACCTGGTCGAGCGGGGCGTCGACGGCGAAGCCGTGGTTGTGCGCGGTGACCTCGACCTTGCCGGTCGTACGGTCCTGCACCGGCTGGTTGATGCCGCGGTGGCCGTACTTCAGCTTGAAGGTGCCGAAGCCGAGCGCGCGGCCCAGGATCTGGTTGCCGAAGCAGATGCCGAACAGCGGGGTGCCGCGCTCCAGGACGCCCCGCATCACGGAGACGGGGTGGTCGGCGGTGGCCGGGTCGCCCGGGCCGTTGGAGAAGAACACGCCGTCCGGGTTCACCGCGTAGACGTCCTCGACGGTCGCGGTCGCCGGGAGCACGTGCACCTCGATGCCGCGCTCGGCCATGCGGTGCGGGGTCATGCCCTTGATGCCGAGGTCGACGGCGGCGACGGTGAACTTCTTCTCGCCGATGGCCGGGACGACGTACGGCTCGGTGGTGGCGACCTCGGCGGAGAGGTTCGCGCCCTTCATCTGCGGGGCTTCCTGGACGCGGGCCAGCAGTGCGGCGTCGTCCCGGACGGCGTCGCCGCTGAAGATGCCGACGCGCATGGCGCCGCGCTCGCGCAGGTGACGGGTGAGGGCGCGGGTGTCGATACCGCTGATGCCGACGACGCCCTGGGCGTCCAGCTCCTCGTCCAGCGTGCGCCGGGAGCGCCAGTTGGACGGCACGCGCGCGGGGTCGCGCACGACGTAGCCGGAGACCCAGATCTTCCTGGACTCCATGTCCTCGTCGTTGACGCCCGTGTTGCCGACGTGCGGGGCGGTCATGACGACCACCTGGCGGTGGTAGGAGGGGTCGGTGAGGGTCTCCTGGTAGCCGGTCATGCCGGTGGAGAACACCGCTTCGCCGAAGGTCTCCCCCACGGCCCCGTAGGCGCGGCCGCGGAAGACCCGGCCGTCCTCCAGGACGAGTACGGCGGGAGTTTTGGCGGCTCCCCTGGTGGAGGTGGTCATCGTTCGGCGCCTTCCCTGGTGTTCGTTTCGATCATGGAGTTGAGGGTCTGGACCCACTCGTTGTGCTCGGCCGCGTGGTCGGAGCGGAAGCCGGAGTCGATCAGCCGGTCGCCGTGCTCCCAGGTGACGATCAGCAGGCCGCCCTCGGTGAGGACCTTGCCGGCGATGCCCTTGTCGAGCCGGGCCTCGCGCAGCGCCGCGGCCGGGACGAAGAAGTCCTGCGCACCGGGGCGTACGACGTCGAGGCCGGCGTCCGTCAGGGTCAGCTCGACCCGGCTGCGGGTGCCCAGACCCCGGGCGACGATGCGGTCGAGCCACTGCCCGGCGGTGGTGGAGCCGTGGTAGCGGCCGCTCAGGGAGAGCTTCGCGGGGCCCGGGTCGGCCGGTGTGACGGGCAGCTCGGGCAGGTCGCCCTGGAGGGTGCCGCGCCATTTCCAGCCCTCGCGCATCAGCCAGTAGACGAGCGCGACGAACAGCGCGAGGCCGACGACCCAGCCGATGCGGGCGGCCCAGTCGGTCACTTGCGCCGATTCCTTCTCGGCGGCCAGCAGGAGTACAGGTGTCACGTGAGCTTCCCGTCGACGAGCGTGGCCTTGCCCCGCAGCCACGTGTGCGTCACACGGCCCGGCAGCTCACGCCCCTCGTAGGGGGTGTTGCGGCTGCGCGAGGCGAAGCCCGCGGGTTCCACGAGCCCACGGTATGCCGTGTCGACCAGGGTGAGGTTGGCGGGCTCACCTGCCGAGACGGGACGGCCGTGGCCCGGGGCCTGTCCGATCTGCGCGGGCTTGACGGACATCCGGTCGGCGACGCCGGCCCAGTCCAGCAGGCCCGTGTCGACCATGGTCTCCTGCACCACCGACAGCGCGGTCTCCAAACCGACCATGCCCATGGCTGCCGCGGCCCACTCGCAGTCCTTGTCCTCGTGCGGGTGCGGGGCGTGGTCGGTGGCGACGATGTCGATCGTGCCGTCGGCGAGCGCCTCGCGCAGGGCCATGACGTCGCGCTCGGTGCGCAGCGGCGGGTTGACCTTGTAGACGGGGTTGTAGGTGCGCACCAGCTCGTCGGTGAGGAGGAGGTGGTGCGGGGTGACCTCGGCGGTGACGGCGATGCCGCGGGACTTGGCCCAGCGGACGATCTCGACGGACCCGGCGGTCGACAGGTGGCAGATGTGGACGCGGGAGCCGACGTGATCGGCGAGCAGGACATCCCGGGCGATGATCGATTCTTCGGCCACCGCGGGCCAGCCCCCGAGGCCCAGCTCGGCGGAGACGACGCCCTCGTTCATCTCGGCGCCCTCGGTCAGCCGCGGCTCCTGCGCGTGCTGCGCGACGACACCGCCGAAGGCCTTCACGTACTCCAGGGCCCGGCGCATGATCACGGCGTCGTGGACGCACTTGCCGTCGTCGGAGAAGACGGTGACGCCGGCGGCGGACTCGTGCATGGCGCCCAGCTCGGCGAGCTTCTTGCCCTCCAGGCCGACGGTGACCGCGCCGATGGGCTGGACGTCGCAGTAGCCGTGCTCCTTGCCGAGCCGCCAGACCTGTTCGACGACACCCGCGGTGTCGGCGACCGGGAAGGTGTTGGCCATGGCGAAGACGGTGGTGAAGCCGCCGGAGGCGGCGGCGCGGGTGCCGGTGAGGACGGTCTCGGAGTCCTCGCGGCCGGGCTCGCGCAGATGGGTGTGCAGGTCGACCAGGCCCGGCAGCAGTACCTTGCCGTCGGCCTCGACGACCTCCGCGCCCTCGGCGGACAGCCCGGCACCCACCTCGACGATGGTGCCGCCGTCGATCAGGACGTCCTGCGGCTCGCCGCCGAGCACCTTCGCACCACGGATCAGGGTCTTGCTCATCTGTCTTACTTCTCCTCGGTGCGGGGGTGGGTGACGGCGGGTTCGTTCCCACCGAGCAGCAGGTACAGAACGGCCATCCGGATGGACACTCCGTTTGCGACCTGCTCGACGACGGTGCAGCGGTCGGAGTCGGCGACCTCGGCGGTGATCTCCATGCCGCGGACCATCGGGCCGGGGTGCATCACGATGGCGTGCCCGGGCATCCGGGCCATGCGGTCGCCGTCGAGCCCGTAGCGGCGGGAGTACTCGCGCTCGGTGGGGAAGAACGCGGCGTTCATGCGCTCGCGCTGGACGCGCAGCATCATCACCGCGTCGGACTTGGGCAGCGTGCTGTCGAGGTCGTAGGAGACCTCGCAGGGCCAGGTCTCGATGCCGACCGGCACCAGGGTGGGCGGGGCGACGAGCGTGACCTCGGCGCCGAGGGTGTGCAGCAGGTCGACGTTGGAGCGGGCGACCCGGCTGTGCAGGACGTCGCCGACGAGCGTGATGCGCTTGCCTTCGAGGTCACGGCCGAGTCCCGTGTCCGGGCCGATCAGGCGGCGGCGCATGGTGAAGGCGTCCAGCAGGGCCTGGGTGGGGTGCTGGTGGGTGCCGTCGCCGGCGTTGACCACGGCCGCGTCGATCCAGCCGGAGTTGGCGAGGCGGTACGGAGCTCCGGAGGCGCCGTGCCGGATGACGACGGCGTCGACGCCCATCGCTTCCAGGGTCTGGGCGGTGTCCTTCAGGGACTCGCCCTTGGAGACGCTGGAGCCCTTGGCGGTGAAGTTGATGACGTCCGCGGACAGCCGCTTCTCGGCGGCTTCGAAGGAGATCCGGGTCCGGGTGGAGTCCTCGAAGAAGAGGTTGACGATCGTGCGGCCGCGCAGGGTCGGCAGCTTCTTGATCGGCCGGTCGGCGACCCGGGCCATCTCCTCGGCGGTGTCGAGGATCAGGACGGCGTCGTCGCGGGTGAGGTCGGCGGCCGAGATGAGATGACGCTGCATCTGTCAGGCTCCGTAAGGCAGTTCATTCGGGAGAATCGGGGCAGACGGGCGCGCGAGGGCGCGACGAGCGGGCGTACGAGGGTGGCGTACGCCCGGAGCGCTACTGCGGGGTCGGCTTGGCACCGAGCAGCACGGTGTCGCGACCGTCCTCCTCGGCGAGCTGGACCTTGACCGTCTCCCGCAACGACGTGGGGAGGTTCTTGCCGACGTAGTCGGCGCGGATGGGCAGTTCGCGGTGCCCGCGGTCGACGAGGACGGCGAGCTGCACCGCGCGCGGGCGCCCGAGGTCGTTCAGGGCGTCGAGGGCGGCGCGGATGGTGCGGCCGGAGAAGAGCACGTCGTCGACGAGGACGACGAGCTTGCCGTCGAGGCCGTCACCGGGGATCTCGGTGCGGGCCAGCGCACGCGGCGGGTGCATGCGCAGGTCGTCGCGGTACATGGTGATGTCGAGCGAGCCGCACGGGACCTTGCGCTCGGTGATCTGCTCGAGCTTGTCCGCGAGCCGCCGGGCGAGGAAGACGCCCCGGGTCGGAATGCCGAGGAGCACCACGTCGTCGGCGCCCTTGGCGCGTTCGACGATCTCGTGGGCGATGCGGGTCAGCACCCGCGCGATGTCGGGCCCTTCGAGAACGGGCCGGGCATCGGACTGCGCGTCGCGCGTGTCGTGCGTGTCCATACGAAACGGACCTCCTTCTCCGCCTCACGGGACGGACCTTAAAGGACGTCGAGATTGCGCCATACACGGTAGCAGGTCCCGGAGATCGCCCGTACGGCCCCCTCGGATCACCCACTCGGCGCAACGGAACGCCGATACCACGGAAGAGTCGGTGCGGACCATTCGGCTTGACGCGGCAGAGTAACGCTGCGTAACCTCACAGTGAGTTACCAGCCGCGCGGCCTGGCACCCACGCCAGACGCGTCGACACAGTGCCGGGGAGCTATATGTCCAGCGAATACGCCAAACAGCTCGGGGCCAAGCTCCGGGCGATCCGCACCCAGCAGGGCCTTTCCCTCCACGGTGTCGAGGAGAAGTCCCAGGGACGCTGGAAGGCGGTCGTGGTCGGTTCGTACGAGCGCGGCGACCGTGCCGTGACCGTGCAGCGCCTTGCCGAGCTGGCGGATTTCTACGGCGTTCCCGTGCAGGAACTGCTTCCGGGCACGACCCCGGGCGGGGCCGCCGAGCCGCCGCCGAAGCTCGTCCTGGACCTGGAGCGGCTGGCCACGGTGCCCGCCGAGAAGGCAGGTCCCCTTCAGCGCTACGCGGCGACGATCCAGTCGCAGCGCGGTGACTACAACGGCAAGGTGCTGTCGATCCGCCAGGACGACCTGCGCACACTGGCCGTCATCTACGACCAGTCGCCGTCGGTCCTGACGGAGCAGCTGATCAGCTGGGGTGTCCTGGACGCGGACGCGCGCCGCGCGGTGGCGTCCCACGAGGAGGCCTGACCGCTCCGCGGGTCCGGCATTCGGGTCCAGCAGAAACGTGCCGCCGGGGTGGCCGAAACCGCATGGTTCTCGGCCGCCCCGGCGGCGTTGTGCGGCTCTGCCATCCCCGCGCCGCACGAGGACGTACGGGAACGCCGGAGGGCCCGCAGCGGTGACGCTGCGGGCCCTCCGGCATGTGGTCCGTCTCAGACCTCGTCGCGGCGGAGCGAGGGCTTGAGTTCCTTCAGACGGCCGAGCAGGCCGTTCACGAACGAGGGCGACTCGTCCGTGGAGAACTCCTTCGCCAGCTGCACCATCTCGTCGAGGACGACGGCGTCCGGCGTCGCGTCGACCCAGATCAGCTCATAGGCGCCGAGCCGCAGGATGTTGCGGTCGACGACGGGCATCCGGTCGAGGGTCCAGCCGACGGAGTACTGCGCGATCAGCTCGTCGATGCGCTTCGCGTGCTTCGCGTAGCCCTCGACCAGCTCCATCGTGTACTCGCTGACCGGCGGCTGCCGGGTGTCCGCCCGGGACAGCCGGACCCAGTCCGCGAGGACGGTCAGCACCTCGGCGCCGCGCTGGTCCCCCTCGAAGAGGATCTGGAAGGCGCGCTTACGGGCCGTGTTGCGGGCAGCCACGGTTAGCTGTTCACCCGGCCGAGGTAGTCGCTGGTGCGGGTGTCGACCTTGATCTTCTCACCGGTGGTGATGAAGAGGGGCACGTTGATCTGGTGACCGGTCTCCAGGATGGCGGGCTTGGTGCCGCCGGTGGAGCGGTCGCCCTGGACGCCCGGCTCGGTCTCCTGGATGACGAGCTCGACGGCGGCCGGCAGCTCGACGAAGAGCACCTCGCCCTCGTGCTGCGCGACGGTGGCGGTGAAGCCCTCGATCAGGAAGTTCGCGGCGTCACCGACGGCCTTGCGGTCGACGTGCAGCTGGTCGTAGGTCTCCATGTCCATGAAGACGAAGTACTCGCCGTCCATGTAGGAGAACTGCATGTCGCGCTTGTCGACGGTGGCCGTTTCGACCTTGACGCCGGCGTTGAAGGTCTTGTCGACGACCTTGCCGGAGAGCACGTTCTTGAGCTTGGTGCGCACGAAGGCCGGGCCCTTGCCGGGCTTGACGTGCTGGAACTCGACGACGGACCAGAGCTGGCCGCCTTCGAGCTTGAGCACCATGCCGTTCTTGAGGTCGTTCGTGGAAGCCACGGTTGCGGAATCTCCTGGACTGACGTACGACCCCGGGGCACGCACCTGCCTGGCTACAGGGCGAGCAGCTCCTTGGTCGTGATGGTGAGTAGCTCGGGTCCGCCGTCCGCCTCGGGGCGGACGACGAGCGTGTCATCGATCCGGACACCGCCCCGGCCCGGGAGGTGGACCCCCGGTTCGACGGTGACTGGCACGCAAGCGTCCAGTTTACCCATGGCCGCGGGACTCAATTGAGGGTCCTCGTCGATTTCGAGCCCTACACCGTGTCCGGTCAGGACCGTGAGGCCCTCCGTGTACCCCGCGGAGTCCAGGACCTGGCGGGCGGCGCGGTCGACATCCCGGCAGGCGGCGCCGGGTACCAGGCTCTCACGCCCGGCCCGCTGTGCGGCGAAGACCAGGTCGTACAGCTCGATCTGCCAGTCCGCGGGAGCGGTGCCGATGACGAACGTGCGGCCGATCTCGCAGCGGTAGCCGCGGTACGTCGCGCCGAGGCACACGGAGAGGAAGTCGCCCTCCTCGACGCGGCGGTCGGTGGGCCGGTGTCCTGGCCGGCCGGAGTTCGGGCCGGTGGCGACGGAGGTAGGGAAGGCCGGCCCGTCCGCCCCGTGGTCCACGAGCCGTCGCTCGAGTTCCAGGGCGAGGTGGCGCTCCGTGCGGCCGACGAGGATCGACTCCAGCAGCTCACCGAGGGCCTGGTCGGCGATCTCGGCGCCGATGCGCAGGCAGGAGATCTCCTCCTCGTCCTTGACGACCCTGAGCTGCTCGACCGCGCTGCCGAGGCCCGCCAGGCGCAGCCCGGGGGCGACCGAGCCGAGGGCGCGGTGCCGGGCCACGGTGAGGTGGTGCTCCTCCACGGCGAGGGAGTCCGCCTCCTGGCCCACGGCGAGGCGGGCCGCCGCGACGGCCGGGTCACCGCCGCCGACTCCGGGAAGGGTGTGGACGCGCAGGGCCTCGTCGGGGCGCTCCTGCGCGGGGCGGTCGGCCGTCGGCCCGGCACAGACCAGGAGGTCCTGCTCCTCGGTCCTGCCCAGCAGCAGAACGGCGCCGTGCGGGGCGGCGCCCGCGAGATAGCGCACGTTGGCGGGGCGGGAGACCAGCGCCGCCGCGCTGCCGCCCGCGTTGCAGTATTCCCTCAGACGCGTCCGGCGGGCCGCGTACACCTCTGACATGACCCGAGCGTATGAGCTCCGCCGGTTTTGCGCCGGTTGAGGGCGTCTGAGTGGGCGGTGTCTGGTGTGTCCGAGCGGGTGGGGTGCTGTTCGGGAGCTGGCGTGCCGCGCGGGGTCGCGTGCCGTCCGCGGCTGTGTGGGGGCTTGTCGCGCAGTTCCCCGCGCCCCTACGGGGCGCTGCTCACCATGAGGGTGGGCTGGCGATGGAGCGGGCCAGGACGTCGTCCAGGACGCGCGCCGTCTCCGGTACGTCCAGCTGGGAGTTGTCGATGATCGGCAGGCCGGATCCGTACCAGCCGGCCATGCGGCCGTGGATGCGGGCGACCTCTTCGTCCGACAGCCGTCGGTTGCCCGAGCGCTCCGCGTTGCGTTCGAGGACGATGTCCAGCCCGGGCAGGAGGACGACCGGCAGCAGGCCCGGTCCGACGTGGCGCTTCCAGCCGCCGAGGCCGACGACCGGGCGGTCGGGGAAGACCGCGTCGTCGAGGATGCACGAGATGCCGTTGGCCAGGAAGTTCCGCGCGGCGAAGCCGCAGGTGCGGCGGGCCAGGCGGTACTGCGCCTCGGAGTTGTCGTTCCACCCGGACTGGGGGTCGGCGAAGCCGGAGCGGACCCATTCGCGTACGTCGTCGAGGCTGATGTGGGCCGTGGGGACCCGGCGATGGTCCGCCCAGTACTTGGCGACGCTGGTCTTGCCCGCGCCCGCGGGGCCGATGAGCAGCACCGCGAGTGTCGTACCGGCGGGGTCGGGAACCGTCGCGGCGGGCGGGGCCATGGGCATGGCGACGGGGCCGCCGGGCGGCAGCGGCACATGGCCGGTGGTCTCCGGCGCCGACGGGGCGGAAGCGGAGGCGGGTCCGGGCGGCGGTGCCGGATATCCCGGCGCCGGGGGCGGCGGGGGTACGGGCACCGAGCCCTGGTGGGCGCCCGCGCTCGGCGGGACCGGGTGATGTGCGGCCGGCGACCAGCCCGTGGCCGGTCCGTGCCCCGGCTGATGGGGCGGCGGCAGCGGAGAACCCACTGCGTGCTGCATCCGGTGCCACTCCGTCTCGTACAGGCGATGGGCGCTGACAGGGGGCGGGATCCCGCCTGCTACCGAACGGTACCGCCCCCGGTCGTCGATGTGTGAACGGCCGGGGGCGGCCCGAAGTGCCCGGCTCCGCAAGGTGAATTCGGGCGGAAGGCGCGCCGGAGGACTTACTGCCCGACTTCGCCGTACGCGGCGAGCAGCACGGCCGGGTCGGGTCCCTCCAGGACGGTGGGCTTGGCCAGACCGTCGAGGACGATGAAGCGCAACAGGTTGCCGCGGGACTTCTTGTCGACCTTCATGGCCTCCAGCAGCTTGGGCCACTGGTCGTGCCGGTAGTGCAGGGGCAGTCCGACCGCTTCGAGGATCGTGCGGTGGCGGTCGGCCGTCGCGTCGTCCAGCCGGCCCGCCAGGCGCCCCAGTTCGGCGGCGAAGTGCATGCCGACCGAGACGGCGGCGCCGTGGCGCCACTTGTAGCGCTCGTTCTTCTCGATGGCGTGGCCGAGCGTGTGCCCGTAGTTGAGGATCTCGCGCAGGCCCGACTCCTTCAGGTCCGACGACACGACGTCGGCCTTGACCCGGATGGAGCGCTCGATGAGCTCGGCGGTGTGCGGGCCGGCCGGGGTGCGGGCGGCCTCGGTGTCGGACTCGATGAGGTCCAGGATCACCGGGTCGGCGATGAAGCCGGCCTTGATGACCTCGGCGAGGCCGGAGACGTAGTCGTTGACCGGCAGGGAGTCCAGCGCGGACAGGTCGCAGAGCACACCGGCGGGCGGGTGGAAGGCGCCGACGAGGTTCTTGCCCTCGGCGGTGTTGATGCCGGTCTTGCCGCCGACGGCCGCGTCCACCATGGCGAGGACGGTGGTGGGAATCGCGATCCAGCGCACTCCGCGCAGCCAGGTGGCGGCCACGAACCCGGCGAGGTCCGTGGTCGCGCCGCCGCCGACGCCGACCACGACGTCCGTGCGCGTGAATCCGGACTGGCCGAGCGCCTTCCAGCAGTAGGCGGCGACCTCGGCGGTCTTGGCCTCCTCCGCGTTGGGCACCTGGATGGCGATGGCCTCGTAGCCCTGCTCGGCCAGGTCGGCGCGCAGCGCGTCACCGGTCTCGGCCAGCGCCTCGGGGTGGAGGATCGCGACCCGCTGGGCCTTCTCGCCGATCAGTCCGCCGAGTTCACCCAGCAGCTGCCGGCCCACCAGGACCTCGTACGGGTCGGTGCCCGCCGTGCCTCCGACCTGGATCCGGGTGACTGCCTCGCTCATGCTTCCTTCAACTCCAGTGCGTCCAGGGCGGCTTCGGTGACCTCTTCGGGCGTACGGCCGTCGGTGGCGACCACGGCCGTGGCGACCTCTTCGTACAGGTGGCGGCGGGCCTCCATCAGCTCGCGCCACTGCTTGCGCGGGTTGACCGCGAGCAGGGGGCGGGCCGTGTTGAGGCCGGTGCGCTTGACCGCCTCCTCGACGTCCATCGACAGGTACGCCACCCGCTGCCCGGCGAGCAGTGCGCGTGTGTCGGCGTCGAGGATCGCGCCGCCGCCCAGGGCCAGCACGCCGTCGTGCTCGGCGAGCGCGCGGTGCACGGCGGCCTTCTCGATCGCGCGGAAGGCAAGTTCGCCCTCGTCGACGAAGATCTCGGCGACGGTCCTGCCCTGTGCGGCCACGATGTCGTCGTCGGTGTCACGGTAGGAGAGCCCGAGCCGCTCGGCGAGCAGCTGCCCGACGGTGGACTTGCCCACGCCCATCGGGCCGACCAGGACGACCAGCGGGCCGCTCATCGGATGGTGAGGTTGTCGAGGTACGACGTCACGTTGCGGCGGGTCTCGGCCACCGAGTCGCCGCCGAACTTCTCCGCGACGGCGTCCGCGAGCACCAGGGCCACCATGGCCTCGGCGACGATGCCGGCGGCCGGGACCGCGGACACGTCGGAGCGCTGGTGGTGGGCCTGCGTGGCCTCGCCGGTGGTGACGTCCACGGTCTGCAGGGCGCGCGGCACGGTCGCGATCGGCTTCATCGCGGCGCGGACGCGCAGCAGCTCACCGGTGGTCAGACCGCCCTCGGTGCCGCCGGAGCGGCCGGTGGTGCGCCGGATGCCGTCGTCGGTCCTGACGATCTCGTCGTGCGCCTTGGAGCCGGGCACGCGGGCCAGCTCGAAACCGTCGCCGATCTCGACGCCCTTGATCGCCTGGATGCCCATGAGCGCACCGGCGAGCCGGGCGTCCAGCTTGCGGTCCCAGTGCACATGCGAACCGAGACCGACGGGCACGCCGTACGCGAGGATCTCGACCACACCGCCGAGGGTGTCGCCGTCCTTGTGGGCCTGGTCGATCTCGGCGACCATCGCCTTCGAGGCGTCCGCGTCCAGACAGCGCACGGGGTCCGCGTCCAGCCTCTCGACGTCGGCCGGGGTCGGGTACACGCCGTGCGGCGCCTTCGCCGAGGCCAGCTCGACGACGTGGCTGACGATCTCGACGCCGGTCGTCTCCTTGAGGTAGGACCGGGCCACCGCGCCGAGGGCGACCCGGGCGGCGGTCTCGCGGGCGGAGGCCCGCTCCAGGATCGGCCGGGCCTCGTCGAAGCCGTACTTCTGCATGCCCGCGAGGTCGGCGTGGCCGGGGCGCGGCCGGGTCAGCGGGGCGTTGCGGGCGAGCCCGTCGAGGATCTCCGGGTCGACCGGGTCGGCGGCCATGACCTGTTCCCACTTGGGCCACTCGGTGTTGCCCACCATGATCGCGACCGGGGAGCCGAGGGTGAGGCCGTGCCGGACGCCGCCGAGGAAGGTGACCTCGTCGCGCTCGAACTTCATCCGGGCACCGCGCCCATAGCCCAGGCGCCGCCTCGCGAGATGGTCCGCCACCATGTCCGTGGTGATCGGCACGCCGGCGGGAAGGCCCTCCAGCGTCGCCACGAGTGCGGGACCGTGGGACTCCCCCGCGGTCAGCCAGCGCAACCTGCTCAACGGTGCTCCTCAGTGCTCGCGCTCTGGTACTGCCCTGCGTACGCGCCTCGTCGCGTACGGCGAGGCGTGACCGGGTGCGCGGCCCGGTCCGCCATCTCCGATCCTCCCACGCCGGAGCCCTCTGCCCGGCGGTCGGTCCATCAAGCGGACGCGTTCGCGGACGGACCTTCGCCCTGACGCTGCTGCGGCGCGTACGCCCCGAGGAAGTCGGCGCCGCTCGGCTGCCGCGCGGTCAGCTCCTGCTGCGGGGCGTACGCCCCCAGGTGGTCGGCCCCGCTGCCCTGCTGCTGTGCCGGCTGTGTCTGCTGCGGCGCGTACTGCCCCAGGTAGTCCGCGCCGCGCCCCTGTCCGTACTGGGCCGCCGCGTGGACCGGCTGCCCGTTGCGGACGGCACGCCGGTAGGCGATCTTGCGCTTGATCTTGACGACCCACGACGCCACGACGGCGAGCACGATCAGGGCCAGCACCGTGATCTGCACCCAGTCGGGCAGGAATCCCAGCACGGACTCGAATATCTGGGACTTGACGGACGCCTGAGGCAGGCCTGTGGACATGACGGGTGTTCCCCTCCCCTGTTCCGCCCCCTGCGGAACCGAGAGCGGATCCTATCGGTGGGCGAGAGCCCGCTCGCCCGCTTTTCGCATGGCGTCCAGGGGTGCCGGTGCCCGCCCCGTCATCTGCTCGACCTGGAGCACGGCCTGGTGCACCAGGAGGTCGAGGCCGCTGATGACGGCGCCGCCGTACGCCGACCAGCGGGCGGCGAGGTCGGTCGGCCAGGGCTCGTACAGGACGTCGAAGAGGGCTGCCGGGCGTTCCGGCACGGACCGGGCGAGGGCGTCGGTGGCACCGGCCGGCGTTGTGCTGATCACCAGAGGGGCGCGCAGGGCCTGCTCGGCGTCCGACCAGTCCGCGATGCGTACGGCGACGTCGAGGCGCTCCGACCACTGCCGCATCTCGGCGGCCCGGGCCTCGCTGCGCACGTACACGGCGATCTCGCCCGGGCAGATCCGGGACAGCGCGGCCAGCGCGGAGGAGGCGGTGGCGCCGGCGCCGAGGACGGCGGCGGAGTCGACCTGCTCGATGCCGTGTTCGCGCAGCGCTGCGACGATGCCGGGGATGTCGGTGTTGTCGCCGACGCGGCGGCCGTCCTCGGTGAACACGACGGTGTTGACCGCCTCCACCGACGCGGCGGTCTCGCTGATCTCGTCCAGCAGGGGGATGACGGCCCGCTTCAACGGCATGGTCAGCGACAGCCCGGCCCACTCGGGTCCGAGCTTCTCGATGAAGCCGGGCAGTTTCGCCTCGTCGATCTCGAAACGGTCGTACGACCAGTGCCCCAGTCCCAGTTCCGCATACGCCGCGCGGTGCAGTACCGGAGAGAGGGAGTGGGCGATGGGACTGCCGAGCACTCCGGCACGGCGGGCGTCAGTTGCCCGTGCTGGCATCGAACTTTTCCTTGAGCTTCTCGAACTGCGCGTACGTCTTGGCGAACTCGGTCTTGTGCACACCGTCGGTCGCCACGAAGTAGATCCAGCCGTCCTTCGTCGGATTCAGGGCCGCCCGCAACGCGACGTCACCGGGGTTGTCGATCGGGCCCGGCGGCAGGCCCTTGTTGGTGTACGTGTTGTACGGGTCCTTGTTGCTGTTGATCTCGGACTCGCTGATGTGAATGTTGCTCTCGTTCTTCAGATAGTTGAAGGTCGAGTCGAACTGGAGCAGTTGGTTGGTCTCCGTGTTGGTCGGCTTGAGGCGGTTGTAGACCACCTCGGCCATCTTCCGGAAGTCGTCGTGCGTCTTGCCCTCGGCCTGGACGAGGCTCGCGACGGTGACCAGCTGCCACGGGTTCTCGAGACCGAGACTCTCGGCCTTCTTCTCGACGCCGGCTTTCTCGTACGTCGCGGTGGCACGAGCCACCATCTGCTTGAGCACGGCCTCGGGCTTCTGCCCCTTGCTGACGCCGTAGCTGGACGGATAGAGGAATCCTTCAAGCGGATCCTTGACGTTCGGATGATTCAGCGCCCAGGCGGGGAGGCCGAGCTTCTTGTAGTCCTTCTCGGCGACCGCGGCGGTGGTGCCTTCCTTGACCTTGAGGCGCTTGTCGATGAGCCGGTAGACATCGGCGTTGCGCTTGCCTTCCGCGATGATCAGGTTGTCGCGGCTCTTGGGGCTGAGCATCAGTTCGACCGCGCTCTCGGCCGACATTTGCTTCTGCAGCGTGTACACGCCGTCCTGGATGCTCTTGCCCTCGGGGTTGCTCTGCTGAGCGGCGACGAATGCGTCGACGCTCTTGACGACGCCCGCGTCCTTCAGCACCTGGCCGATCTTGTACCCGAGCGCACCCTCGGGGATCTCGACCGTCACCTGCTGCCCGTTGCCCCCACCCGCGAAGTCCGGGGCGCTGCCGAAACGATCCTGGTAGAACTGGTAGCCGAAGTAGCCGGCGCCTGCCAGGCCGCCGCCGAGGATCACGGCGACCAGCAGGCAGGCCATGCCGTTGCGGCTCTTCTTCTTCGGTTTGCCGCCGCCGCGTCCGCGCTTGTCGTCGCGACCGCGTCGCCCCTCCGGCTCCTCGCCGTCGTCATCGTCGTCGCCGCCCGCGAAGAAGGCGTGTTCACCCTGGTCGGGGCCGGGGTCCCACTCCGGCTCCGGGGCGGGTTCGGCCCCACGCCGGCCGGACGGCTCCGGGGGCGGATACGCCTCAGGCGTGTCGTAGTAGTCCTGTTGGCCCCCGCCGTACGCACCGGCCTGCTGCCCGTACGGATCCTGCGGATCACCCGGGTACGAGGCCTGCTGGTGGGGGTCGTTGGCCCAGCCGCCGGTGTCGTACTGCTGCTGGTGGTAGCCCTGAGCCTGGTGATGTCCGTGGTCCTGCTGCCCGGGGTACTGCTGGTGCCCGTGGGCCTGTGACGCGTAATGCTGGTCGTACGGGTACTGCTGCTGCGCCTGACCGTATCCGGCCTGGTCACCGGTGCCCCAGTCGCCGTACTGCGACTGCTGCGGCTGCTCTGGATAGTGCTGTGGCTGGCCGCCGTAGGGGGACTGCTGACCCTGAGGGGCCTGCTGCCCGCCCCATCCGCCGTCCCCGTACAACGGGTCCTCCGGATGCCACGGTTCGGAGCCTTGGCCCCGGCCATACTCAGTCATCGATCCCCTAGAGCCGCGAGGCGGCGGTCGCGCGGCTTCCGGCCCGGCTCCCGTTCCGCCTCTTGCTGTGCGGCGACTGTTCGAATGCCGTCGCATCGCGCGGAACGTTACCGTATCGCGATCAGATGACCACTTCGACGCCTTCGCCGGGTGCTTTACCTGACATCCGTTCGGATTCGAGGGCTTGTTGCAGGATGACCACGGCTGCCGCCTGGTCGATGACGGACCGGCCCTTCTTGGATTTCACGCCGGAGGCGCGCAGTCCCTGACTGGCCGTCACCGTCGTCATGCGTTCGTCGACGAGCCTCACCGGAACCGGGGCGATCATGCGCGCCAGCTCCTGGACGAAGCCCCGGACCTTGACCGCGGCCGGTCCCTCGCCGCCCTTGAGGGACCGCGGGAGACCGACGACGACCTCGATCGGCTCGTACTCCTCGACAAGTTGCTTCAACCGCCGCTGAGCCGCGGGGATGTCACGCCCCGGAACCGTCTCCACCGGGGTGGCGAGGATCCCGTCGGGGTCGCACGAGGCGACCCCGATGCGGGCGTCCCCGACGTCGATCGCGAGTCGACGTCCTCTGCGCATGCTGTTCCGACCCGTCTCTTACTTGGCCGTCTCGATGACCAGGCGCTCGACGGCGTCCACGGCGTCACCGATGGCGGCCGGGTTCTGGCCGCCGCCCTGGGCGACGTCCGGCTTGCCGCCACCGCCGCCGCCGAGGGTCTTGGCGGCCGTACGGACCAGGTCGCCGGCCTTCAGGCCGCGCTCGCGGGCGGCCTCGTTGGTGGCGATGACCGTCAGCGGCTTACCGTTCACCACAGTGAACAGGGCGACCACGGCGGCCCGTCCGCCCTGGATGCGTCCGCGCACGTCAAGGACGAGCTTGCGGAGGTCGTCGGCGGTCGTGCCGTCCGGCACCTGACCGGTCACGACAGCAACGCCACGGATGTCCTTGGCGGACTCGGCAAGACCGGCGGCGGCCTGGAGGACCTTCTCGGCGCGGAACTTCTCGATCTCCTTCTCGGCGTCCTTCAGCTTGCCGAGCATGGCGGAGACCTTCTCCGGGAGCTCCTCCGGGCGGCCCTTGATCAGCTCCTGGAGCTGGGCGACGACCGTGTGCTCACGGGCGAGGAAGTTGTAGGCGTCCACGCCGACCAGGGCCTCGATCCGGCGTACACCCGAGCCGATGGAGGATTCGCCGAGCAGCTTCACCAGACCCAGCTGGGCGGTGTTGTGCACGTGGGTACCGCCGCACAGCTCCTTGGAGAAGTCGCCGATGGTCACCACGCGGACGCGCTCGCCGTACTTCTCACCGAACTCGGCGATGGCGCCCTGCTTCTTGGCCTCGTCGATGCCCATGACGTCGGCACGGACGTCGAGGTCGCGGGCGAGCACCTCGTTGATCTTCTGCTCGACGTCGGTCATCACGGCCGTCGGGACGGCGGACGGGGAGCCGAAGTCGAACCGGAAGCGGCCCGGCTGGTTCTCGGAACCGGCCTGGGCGGCCGTCGGGCCGAGGGCGTCGCGCAGGGCCTGGTGCGTCAGGTGGGTGGCCGAGTGGGCGCGGGCGATGGCCTTGCGGCGGCGGTCGTCGATCGAGGCGTGGGCCTTGGCGCCGACGGTGACCTCGCCGACCTGGACGACGCCCTTGTGGACGTAGACACCCGGGACCGGCTTCTGGCAGTCGCGGATCTCGATGACGGCACCGGTGTCGACCTTGATCTTGCCGGTGTCGCCGATCTGACCGCCGCCCTCGGCGTAGAACGGGGTGCGGTCGAGGACGATCTCGACCTCGTCGCCCTCGGTGGCGGCCGGGGAGGAGGCGCCGTCGACGAGGATGCCGACGATCGTGGACTCGCTCTCGGTGTCGGTGTAGCCGATGAAGTCGGTGGCACCGGCCTGGTCGGCGATCTCGCGGTAGGCGCCGGCGCCGGCGTGCCCGGTCTTCTTGGCCTGGGCGTCGGCCTTGGCGCGCTCCCGCTGCTCCTTCATCAGGCGCCGGAAGCCGTCCTCGTCCACGGACAGGCCCTGCTCGGCGGCCATCTCCAGGGTGAGGTCGATCGGGAAGCCCCAGGTGTCGTGGAGCAGGAAGGCCTTGTCGCCGGGCAGGACGGTGCCGCCGGCGGCCTTGGTGTCCGTGACGGCCGTGTCGAGGATGTTGGTGCCGGCCTTCAGCGTCTTGAGGAAGGCGTTCTCCTCGGCGAGGGCGACCTTCTCGATGCGCTCGCGGTCGGTGATGAGCTCGGGGTACTGCTGTCCCATCATGGCGATCACGGTGTCGATCAGGTCCTTGACGACCGGACCGGTGGCGCCGAGCAGGCGCATGTTGCGGATGGCGCGGCGCATGATGCGGCGCAGCACGTAGCCGCGGCCCTCGTTGCCGGGGGTGACACCGTCGCCGATGAGCATCACCGAGGTGCGCATGTGGTCGGTGACCACGCGCAGGGAGACGTCCGAGTCGTGGGCGTCGCCGTAACGGACGCCGGTCAGCTCGGTGGCCTTGGCGATGACGGCCATCGAGGTGTCGATCTCGTACATGTTCTGCACGCCCTGCAGAATCATGGCGAGACGCTCGAGACCGAGGCCGGTGTCGATGTTCTTGCTGGGCAGGTCGCCGAGGATCTCGAAGTTGTCCTTGCCGATGCCCTCGCCCCGCTCGTACTGCATGAAGACGAGGTTCCAGATCTCCACGTACCGCTCGTCGTTGACGGCGGGGCCGCCCTCGACGCCGAACTCGGGGCCGCGGTCGTAGTTGATCTCGGAACAGGGGCCGCAGGGGCCGGGGACGCCCATGGACCAGTAGTTGTCCTTCATGCCGAGGCGCTGGATGCGCTCCTTCGGCACGCCGACGACCTCGTGCCAGATGCGCTCGGCCTCGTCGTCGTCCTTGTAGACGGTGATCCACAGACGCTCGGGGTCGAGGCCGTAACCGCCCTTGTCCTGGGCGCTGGTGAGCAGCTCCCAGGCGTGCTTGATGGCGCCTTCCTTGAAGTAGTCGCCGAAGGAGAAGTTGCCGCACATCTGGAAGAACGTGCCGTGCCGGGTGGTCTTGCCGACCTCTTCGATGTCCGGCGTGCGCACGCACTTCTGCACGCTGGTGGCGCGGGCGAAGGGCGGCTTGACCTCACCCAGGAAGTAGGGCTTGAAGGGCACCATGCCGGCCGGGACGAGGAGCAGAGTCGGGTCGTCCGCGATGAGCGACGCCGAAGGGACGACGGTGTGACCGCGCTCCTCGAAGAAGCTCAGCCAGCGGCGGCGGATCTCAGCCGACTCCATCAGTGGTCCTCATTCCGGTTGTACGAGTACGTCGTCGTCCGGTCGCTGTCGACGGACTTCGGGTTGGTGCGGTTCTCGATGGCGGCGAAGCGCCGGGGGCCGGGGAGTTCGGGGTTCTCGTTGATGCCGAGGGCGTCCCCCAACTCGGCCTCCCGCACGGCCATGTTGTCCCGGACGTCGATCGCGAAGCCGACCGCGCGGTCCTTGATGCGGTGACCGGCCTCGATCGCCTTGTTCCCGGCGGTTCTGGCAAGGCTCTCGGGGGTCAGCTGCTTCAGCTTGCGATTGACCTTGGTGGTGGCCCACACACCGGCGGCGACGCCCGTGGTGAACCAGAAGGTACGGCGGAACATCGCTGGCTCTCAGTCCCTCTTCCCTCGGGCGCTGCGCCGGGTGACCGTGCGGCCCACGATCACGGTACGCCTGGACGCCTTGGCGGGCACGTCCTCCTTGCCGCCGCCGAGGGCCCGGCGTACGCCGTAGCCGAAGGCCGCGACCTTGACCAGGGGGCCGCCGAAGGTGGAGGCGACGGTGGTCGAGAGCGCCGAGGCGTTCGACGTGACCTCCTGGACGTCGGAGGCGATCGAGTCGACCCGGTCGATCTGGGTCTGTGCGGAGCGCACCGCCGCGGAGGCGTCGGCCAGCAGCGGGACGGCCTGGTCGGTCACGTCCGCCACGAGCTTGGTGGTCGCCTTGAGCGTCTGGGCCACCCTCGCCAGCGCGACGGCGAGGAAGGAGACCAGGATCGCCCAGAAGACGGCCACCAGGACTCCGGCAACCTCTCCACCGGACACTGTGTGCACCCGCTCCCTGAAACGTGCCTGAACATCAAAAAGTCGTGCGACGAGCCTATCGCGCCGGAGGATGCGCTCCGTACCGGTTTCCCGCGCGGCAGCAGGGGAATCGCGAAAGCCCGCCGCCTCGCCCACCCGGACAGGTGGGGAGACGGCGGGCTGAGGTACCGCGCGCCTGCCGAGGATCAGCGGGCGTAGTACTCGACGACGAGCTGCTCGTCGCAGATCACCGGGATCTCCTTGCGGTTCGGCTCACGGTCCAGGCGGAACGCCAGGGCCTTGAGGTTCACCTGGAGGTAGCGCGGCGTCTCACCGTCGGGGGCGAAGCCACCCTCACGAGCGATCGTGAAGAGGGTCTTCTCCTTGGAGCGCTCGCGGACCTGCACGACGTCGTCCGGACGGACACGGAAGGAGGGCTTGTCGACCTTCTTGCCGTTGACCGCGATGTGGCCGTGGACGACCATCTGGCGGGCCTGGTAGATCGTGCGGGCGATGCCCGAACGCAGGACCAGGGCGTCGAGACGACGCTCCAGCTCGATGATCAGGGCCTCACCCGTCTTGCCCTGGACCTTGGAGGCACGGTCGTAGGCGCGGACGAGCTGACGCTCGGACACGTCGTACTGCGCGCGCAGACGCTGCTTCTCGAGCAGACGGACCTTGTAGTCCGAGTTCTGCTTGCGGCCGCGGCCGTGCTCACCCGGCGGGTAGGGGCGGGCCTCGAAGTACTTGACGGCCTTCGGGGTCAGCGCGATGCCGAGGGCACGCGACTTCTTGACCTTGGGGCGGGACTGGTTCGCCACTGTTTTTCGCTTTCGTTGTATCGGCTTGTCAGTGTTGTGGGAGGTCGCATCCGCAGCCGGGGAAACCCGCCTGGACCCTGTCGGGCCCGGGTGGGCAGCCGCTCCCCGGTCTGGGCACATACGTGCAGCACGCGAGTGGCCCACCGGCCGGTCCCGTCCCAGGACGGGGGGTGGTGGGCTGCCCGCGACACCGTTCGACGGTGCGCGACGCTCCTGGAGCCGATCCCGGGGGATCGGGGCTCCGGCCGACTGTCCCGTTCTGACTGCACGGGACGCGGCACTCCGGACGAGTTTACAGGGTGCTCAGGACCGCTTTCGACCGAGGTTCTTCCGGGTCCACTCCACCGCGTCCGCGTACCGGGCCTCCGCGCCGTGCCGGGTCGGCTCGTAGTACTCGCGGTTCTTCAGCTCGTCCGGGGCGTACTGCTGGGCCGCGATGCCCTCGGGCAGGTCGTGCGGGTAGACGTAGCCCTGGCCGTGGCCGAGCTTGGTCGCGCCCTTGTAGTGGCTGTCGCGCAGGTGCGCGGGCACGGGTCCGGCGTGGCCCTTGCGGACGTCCTCCAGGGCGGCCCCGATCGCGGTGGTCGCGGCGTTGGACTTGGGCGCCAGGGCGAGGGCGATGGTGGCGTGGCTGAGGGTGAGGGCGGCCTCGGGGAAGCCGATCATGGCGACGGCCTGGGCGGCGGCCACCGCCGTCTGCAGGGCGGTCGGGTCGGCCAGGCCGATGTCCTCGCTGGCGGAGATCATCAGGCGGCGGGCGATGAAGCGGGGGTCCTCGCCGGCCTCGATCATGCGGGCCAGGTAGTGCAGGGCCGCGTCGACGTCGGAGCCGCGGATGGACTTGATCAGGGCGCTGGCCACGTCGTAGTGCTGGTCACCGTCGCGGTCGTACTTCACGGCGGCCCGGTCGACCGTCTCCTCCAGGGTGGTCAGACCGATCTCCGCCTCCCCCTTGTCGAGGGCGGCACCGGCGGCCGCCTCCAGGGCGGTCAGGGCGCGGCGGGCGTCACCGCCGGCGATCCGCAGGAGGTGGTCCTCGGTCTCCTGGGGGAGGGTGACGGCGTCCTTGAGGCCGCGCTCGTCGGTGAGGGCGCGGCGGATGAGGCTCCTGACGTCCTCGTCCGTGAGCGGTTCGAGGGTGAGCAGCAGGGAGCGGGACAGCAGGGGCGAGATCACCGAGAAGTACGGGTTCTCCGTCGTCGCCGCGATGAGCGTCACCCAGCGGTTCTCGACGGCCGGGAGCAGGGAGTCCTGCTGGGCCTTGCTGAAACGGTGGATCTCGTCGAGGAAGAGGACGGTCTCCTTGCCGTAGCCGCCCGAGGCGCGGCGGGCACCGTCGATGACCGCGCGGACCTCCTTGACGCCCGCGGTGATCGCGGACAGCTCCACGAAGCGGGCGTCGGTCGCCTTGGAGACGACGTAGGCCAGGGTGGTCTTGCCGGTGCCGGGCGGGCCCCACAGGAGCACCGAGGAGGGCCCGGCCGGGCCGGAGGCTTCCCCGACCAGTCTGCGCAACGGTGAGCCCGGCTTCAGCAGATGCTGCTGGCCCACGACCTCGTCGAGGGTGCGCGGGCGCATCCGCACCGCCAGGGGGCTGCTGGACGGCTCCTTCTCCTGGCGTTCTTCGGCTGCGGCGGTGAACAGGTCGGGCTCCACGCCAGAAACCCTAATTCACCGCACTGACAGTCGGCCCGGGGCCCGGGCCGGCCCGGATCAGCTGAGCCAGAAGTCCCACCAGCGGGTCAGGATCAGCATGCCGATGATGCCGATGTGCAGCACCGGCAGGACCCACGTGAACTCGCCGAAGAAGTTCTTGAGCCAGTTCGGGGCGGGCAGGAAGCCCTTGCGGATGTTGAACGACGTGACGTACCAGAACATCAGGATCGTGGCGACCCAGGCCAGGCTGCACCACAGGCACAGGGCGTTGATCCGGTACAGGGACTGGAACATCAGCCAGGCGCAGAAGCTCACGCCGAAGAGGCAGCCCGCGTTGAAGGTGAGCCAGTACCAGCGCGGGAAGCGGGCGCGGGCGAGCAGCGCCATGCCGACGCCGATGACGATCCCGTAGCAGACGAGACCGAGCATCGGGTTCGGGAAGCCGAAGACAGCGGCCTGCTTGCTCTCCATGACGCTGCCGCAGGAGACCACGGGGTTGAGGCTGCAGCCGGGCGTGAAGGTCTTGCCCTCGACCTTGGCCTCGAGGATCTTGAACTTGTCGATCGTGATGACCCAGGCGGCGAGCAGTCCGGCGGCACCGGTGATCACCAGCAGCAGGGCGAGGGCCCGGCTGCCGCCCTCCACGCGGGGCGCGATCCCGGCGCGCTGCGGCTCGGGCTCCACGGAGACGTCCTTCACTGTCGTCTTGCTCATCACGCCGATTCCGTCACTTGAGACCTGAACATCTTCGGGCAGGGCCCATTGTGCCGCACGGGTGCCCGTCTCCACCGTTCAGTGGACATAAGGATGTCGGCCCGGTCGTCCCCGAGGGTTGTGTTCCGGCCGACGCTCGTCGCATGACAGCACAGGGGTACGAACGCGCCGCGGACGTGGGGGCGCTGCGCTCCTGGAGGAGTGAGGAAGGCGCCGTACCCGGCGCCTTCCTCCACCGTGTCTCAGCCGAGCCGGGCCTCCAGCTCGGCCACGATCTCGTTCACGCCCACCGCCGTCTGCTCGCCGGACTCCATGTCCTTGAGCTGGACGACGCCCTCGGCGAGGTCGCGTTCGCCGGCGACGACCGTGTAGCGGGCGCCGCTGCGGTTGGCGTTCTTCATCGCGCCCTTGAGGCCCTTGCCGCCGTAGGAGAAGTCGGCCGCGATGCCGTTCTTGCGCAGCTCGGTCACCTTGGCGAACAGGATCCGGCGGGCCTCCTCGCCGAGCGGGACGGCGAACACGCTGGTGGTCGCGGGCAGTTCGAGCTCGACGCCCTCCGCCTCCAGGGCAAGGACCGTGCGGTCGACGCCGAGGGCCCAGCCGACGGACGGCAGCGCGGGGCCGCCGATCATCTCGGAGAGGCCGTCGTAGCGGCCGCCGCCGCCCACCGCGGACTGCGAACCGAGGCCGTCGTGGACGAACTCGAAGGTGGTGCGGGTGTAGTAGTCCAGGCCGCGGACCAGCTTCGGGTCGTCCTCGAAGGAGACGCCCGCCGCCGTGATCAGGTTACGAACCTCCTCGTGGTACGCCTTGCACGCGTCGCACAGGTAGTCGCGCAGCAGCGGCGCGTCCCCCAGCTGCTTCTGGACCGACTCACGCTTGTCGTCCAGGACGCGCAGCGGGTTGATCTCCGCGCGGCGCAGGGTGTCCTCGTCCAGGTCCAGCCCCCGGAGGAACTCCTGCAGTGCCGCCCGGTACACCGGGCGGCACTCCTGGTCGCCCAGGCTGTTGAGCAGGATCCGGAAGTCGCTCAGGCCCAGCGAGCGGTAGGCCTGGTCGGCCAGGATGATCAGCTCGGCGTCCAGCGCCGGGTCCTCCGCGCCGATCGCCTCGGCACCGACCTGGGAGAAGTGGCGGTAGCGGCCCTTCTGGGGGCGCTCGTAGCGGTAGTACGAGCCCGAGTACCAGAGCTTGACCGGGAGGTTGCCGGCCTTGTGCAGGTTGGCCTCCAGCGCGGCGCGCAGGACGGAGGCCGTGCCTTCGGGGCGCAGGGCGAGCCGGTCGCCGCCCTTGGTCTCGAAGGCGTACATCTCCTTGGTCACGATGTCGGTGGACTCACCGACCCCGCGCGCGAAGAGTTCGACGTTCTCGAAGCCCGGCGTCTCGATGTAGCCGTAGCCGGAGTTGCGCAGCGGAGCGGCGATCGCCTCACGGACGGCGAGGTACTTCGCGCTGTCCGGCGGGATCAGGTCGTACGTGCCCTTGGGGGCCTTGAAGGTGCTCACGGAAGGTCTCGTCACATTCCTCGTCGGGGAGCCGGCTGAGCTCCCTGGCCGGCGGCCACCTGCCGCAGATACGGGTTGGTGGAGCGCTCCTGGCCGATGGTCGTCTGGGGGCCGTGGCCGGACAGCACCACGGTCGAGTCGTCGAGCGGCAGGCACACGCGGGCCAGCGAGTCGAGCATCTCGGCCATGTCGCCGCCGGGCAGGTCGGTACGTCCGATGGAGCCGGCGAACAGCAGGTCGCCCGAGAACAGGATCGGCGGGATGTCCGCCGCCTCGGGCATGCCGAAGGTCACCGACCCCTTGGTATGGCCCGGCGCGTGCGCGACGGACAGCTCCAGGCCCGCCAGCTCCAGCTTCGTCCCGTCGGTCAGCTCCTTGACGTCGTCCGGCTCCCCCACGGTCAGCTCGCCCAGCAGCGGCATCCCGATGGAACGGCCGATCCCCTTCTCCGGGTCGCTCATCATGTACCGGTCGTCGGGGTGGATCCAGGCCGGCACGTCGTGCGCGCCGCACACCGGGACGACCGACGCCACGTGGTCGATGTGGCCGTGGGTGAGGACGACGGCGACGGGCTTGAGGCGATGCTTCCTGATCGCTTCCTCGACGCCGTCGGCGGCCTGATGGCCGGGGTCGATGATCACGCACTCCTCACCGGCGGCGGGGGCGACGAGGTAGCAGTTCGTCCCCCAGGCCCCGGCGGGGAACCCGGCAATGAGCACGATCGTCCTTCGTTGTGTCGATACGGGCGGCTACGGCTGCTCACAGAGCCTACCGGCGCTGCCGATTCCTCAGCGAACCCATATACGGTACGGGGCACACGCACGCGCTCGGCACACAGGACGCAGGCGTACCGGTCGACGTTCGAGACCCATGAGGAGAGAACCCGGTGGTCAGCCAGGAACAGCGGCGGCGTCAGCTCGCCCGGGAGAAGTTCTTGCGGCAGCAGCAGCGACGCACGGACTCGCGACGCAAGGCCCGTATCCGCAACTCCGTGATCGCCTCGGTTCTCGGCGTGATCGTGGTGCTCTCGGTGACGGTCTTCCTGACCAAGCCGTTCGAGGACGACGGCAAGAAGGAGAACGCGAGCGCCGAGGCCACCCCGAGCGCCTCCCCCAGCAAGGCCCCGGACCCGTGCGAGAAGCCTGCCCCGGGCAAGGTCAAGTCGGAGACCTGGAAGAAGGAACCGGCGACGACCATCGACGAGTCGGCGAAGTACACGATGAAGCTGGACACCACCTGCGGTGAGATAGACGTCGCGCTGAAGGCGTCGGCGGCCCCGCACACCGTCAACTCGTTCAACTTCCTGCTCGGCAAGGGCTACCTGGACCACACCAAGTGCCACCGGCTCACGAATCAGGGCATCTACGTCCTGCAGTGCGGCGACCCGCAGGGCACCGGCATGGGCGGACCGGGCTACACCATCCCCGACGAGAACCTCAAGGACAAGAGCCTCAAGGGCGGGGTGTACCCGGCCGGCACGGTCGCGATGGCGAACCAGTACAACGCCCAGACGAAGCAGGGCCGCAACAGTGGTGGCAGCCAGTTCTTCCTCGTCTACCAGGACAGTCAGCTGCCTCCCTACTACACACCGTTCGGTACGGTGTCCGAGGCGGGCATGAAGGTCCTGAAGAAGATCGCGGACGCCGGAGCGCAGGCTCCCGACCCCCAGACGGGCAATACGGCGCCCAACGCGACGGTCGTGATCAACAAGGCCACGATCACCAAATCCTGACCCCCAACTGCGAAATTTCGGTCGCGCGGGATGCGGACAGGCCCCCCGCCGGTCGCCTATGTTGGCCGTGACGAAACTGTGGACGATGCCCGGGGGAGCTGAGGCCCCCCGCAGGCATCATGTGGAGGAGGCGCTGTGAGCAGCGACCCGTGGGGCCGCGTCGACGAGACGGGGACCGTGTACGTGCGTACGGCCGACGGCGAGCAGGTCGTTGGTTCCTGGCAGGCGGGCTCCCCCGAGGAGGCGCTGGCCTATTTCGAGCGCAAGTACGAGGGCCTGGTTGTCGAGATCGGCCTCCTCGAGAAGCGAGTGAAGACCACCGACCTGTCGGCGAAGGACGCCCAGGCAGCCATCGACCACATCCGCGAGCAGGTCGACGCGCACCACGTGGTGGGCGACCTGGACGCCCTGCGGGTCCGGCTCGACAAGCTCGTGGAGCTGGTCGAGGCGCGCCGCGAGGAGCGCAAGGCGCAGCGGGCGAAGCAGTCCGACGAGGCCCGCCATGCCAAGGAGGCGCTGGTCGCCGAGGCGGAGGAGCTGTCTCAGTCCGAGCAGTGGCGGGCGGCCGGTGAGCGGCTGCGGGCTCTGGTGGACACCTGGAAGGGTCTGCCGCGCCTGGACCGCAAGTCCGACGACGAGCTGTGGCACCGGTTCTCGCACGCGCGCTCGGCGTTCTCCAAGCGGCGCAAGCAGCACTTCGCGCAGTTGGACGCGCAGCGCGAGGAGGCCCGCAAGACCAAGGAGCGGCTGGTCTCCGAGGCCGAGGCGCTGTCGAACTCGACCGACTGGGGCGTGACGGCGGCCCGCTACCGCGAACTGATGTCCGAGTGGAAGGCCGCGGGCCGCGCTCAGCGCGAGCACGAGGACGACCTGTGGAACCGCTTCCGCGGCGCCCAGGACGTCTTCTTCGCGGCCCGCAGCTCGGTCTTCGCCGAGCGGGACGCCGAGCAGACGGAGAACCTGAAGCTGAAGGAGGAGCTGGCCGAGGAGGCCGAGAAGCTCCTGCCGGTCTCGGACCTGAAGGCGGCCCGGGCCGCTTTCCGGAACGTGAACGAGCGCTGGGAGGCCATCGGCCATGTGCCGCGCGACGCCCGGCCCAAGGTAGAGGGCCGTATGCACGCCGTCGAGCGGGCCATCCAGGAGGCCGAGGAGGCCGAGTGGCGCCGGACGAACCCGGAGGCACGCGCACGTGCCGCGGGTCTGACCGGTCAGCTGCAGGCCGCCGTGGAGAAGCTGCGGGGCCAGATCGACCAGGCTCGCGCGCAGGGCAACAACGCCAAGGCCGACAAGCTCCAGCGTGAGCTGGACGGCCGGCAGGCGCTGCTGGACCAGGCGCAGAAGGGCCTCCAGGAGTTCGGAGGCTGAGCAGCCGACGCCAAGGGGGGCTTTCCGTACACGTCGTACGAAAAGCCCCCCTTTCGTGTGGCCGCTGTGGGCTGTTACGCCCTGCTGCGCGCCGACGTCACCCGGTACACGTCGTAGACGCCCTCCACTCCCCTGACCGCCTTCAGCACGTGGCCGAGGTGCTTGGGGTCGCCCATCTCGAAGGTGAAGCGGGAGGTGGCGACGCGGTCGCGGGAGGTCTGGACGGCCGCGGAGAGGATGTTGACGTGCTGGTCGGACAGGACGCGGGTGACGTCCGAGAGCAGCCGGGAGCGGTCCAGGGCCTCGACCTGGATGGCGACCAGGAAGACCGAGGACTGGGTGGGCGCCCACTCGACGTCGAGGATGCGCTCGGGCTCGCGGGACAGCGAGTCGACGTTCACGCAGTCGCTGCGGTGCACCGATACGCCGCTGCCGCGGGTGACGAACCCGATGATGGGGTCGCCCGGGACGGGCGTGCAGCAGCGGGCCAGCTTGACCCACACGTCCTCGACGCCCTTGACGACGACGCCCGGGTCGGCGCTGGAGCGGCGCTTGCGGCTGCGGCCGCGGGCCGGCGGGACCGACTCGTCGATCTCCTCGGTGGCGGCCTCCTCGCCGCCGAGGGCCTGGACCAGCTTCTGCACGATGTTCTGCGCGGAGACATGGCCCTCGCCGATCGCCGCGTACAGGGCGGAGATGTCGGCGTAGCGCATCTCGTGCGCGAGGGTCACCAGGGAGTCGCCGGTCAGGATGCGCTGGATCGGCAGGTTCTGCTTGCGCATCGCGCGGACGATGGCGTCCTTGCCCTGCTCGATCGCCTCGTCGCGGCGCTCCTTGGAGAACCAGGCCCGGATCTTGTTGCGGGCGCGCGGTGACTTGACGAAGCCGAGCCAGTCCCGGGAGGGTCCTGCGCCGGCCGCCTTGGAGGTGAAGACCTCCACCAGGTCGCCGTTGTCGAGGGTGGACTCCAGCGGTACCAGGCGGCCGTTGACACGGGCGCCTATCGTGCGGTGCCCGACCTCGGTGTGCACCGCGTACGCGAAGTCCACCGGGGTCGCGCCGGCGGGGAGCGCTATGACGTCGCCCTTGGGGGTGAAGACGAAGACCTCGTTGCGGGAGAGGTCGAAGCGCAGCGACTCCAGGAACTCGCCCGGGTCCTCCGTCTCCTTCTGCCAGTCCAGCAGCTGCCGCAGCCAGGCCATGTCGTTGAGGTGGTCGTCCTTGCTCTTGCCGGACGACTTGGGGGCGTCGGAGCGCACCTTGGACGCCCCTGCGACGGCCTCCTGCTTGTACTTCCAGTGCGCGGCGATGCCGTACTCGGCGCGGCGGTGCATGTCGAAGGTGCGGATCTGCAGTTCGACCGGCTTGCCGCCGGGGCCGATGACCGTCGTGTGCAGCGACTGGTACATGTTGAACTTGGGCATCGCGATGTAGTCCTTGAACCGGCCGGGGACCGGGTTCCATCGCGCGTGCACCGTGCCGAGGGCCGCGTAGCAGTCGCGGACGGTCTCCACGAGGACGCGGATGCCCACCAGGTCGTAGATCTCCGCGAAGTCCCGGCCGCGGACGATCATCTTCTGGTAGACGCTGTAGTAGTGCTTCGGGCGGCCGGTGACGGTCGCCTTGATGCGGGCCGCCCGCAGGTCCTGCTGGACCTCGTCGGTGACGATGGCCAGGTACTCGTCACGCTTGGGCGCCCGCTCGGCCACCAGCCGGACGATCTCGTCGTACATCTTGGGGTAGAGGATCGCGAAGGCGAGGTCCTCCAGCTCCCACTTGATGGTGTTCATGCCCAGGCGGTGGGCGAGCGGCGCGTAGATCTCGAGGGTCTCGCGCGCCTTCTTCTCCTGCTTCTCGCGCTTGAGGTAGCGCATGGTGCGCATGTTGTGCAGGCGGTCGGCGAGCTTGATGACCAGGACGCGCGGGTCCTTGGCCATGGCGACGACCATCTTGCGCACGGTCTCGGCCTGCGCGGCCTCGCCGAACTTGACCTTGTCCAGCTTGGTGACGCCGTCGACGAGCAGCGTGACGACGTCGCCGAAGTCGCGGCGCAGATCGTCCAGGCCGTACTCGGTGTCCTCGACCGTGTCGTGCAGCAGGCCGGCCATCAGCGTGGCCGGATCCATGCCCAGCTCGGCGAGGATGGTCGTGACGGCGAGCGGGTGCGTGATGTACGGGTCGCCGCTCTTGCGCTTCTGGCCGCGGTGCCAGCGCTCGGCGACCTGGTAGGCGCGCTCGATCTGGCGGAGCGTGGCCGTCTCGATCTTCGGGTCGTTGCCGCGGACTATCCGCAGCAGCGGCTCCAGCACGGGGTTGTACGGGTTCGCGCGCTGCACACCGAGCCGGGCCAGACGGGCCCGGACGCGGTTGGAGGAGCCGGAGCGGGCCTGCTGGCCGGCCGCCTGACGGACCGCGGGCGGGGTGGGCTTGGGCCGCGCCTGCTCGGCGGGCTTGTCGACCGGCGCCGCCTGGGCGTGCTCGACCGGCCCGCGGGTGTCGTTCTTCGCGTGGGGCGCGTTCGGCGCGGGCTTGGCCGCGGCTGCCGAGGCGGACTCGGGCTTGGCGGCGGTCAGATGCTGGGCCTCGTCTGGCAAGAGGACTCCTCGTGCGCGATCCGGGTCCCCCGGTCAGGCTCCGGACCCCCCATGGTAGCGATCCCGGGCCCCGGGATCGCCTTCAGGCCGATGTGAGGACCGTCTACCCCAGAAACGCAGGTAACGCACGAGGCGGGCTCCGGATTCCTCCGGGCCCGCCTCTGCGGTGTCGTGCCGGTGTCCACCGGGACGGCTGCGCGGCCGCTAGACCGTGAGCAGCGCCTCCAGCGGGGCACCGTTCAGCGCCGGCTCCAGGCGGGCGCGGCCGCTCAGGAAGCCGAGCTCCATGAGGACGGCGAGACCCGCGACCTCGGCGCCGGCCCGGCGGATGAGCTCGACCGAGGCCTCGGCGGTGCCGCCGGTGGCGAGGACGTCGTCGACGATGAGCACCCGGTCCCCGGGGTTCAGGTCCTCGGCGTGCACCTCGATCTCCGCCGAGCCGTACTCCAGGTCGTAGGCCTGGGCGAGGGTGGCTCCGGGGAGCTTGCCCGCCTTGCGTACGGGGATGAAGCCGAGGCCGGCGCGGACGGCGACCGGGGCGCCGAGGATGAAGCCACGGGCCTCCAGACCGACGACCTTGGTGGCCCCGGTCCGCTCGGCGATCTCGGCGAGGGCGTCGGTGAGCGCGGTGAACGCCGCAGGGTCCGCCAGGAGCGGGGTGATGTCCTTGAACATCACACCCGGCTCCGGGTAGTCCGCCACGTCCCTGATGCGGCTGAGGAGCAGCTCCCTGATCTCGGTCATCGGCGCTTCCCCGAGGGGCGGCCGCGGCCGCGGCTGCGGGAGGCGGGCTGGTTGCGCGGCCCGACCACCGCGGGGGCGGCGTCCTCGGGCTCGTCGGCGTACACCTCGTCGTCGCCCTGGACCCCGGTCTCGCCCTTGGCCGCGGCCTGGGCGCGCTTGGCCAGGACGCGCTTCTTCAGGGCCTTCATCTGCGGCTCGCGTTCCTTGAGGTCGGCGACGAGCGGCGTGGCGATGAAGATCGAGGAGTAGGCACCGGCGGCGAGGCCGACGAACAGCGACAGCGAGATGTCGTTCAGCATGCCGGCGCCGAGGACACCGCCACCGATGAACAGCAGGCCGGCGACCGGCAGCAGCGCCACCACGGTGGTGTTGATGGAGCGGACCAGGGTGCTGTTGATCGAGCGGTTGGCGACGTCGCTGTAGGTCCAGCGGGTCTGCTTGGTGAGGTCCTTCGTCTGCTCCTTGAGGCTGTCGAAGACCACGACCGTGTCGTAGAGCGAGTAACCGAGGATGGTCAGCAGACCGATCACCGTGCCCGGTGTGACCTCGAAGCCGACGAGGGCGTAGATGCCGACCGTGATGGTGATGTCGTGGATCAGAGCGACGAACGCGGCGAGCGCCATGCGCCACTCGAACGCGATCGCCAGGTAGATCACCACGAGGAACAGGAAGATGCCGAGGCCCTGCCAGGCCTTGTTGGCGATCTGCTCGCCCCAGCTGGGACCGACCAGTTCGGCGTTGATCTGCTCCGCGTCGACCTTGAGGTCGTCCGACAGCTGGGCCTTGATCTGGTTGGCCTTGTCGGTCTCGATGCCCGCGACCTGGATCCGCAGGCTGCCGTCACCGAGCTTCTGGACGATCGCGTCGTGACCGGAGGCCGTCTCCGCGTACTCCTCGGCCTGGGACACCGAGACGCTGACGTTCTTCGGGGTGGTGAAGACGGCACCGCCCTGGAACTCGATGCCCATGTTCAAGCCGCGCACCGCCAGGCCGACGATGGCCGTGATGGTGATCAGGATCGACAGGCCGTACCAGATCTTGCGGTTCTTGACGAAGTCGTAGCCGATCTCGCCACGGTGCAGCCGGGCGCCGAGGTTGCCGAGTTTCGACATCTCACGCCTCCTTCGTCTCGACGGGGGCGGAGGGACGGCGGGTGCGGCGCAGTGGCGGCTGGGCACCCAGGCTCTTCGGGTCGAGGCCGGACCACTTGTGGCCGTTCGCGAAGAAGGCGCGACGGGCCAGCAGGGTCAGCAGCGGCTTGGTGAAGAGGAAGACCACGACCACGTCGAGCAGCGTGGTCAGGCCGAGTGTGAAGGCGAAGCCGCGCACCTTGCCGACGGTGACGATGAAGAGCACCGCGGCGGCGAGGAACGACACGAAGTCGGAGACCAGGATGGTGCGCCGGGCGCGGGGCCAGGCCCGCTCGACGGCGGGGCGCAGGGTGCGGCCCTCGCGGATCTCGTCACGGACGCGTTCGAAGTACACGATGAACGAGTCCGCCGTGATGCCGATCGCGACGATGGCACCGCACACCGCCGGCAGGTTCAGCGCGAACCCGATGGCCGGGCCGAGCAGGGCCATGAGCGTGTAGGTGAGGGCGGCGGAGACCAGCAGCGAGAGGATCGCGACGAACGACAGGCCGCGGTAGTAGGCCAGCAGGTAGATGACGACCAGCGCGAGACCGATCGCGCCGGCGATCAGACCGGCCTGCAGCTGGTCACCGCCGAGCGCGGCGGTCACGGTCGTCATGCTGTCGACCTTGAAGGTCAGCGGCAGCGCACCGTAACTCAGCATGTTGGACAGTTCCTGCGCGGACTGCTGGTTGAAGTTGCCGGAGATCTCGGCGTTGCCGCCCGTCAGGGCCTGCCGGACGGACGGGTCGGAGACCACGTCGCCGTCCAGGACGATCGCGAACTGGTTCTGCGGCGGCTGGTTCTGGGCCAGCTTGCCGGTGATGTCGCCGAACTTCTTGGCACCGGCGTCCGTGAAGTCCATCGTGACGGTCCAGCCGGCGCCGGTCTGGGTGTTCAGGACGGCCTGGGCCTTGTCGACGTCCGTGCCGTCGACCTCGGCGGGACCGAGGATGTACTTCTGCCACTGGCCCCCCGAGTTCTTGCCGCAGGCCAGGGTGGGCTGGGAGGCCTTGACGCCGTCGCCCACGCTGGAGCGGGTCTTGGCGTCCGTGCAGTCGAGCTTGGCGTACTTCGCCTGCAGCGCGTTCGCGTCGGCCTGGGCGCTGCCGCCGCTCGCCGACGGGGAGGGGCTGGTCGCGGGCTTGTCCGAGGCGCTCGCGGACGGCGTGGCGTCGGCCTTCAGCCCGTCGGTGACCGCCCGGCCCTGGGTGGTGGGCGTGGCGGACGGGGAGGCGGAGTTCTTGTCGGTGGCCTCGGGCTTGCCGGACGGCTGGCCCGAGGGGCTGCCGGAGGGGCTCGGGGATGGGCTGGCCGCGCCCTTGCCGCCGGAGACCTCGGTGGCGATGACCGGGCGGAAGTAGAGCTTGGCGGTGGTGCCGACCTGCTTGCGGGCCTGCTCGGAGTTGGTCCCCTTGGGGATGTTCACGACGATGTTGTCGCGGCCCTGCGTCTGGACCTCGGCCTCCGAGACGCCCAGACCGTTGACGCGGCGCTCCATGATGGAGACGGCCGTGTCCATGTTGGTCTTGTTGATCGCCGACTCGTTGCCGGCCTCGGGGACCGCGCGGAGCGTGATGCTCGTGCCACCGGCCAGGTCGATGCCCAGGCGTGGCTTGGTGTGTCCCGAGGCGAACATTCCACCGGTGAGCGCCACGATGGCGATCAGGATCAGGGCCAGCGAGCGCCCCGGCTTGCTCTGGGCGCTCGCGTTCCTGCCCTTTTTAGGTGTGGCCACCTTCTCGTACTCCCTCTCGGGCCACCTCGCTCCGGATCGGCGGACGGGTGGCCATGACATGGTGTCGGGATGCCGTGCGAGCTGGGCGTCGCGCTGACCGACGAGGACGGCCGGTACGCCGCCGACGAGGCGCAGTTGACGGCCGGCGTGACGGAGCTGCGGGAGCGGACGGCGTCGCC
>NZ_JBEORR010000033.1:0-97322 GCF_040302345.1 Streptomyces sp. NPDC126510 | reverse complement strand
ATGTACGTCACCGGCGGTGTCCTGCTGCCGTTCTTCTCCTTCATGACGTTCCTCATCGCCGTCCCGACCGGTGTGAAGTTCTTCAACTGGATCGGCACCATGTGGCGCGGAAGCCTCTCGTTCGAGACGCCGATGCTCTGGGCGACCGGCTTCCTGATCACGTTCGTCTTCGGCGGGCTCACCGGTGTGCTGCTGGCCTCGCCGCCCCTCGACTTCCACCTCTCCGACTCGTACTTCGTGGTCGCGCACTTCCACTACGTCGTCTTCGGGACGGTCGTGTTCGCGATGTTCTCCGGCTTCCACTTCTGGTGGCCCAAGTTCACCGGCAAGATGCTCGACGAGCGTCTCGGCAAGATCACCTTCTGGACGCTGTTCACCGGCTTCCACGGCACGTTCCTGGTCCAGCACTGGCTGGGCGCCGAGGGCATGCAGCGGCGGATCCCCGACTACCTGGCGGTGGAGGGTCTGACGACGCTCAACACGGTGTCGAGTGTCTTCTCGTTCCTGCTCGGCATGTCGATGCTGCCGTTCTTCTACAACGTGTGGAAGACGGCGAAGTACGGTGAGAAGGTCACGGCCGACGACCCGTGGGGCTACGGGCGTTCCCTGGAGTGGGCGACCTCCTGCCCACCGCCGCGGCACAACTTCGTCGCCCTGCCGAAGATACGCAGCGAGTCCCCGGCGTTCGACCTGCACCACGAAGCCGTCGCGGCGGCCGAGCGGGAGCTGACGCACCGATGACCGCCATGGAGGGGTTCCCCGTGGATCTGCGGGCGTTCCACAACGAGGTCGAGGGCCATCTCCTGGCCGCCGCAGCCCGCGAGGAGGCGCGTGCGGCCGCCGACCGCTTCGCCGCGGGGCTGGACCGGCTGCCGGAGGTGGAACGGGCGGAGGTGGCCCGGCGGTTCGCGGCGGAGCATCTCGTCCTCTCCCAGGCCTCGTGGCAGCGCACGGCCAGACGCGCCGAGGAACTACGGCGCGAGTACGAGGCGGTGTACCGCAGGCTCCGGGCGCGGCTGCTGGCCGGAGTGCTGCTGGCAGTCGCGCTGCTGGTGACGGTGGATCTCGGGGTGCTGTCGTCGGTCTAGCCGGTCAGGACCGGTGTGGGCGGTGGTCTTCCGCTCGGGCGGCAGCCGACCGGTCCGGGAACCGCGGCGCCGGCCCTCTCGGAGGCGACCCTGCGGGCAGCGCGGACTCGGATCACGCGCTCCCCGCCTCCGGCTTCCATCCCGGCGGCCACAGGATCCCCAGCAGCTGCCGGACCAGTTCGTCGACGGCCTCGTCGAGCGTGGCGTCGACCCAGCCGGCGCTCCAGTCGTGCAGCAGGCCGTTGACGCTGCCGATGAAGGCCGTCGCGGGGAGGCGGTAGTCGCGGGGGGCGGCCTCTCCCCGCGCGGCGGCCGCGTCGGCCTCGGCGCGGATGAGGTCCACCCAGCCGGCCCTGCGGGCGAGCCGCTGCTCCTCCAGGCGCGGGCTGACGCCGATGATCTCGACGAAGGTGATGCGGATCCGGCGCGGATCGGCGGTGACGTTCCCGGCGTAGGCGCGGAAGATGGCCGTGGCGCGCTCCACGAGGGGCAGGTCCGCCGCGCCCGCGGCCGCCTCCAGAACCGCGGTCTCGGCCCAGCCGTTGACCTGGAGGTGCAGTGCGGCGAGCACGTCCTCGAGGGTGCGGAACTCCTCGTAGAACTGCCGGGTGGACAGCCCGGCCGTCTCACTGAGGGCCGCGACGGTGGTGGAGCGGAAGCCGGGGGTGTCGCCGAACAGCTGGAGCGCGGCGTCGAGGAACCGCCGGCGGCGCTCGGCCTGCCGCTCCTCGGCTGTCTTGCCGCCGTAGCGGCCGGTCGGCGCTCTGAGTCTGCCCGGCACCGGCTCTCCCTTCCTCGCTCGAACACTGATTTTGTCGTGCACGCGGTCTTGTGGAGAAGGCAGCCCCTTCCTTACTTTGCAGTAAGTTGACTCTGAAAGCACGCGTGTTCACTTTCCACACGTCGCCCGCTTTGGCATGTCCCACTCACAATGCTCACCCCGCAGCGACCCCACAGCAGAGAGGGGAGCCGTCATGCCCGTCTTCCGACGCCGGCACCTGTGCTCCGTAGCCGCAGCCCTGGCCCTGACCGTCACCGCTCCCGCGACCGCCGCCACCGCGGCCGCTCCGGGCTCCTCCGCCGCGCTGCGCGAGGTGCTGTTCGTGGGCAACAACTGGGACGGCACCGCCGACGTCATCCGGTCCGGCGGTGACTTCGGGAAGATCGGGCGGATCAACGTCATTCCCGACAAGGACGAGCGGATGGCGGCGATCAACGCCGACCCGATCAAGTGGATCTACTTCATGGCGATCCGCAACAGCGTCGGCGAGGGCCACGACCAGTTCGTCGACGACATGTACTCGACGCCGGACGGGAGGTCGGTGGTGGTCTCCCGGCCGAGCTTCGCCGACGTCGTCTCGATCGACCTCGCCTCCGGGAAGCTCAACTGGCGTTTCCCGGTGTCCGGTTACCGCTCCGACCACATGGCGGTCTCCCCGGACGGCAAGCGGGTGGCGGTGTCGGCGTCGACCTCGAACACCGTGCATGTGCTGGACATCGTCTCCGGCAAGGAGCTGGGCAAGTTCGGCACCGGCGACAAGCCGCACGAGAACATCTTCACCCAGGACGGCAAGTTCATCTACAACATGGCGATCGGCGACGTGAACACGCAGACCGACGCCCCGTGGCTGGACTGGACGAAGGGCGACCGACGCATCACCGTCGTCGACGCCACGACGTTCGAGCAGGTCAAGGTCATCGACATGCGCCCGCAGCTGGACGCGCTCGGGCTCAAGGACTACTCGGACGCGGTCCGCCCGGCCGTCTTCTCGCCGGACGAGTCGAAGCTGTACTTCCAGGTCTCCTTCTTCAACGGCTTCTTCGAGTACGACATCGCCGGCGAGAAGATCACCCGGACCAAGACCCTGCCGAAGAACCCGGCGACCAGCGACGACCGCACGACCTTCGTCAACGACTCGCGCCACCACGGCATCTCGATGAGCCCGGACGGCAAGAAGCTGTGCGTGGCGGGCACGATGGACGACTACGCCACCGTCGTCGACCGCGCCACCCTCCAGGAGGGCCCGCTCGTCACCGCCGCCAAGCCCTACTGGGCCACGGTCAGCGGTGACGGCAAGTCCTGCGTGGTCTCCGAGAGCGGCACCGACCAGGTCACGGCCATCGACTTCGCCACCGGGAAGAAGGTCGTGTCCGTGCCGGTCGGTGACCACCCGCAGCGCGTCCGGCTCGGCCATGTCTCGGCCGACTGGACGAGCCCGTCGTCTAGGTGACCTCCCTCGCCGCCCACGCCGCCAGTTCGGAACGGGCCGTGGCGAGCAGATCCGCCGAGGGAGCCGTCGCCCCGTTGGTCACCAGCGCGTAGTGCAGGACGCCCGAGTCCGGCGCGGTGAGCAGCAGGCGGCGGCTTCCCGTGCCGCCGGGCTCCTGCGCCACGCCGACCGGGGTCGTCGAGGTGTAGGCCGGTGGGGCGTGGACCGTTCCCAGGTCGGAGACGACCGTGGTGGACGCGGTCGGGAAGCTCGCCGGCAGGTGCATCTCGGTGGGCGCCTGGCCGCCGTTCGAGCGCCACAGCAGCAGCCCGTACTGCCCGGACCCCACCAGCCGCTGTACGTTCGGCAGTGAGTCCGGCACCGGGTTCCAGGTCAGGGTGGTCGAGCCGTCCCGGGAGCGGTCCTCGTAGGTGAAGCCGACGGTCTCACCCGCCGTGGCGCTCGGGTAGAGACGGTCCAGGAGCCGGGCGTCCTGGCGCAGCACGGGCTTGCCCGTGTCGTCGAGACGTACGGCGGACAGGTCCTCGTCGTTCCAGGCGTCGCCGGCGGTGAGCACCTTGTCGGGGTTGCCGTTCATCAGCTCGCGGTGACGGCCGTTGTAGATGTCCCACTGCCACTGGGAGCCGGAGAGCACGGGCCCCGAGGCCGCCGGGTCGGACCACCAGTCGGCGCCCTTCAGCGTCGAGTCGAGTGCCTGGTACATCGCCTTGAGGACGGTCGGTGCCTTGTCGGAGACGTTGCCCGCGAGCGGGTGCCCGAACTCGCTGACCACGGCGGCCGTGCGCGCGGCGGCGGCCCGGTCGCGGACGGCGCGGAAGTCACCTGTGTACTGGCCGTCGGCCGCCTTGCCCCACATGAAGACGCCGGAGATGGCCTTCTGGTCGTAGAAGTGGGTGTTGAAGACGTAGCGCGGTCCGAGGGCGCCGGCGTCGAGCAGGCCGCCCTCCTGCTTCTGGAAGTCGAGGTTGGCGTTCCAGAAGAGGTTCGGCTCGACGAACGCGGGCTTGTCACGCCACCCGGCCGTGTCCATGCGGGCCCGGAACTTCTCGTAGAACGGCCAGAGCACGTCCTTCTCCCAGGCACGGCTGGTCTGCCCTGAGTCGTAGACGCCCGCGTGCGGTTCGTTGTAGGGGTCGAAGCCGGCGATGCCCTTGAACTGGTCCGCGCTCAGGTGCTGCTGCACGTACCGCATGGTCTTCTCGGCGGTGGCGAGGAAGGCGTCCTGCACGCCGTGCGCGTTGTGCCAGAAGTCGTACGAGGCACGCTTCACGGCCTCGTTCTGGGTGATGTTCTGCCCCCAGAAGAGGCAGATCCCGCAGGACTCGTCCGGGTAGTTCCCGGCGTCCACGGCCCACTTGGGGGCGCCGTCGCCGGTGTACCAGCTGTCGGTGTCGAAGAGGTGCCGGGAGTAGAGGTCCTGGTGGAAGTCGGGGTAGACCCGGATGCCGGCGTCGAGGAAGGCCTTCATCTGGTCGGTGGCGGCGGCCAGGTAGGCGGTGTCCACCTGGCCGCGTTCGGGCTCGGCGTAGGCCCAGGACAGCAGGAAGCGGACGGTGTTGCCGCCGCCGAGGGCGCGCAGCGCGGTCGCCGACTTACGGGCGTCGGCGACCGAGGCGAAGGGCAGGCCCTTGTTCTCCGCGAGCTTGGTCTCGCCGGAGACGTTGTAGCCGCGCAGCACGATCTCGCGGCCGTGGGCGTCGGTGAAGCGGCCGTCCCGCACGGTGACGGTGGGGTCGTCGAACCAGAGGGAGCCGGAAGGGGGCGCGGCGGTGGCCGGCGGTACGCCCGCCACCGACACGGAGCCGAAGAGGACAGCCAGGACGACCAGCAGACGCGCTCGGATAGTCGGCATGTCCACTACAGTCCGGCGATATCAGGACACCGTCAACACCTCTGACTCCAGAGTAAGTTCCCGCTCGCGCAACCCTCACACGTCAACCACCCACCCTCCGTGTCACGTTCAGCAAGTACTCCTTCCTGTTCAGCGGGTTGTGGTCGGTGCGCGGGCGCTCGGGGATCGTGCCGTGCGTGACCGGCGCGTAGTGGGCGAAGGAGCTCTCCAGCTCGCCCTCGCCCCGGGTGAGCCCCGGCAGAACCTGCTGGAGCGCGTGCACCCGGGCGGCCGGCACGGTGCCTTCGAGGACGCAGAGGTCGTCGCGGTTCCGCGTCGTCTCGGGTACGGCCGCGAGCCGGGCGAGCACCGGCAGCAGGGCGCCGAGGGTGTCGGCGGGCGCCTCGACGCGGAAGCGGTGCATCGGCTCGTGGACCCGCGTCCCGGCCCGCCGCAGCGCCTCGAGGAGCACCAGCGGGGTCACCCCGCGAAAGTCGGCGCCCGTGCTCGACATGCTCTTGTCGAAGCCCTGGTGGGCGTGGCTCTGGCGGGGCGAGTAGCCGCTGTGGGTCATGGTGACCACGCAGTCGGTGACCTGCCAGCCGTGCAGACCCTGGTCGAGGGTCTCGCGCACGGTGTCCTCGACGGCCTTGAAAAAGGCGTACGGCATCGAACCGAGCTCCACCTCCAGCCGGAAGCCGACGCCCGAGCCGACGGGTGCGGGCTCGACGCGCAGACCGACCGTCGCGAGGAACGGGTTGGGGTCCTTCTTGTTGAACTCCACGGCCTGCCCGGTGCCGACGAGCCGTTCGACGCACAGGGGCGTCGTCTCACGGAAGGTGACGTCCAGGCCGTACTCCTCGTCGAGGGTGGCCTGGATGACCTCCTTCTGCACTTCGCCGTACAGGGAGACGGAGGTCTCCTTGCGGCGTTCGTCACGGCGCAGGCCGATCAGCGGGTCCTGCTCGGCGAGCTGGGTGAGCGCCAGGTGGAGCGCTCCCCGGTCGACGTCCGGGCCGGGAACGACGACCGTCTCCAGCGTCGGCGGGGCGAAGAAGTGCTCGTACGCCGTACGGGGTTCGCCGATCGCGTCGCCGATGCGGATGTCACCGAGCCCGGTGAGGCGGGCGATCCGGCCGGCGGCGACGGACTCCTCGCGGATGTCCGTACCGTCGCCGAAGACGCTGATGCCGGTGATCCGGCCTTCGGCGCCATCCGTCCCGAAGGGGATCCGGTCGCGGGTGCGCAGGGTTCCGGAGAACATCCGGGCGTAGGCGACCTTCTCCCCCGCCGGGCCCCGGTCGACCTTGAACACGGTGGCGGAGAGCGGCCCGTCCGCGTCCCCGTCGGCCACCGGCAGCAGGGTCTCGATGCCGGACAGCAGCGCCTCCACTCCCGCGCCCGTGGCGGCGGAGCCGAAGTACACCGGGTGGACGAGCGCCTCCCGGGTCTGTGCGGCGAGGGAGCGGTGCAGCAGCTCGTCCGTGACCGTGTTCTCGACGTACGCCGACAGCAGCGCGTCGTCGTGCCCGGTCAGGACGTCGAGGGCGCCGGCCGGTCCGGGGCCGGGGACGAAACGGGCCGCGCGGGTGCCGAGGCCGGTGGCGGCCCCCATCGGGACGATCGCGGGCGTCAGCCGCGCCGAGATCTCCCGCAGCACCGCCTCGTGGCGTGCCCCGCTCCGGTCGATCTTGTTGACGAAGAGCAGCGTCGGGATGCGCAGCCGCTGGAGCGTCCGCATCAGCACCCGTGTCTGTGCCTGCACGCCCTCCACGGCGGAGATCACGAGGACGACGCCGTCCAGCACGCCGAGGACGCGCTCCACCTCGGCGATGAAGTCCGGGTGGCCGGGGGTGTCGATGAGGTTGACGGTCACGCCGTCGAGCGGGAACGAGACGACGGCGGACTTGATGGTGATGCCGCGCTGCCGTTCCAGGGCGAGGGTGTCCGTCCGGGTGTTCCCGTCGTCGACGCGGCCGATCTCGTCGATCACCCCGGCCGAATGGAGCAGCCGCTCGGTCAGGCTGGTCTTACCGGCGTCGACATGGGCGAGAATTCCAAGATTGAGCAGGTGCACGAAGCGTCATGTCCTTCGGAGAGAGGTCCGTTCCTGGCTGGGGGGACATGCACGCAGTGCGCATTCGGAACTCCTCGGGACTCGTCGACGTCGCTGTCCCGTGCAGTGCAGCAGACCGGCGCGGGGGGCCACAACGGAATTAACCGCCGCCGAGGTACCCGGCGGGGTGCCCGACGGAGAGGAGTGGCTCGTGCGTGACGTTCTGCCGGTGCTCGGCCACTGGTACGCGGCCGGGGTCCCGTTCGGCCTCGCCACGGTCGTCGCGGTCAGCCGCAGCGCGCCGCGCGACCCGGGCGCGGCGATGGCGGTGGGTCCGGACGAGGAGGTCGTGGGCAGCGTGTCCGGCGGTTGTGTCGAGGGCGCGGTGTTCGAGCTGGCGCAGGCCGTGGCCGCGGACGGCGAGGCCCGTCTCGAGACCTTCGGCTACAGCGACGACGACGCCTTCGCGGTGGGCCTGACCTGCGGCGGCGAGATCACGCTGCTCGTGCGTGCCGTCACACCCGAGCGCGAACCAGGCTTCGGCGCGGTCGCGGACTCGGTGGCGGCGGGCGAGCCGGTCGCCGTGGCGACCGTGACCGACGGACCGGCACCGCGCGGGGCCGCCCTCGCCGTGTGGCCGGACCGGACTCTCGGCACCCTCGGCACCGGTGGCCTGGACGCGGCCGTGACCGCCGACGCCCGCGGCGAACTCGCCCTCGGCGCGACCGGCATGCGGCACTACGGGCCCGAGGGCCAGCGCCGTGAGGACGCCGTCAGCGTGTTCCTGCAGTCCTTCGCGCCGCCGCCGCGGATGCTGGTGTTCGGCGCGATCGACTACGCCGCGGCCGTGGCCCGTATCGGCGGCTTCCTCGGCTACCGGGTCACCGTCTGCGACGCCCGCCCCGTCTTCGCCACGCCCCAACGCTTCCCCGAGGGCGTCGAGGTGGTCGCCCAGTGGCCACACCGCTATCTGCGCGAGACCGACACCGACGAGCGCACGGTGATCTGCGTTCTCACGCACGACCCGAAGTTCGACGTGCCGCTGCTGACGGAGGCACTGCGCCGCCCGGCCGCCTACATCGGGGCGATGGGCAGCCGCCGCACCCACGCCGAGCGGGCCGCACGGCTGGCCGAGGCCGGAATCACGGAACGCGAGCTGTCCCGGCTGCGGTCACCGGTCGGCCTCGACCTGGGCGCCCGTACACCCGAGGAGGTGGCGGTGTCCGTGGCCGCCGAGATCGTGGCGCTGCGCTGGGGCGGCACCGGAGCGCCGCTCACCGCGACGGAGGGGGCGGTACATCCGCACCGGTCCTCCTGACACAGTGATCACACCAGCGCACCAACGCACCAACGCACCAGTGAAGGGAATCCCATGATCTTCATCACCGCGAAGTTCCGCGTCCGCCCCGAGCACGCCGACCGCTGGCCCGAGATCGCCGCCGATTTCACCCGGGCGACGCGCGCGGAGCCCGGTTGCCTGTGGTTCGACTGGTCGCGCAGCGTGGACGAGCCGTCGGAGTACGTCCTCGTCGAGGCCTTCCGCGACGACGAGGCCGGAGCCGCGCACGTGCAGTCCGCGCACTTCAAGGCCGCGCAGCAGACGCTGCCTCCCCATCTGGCCGAGACGCCGCGCATCGTGAACGCGAACATCCCGCAGGACGACTGGTCGCTCCTCGGAGAGATGGCGGTGCCGGGACAGGGTTAGCCCGCTGCCCCCTGCCCCCGCGTGAGCCGTAAGTCGTAGCGGACCGGCTCTTGCCTCGGACGGCGGGCGCCCGTACGCTCACGGCCGTACCGACTGGGCGGTATGTAGCCGAGGAGAGTCGCCGCTGATGAGCATGATCAACCGCCAGATACGCCTGGCCGCACGTCCCGTGGGAGAGCCGCGCCCCACCGACTGGGAGCATGCCGAGGAACCGGCGGGGCAGCCTGGCGACGGGGAGTTCCTGGTACAGGTGCTCTGTCTGTCGATCGACCCGGCGATGCGCGGCTGGATGAACGCGGGCAGGTCCTACATCCGCCCGGTGGAGATCGGCGAGGTGATGCGCGCCGGCGCGGTGGGGAGGGTGGTCGCCTCCCGGCATTCCGGGTTCGCGGTCGGCGACCATGTGTCGGGCACGTTCGGAGTGCAGGAGTACTGCGTGTCGGACGGACGCGGCGTGACCAGGGTCGACCCCGCGGCCGCTCCCCTGCCGACCTATCTCGGCACGCTCGGCATGTCGGGGCTGACGGCCTACTTCGGCCTGATCGAGGTCGGGCGTCCCGAGCCCGGGCAGACCGTCGTGGTCTCCGGAGCGGCCGGGGCCGTCGGCAGCGTCGTCGGGCAGATCGCCAAGATCCTCGGGTGCCGGGTGATCGGCATCGCCGGCGGCGAGGCCAAGTGCCGAATGGTGGTGGACGAGTTCGGGTTCGACGCCGCGATCGACTACCAGAGCGAGGACGTCCGCAAGGCCCTGCGCGAACACGCCCCCGACGGCGTCGACGTGTACTTCGACAACGTCGGCGGCGATGTTCTGGACGCCGTGCTGCTGCGGCTGGCGCGCGGCGCCCGCGTCGTGGTCTGCGGCGCGATCTCCCAGTACAACAGCACCAAGCCGCAGGGCCCCGCCAACTACCTGTCGCTGCTGGTGAACCGCGCCTCCATGACGGGCATCGTGGTCTTCGACTACGCCGACCGGTACGCGGAGGGCATCGCGCAGATGGCCGCGTGGCGGGCGGAGGGCCGGCTGAAGTCCCTGGAGGACGTGGTGTCCGGCCCGGTCGCGGCGTTCCCCGAGACCCTGATGCGCCTGTTCCGTGGTGACAACCGCGGCAAGCTGGTGCTGAAGATCGCGGACTGACCGGGCCGGGAAGGGAGAGATCCGATGAAGGCACTGACCTATCACGGCCGTCACGACATCCGCTACGGGGACGTCCCCGACCCGGCCGTCACCAGCCCCGGCGACGCGCTGGTGCGGGTGACCGCGGCCGGCATCTGCGGCAGCGACCTGCACATCTACGGCGGCAACGCGTTCAGCCCCGAACTGGGCTACACACCGGGACACGAGTGCGTCGGCGTGGTCGTCGACACCGGCGGCCAGGTCACCCGCTTCAAGCCCGGCGACCGGGTGCTGGTGCCCGCCTCGGTCGGCTGTGCTCAGTGCGGGCAGTGTGCGGCCGGGTTCACCGCCCGCTGCGAACGCGCCACGTCGAGCACGGAGCTCTGCTACGGAGTCGGCCCGAAGCTTCCCGGCAGCCAGGCCCAGACCCTGGCCGTGCCCTGCGCCGACGTCAATCTGGTGCACCTGCCCGAGGACATCTCCGACGAGGCGGCCGTCGTCCTCACGGACAACGCCCCCACCGCCTGGTACGGCTGCCGCCGTGCCCGCATCCAGCCCGGTGAGACCGTCCTGGTCGTCGGCCTCGGCCCGGTCGGCCTCATGGCCGCCCAGTCCGCCTTCGCGATGGGCGCGGCCCGGGTGCTGGGCGTGGACCTGGTCGCGGAGCGCCGTGCCTTCGCCGCCGGCCTGGGCGTCGAGCCGGTCGAGGGTGACGATGTGCGGTCGGCCATCCGGGACATGACCGCCGGCCGCGGCCCGGACGCCGTGGTGGAGGCGGTGGGGTCCGATGCCACCATCCAACTCGCCGTCAAGGCCGTCCGGCAGGCAGGCCGGGTCAGTGTCATCGGGGTCAGCCAGAACAAGGCGTTCCCGTTCCACATGTACCTGGCGCAGGTCAAGGAACTCGAGTTCGCCATCGGGCTGTGCTCGGTGCACTACGAACTCCCTCCCCTGATCGCCCTCACCCGTGCCGGACGGCTCAAGCCCGAGGTCGTGGTCTCCCATCACTTCGCCCTCTCCGAAGGGCCGGCGGCGTACGAACTGTTCGCGGGCCGCTCCGACGGCGTCCGCAAGATCGTTCTCGACCCGACGGGCTGACCGCTTCCGGCCCTTCACTGCGAGGCGTTCAGCCGGTCTCCTAGGGTGAGTCCCTCGGAGACCGGAGGCCGCCATGTCACAGCGCGACGAAGCCGCCCGACCCAACCGCCCGCGGCTGACGCCGCTCCCCGAAGAGCAGTGGGACCCGCGGACCCGGGAACTGCTGGCGCTCGCTCCTCACGACCCTGAGGGCGGGATCCCGAACATCTTCCCCACGCTCGTGCGCCACCCCGATCTGTACGAGCAGTTCCTGCCGTTCGGCGGCCAGTTGCTCGGCAGTGGCCGACTGCCCGGAGAAGTGCGCGAGTTGCTGATCCTGCGCACGGCGTGGAACACCGGCGCGCGGTACGAGTGGGGGCGGCACCTCCCTCTCGCCAGGGCCGCGGGCGTCACGGACGCGGACATCCACCGCGTCGGCGAAGGACCGGAGGCACCCGGCTGGGCGGACCTCCAGAGGCACCTGATCCGCGCGGCGGACGAGCTGCACGGCGATGCCACGATGTCCGACGCGACCTGGGAGTGTCTGGCCGAGCACTTCGGCGACGCCGAACTGATCGAGATCGTCATGCTGGTGGGGCAGTACCAGATGGTGGCCTTCTTCCTGAACGCCACCGGTGTGGAACTGGAGCCCGGCTTCCCCGCCACCGGCTTCCCGGAGGGGGAGGGGGAGCGCGGGTGAGGGTCTCCCGGACCGACCGGACCGTCATCCGGCCGTGCGCAAGGTACGCCCTCGATGCCGTCGGCAACGGGCACGGCAGACCGGCTGGATTCCGGCGCCGGCCGACTGGCCTCGCAGGTCGGACACGTCTTCGTCACTGAGGCTGAGATCGTTCGCCGCGAGGTTCCCCTCCAGGTGTTCGAGAGAACCGGCACCCTGCCGCGACGGGCGCGATCGCCCGGGCCTCGGCGAGGCGGGCGGCGTCGACGTTGCTGACGCCCAAGTGCCGGATCAGCCCCTCACTCCGGAGGCCGCACCGACGAATCGGCGGCCGAACGGCTCGGCGTCCCACTGCGCGCCTACCGGCGGCGGGTGGCCGAGCTGACGGCCGAACTCGAGGCCGACTCCCGCTTCCAGGCCGGGCTCCCCGCAGGCGAGCCGGGGCCACCCCGCTGAACCCTGGGGATCGCGGCCCTTCAGCGGTCTGCCCGCCTGGGCATCCCGGAGCGCATGACCGGCCGTCACGTCAACCCCCGAAGAGCTCCCGCCGGCGACCACTTGGGCTCGGCCGGTCCGGCCTGGCCGGTGCGGCTTCGGGCCCGCTGGTCCATGCCTGTCCGGGCTGGGTCCGAGCACGTCGATGCCGGCTTCTCCCCCGCCGCCCGCAAGAGCTCCGGCGGTAGGCCTCTCTCCGCTCGTCAGGCCTGGTCGCCAGACGTGCGGCCGCCTCGGTCGGTCCGCTCGTCGGACCAGCGGCATGCCATCGCCGATACGCCCCCGATGGCGGCGGCATCCCCATTCGGCCATTTCCGAGTGCGGCGATGGACACGAGGCACTCTGAATGGAACGCTCCCTCCAGAGCGCGAGGCGATACCCGGAAGGTGCACCTCCGGACGCCCACATGGCCGTTCCCTCGACGAACCGCGCATCGCTCACCAGCACGGAGTGCTCACCAAGTCCTCGCAGAAGCCGAGTCCTGGTACGCCCGGATTGCCTCACCTAGAGGGGTTCCAGATGAAACGCACAGCCGTCACGGCCGCCATCACCGCCGCCCTCCTCGTCACCGCCGCGCCCCCCGTGATCGCCCATTCCGCCGCTCCCGTGGACTCCGGTCCCGCGGCGTACACCGTGGACACCACGTCCGACGCGGTCGACGCCGACGGGGCGGACGGCCGGTGTCTCACCGCCTCGGGCCGGTGCAGCCTGCGTGCCGCGGTGATGGCCGCCAACGCCCGGCCGGGCAGTACGATCACGCTGCCTCCCGGCCACTACCGGCTGACGATCCCGCCCGACCCGCGGCTGATCGTCGGCGACCACCCCGACCCCACCACGGGCGACCTCAACGTCGCCGCCCCTGTCACGATCAAGGGCGGCGGCGCACGGACCACCGTCATCGACGCCAACCGCCTGGACCGGGCCTTCCGCATGCAGGCGGACTCCCGGCTGTCCGATCTGACGATCACCGGCGGGGTGACCGCGCAACGCGAGCTCCCCATCACCGACACCGGTGGTGGCGCGATCGCCAACGGACATCACATGACACTGCGACGGGTCACCGTGACCGGGAACTCCGCCGGCTACGGCGGCGGAATCTTCAACGTCCCGGACTCCCACCTCGATCTGATCGACAGCACCGTCAGCGGGAACACCGCGGGGGAGGCCGGGGGCATCAGATTCGACGACACCGGTACCGTGACCAACTCGACGATCGCGGACAACCGGGTGACGAACCCCGGCGACCGCCCCGGCAGCCTCGCCGGATACGGCGGAGGCGTCGACATCCGGGGGACCGGAGCGGTGGAGATCCTCAACTCCACCATCACCGGGAACCGTTCGAGCGACGGCGGGGGCGGGATCAACATCGCCCCCGCCTACCTCGACAGCCTGCCCGCGCCGATCCCCGACATCGTCGATCTCCCCCTCGGGCGCCTGACACTGCGCAACTCCGTCATCGCGAACAACACGGTCGACGGGGCGCCCGCCGACTGCAAGAAGGCCTTCGCGACCATCACGTCGCAGGGCCGCAACCTCGACGGCGACGGCAGCTGCCGACTGACCGCAGCGGGTGACCTGCCCAGCCGCACGCCCCTGATCGGACCGCTGACGGACAACGGCGGCCCCACCGACACCATCGCGCTGCTCCCCGGCAGCCCCGCGCTGGACGCGGCCGAGGGCTGCCCGGCCACCGACCAGCGCGGCGTCGCGCGCCCCCAGGGCGCGGCCTGTGACATCGGCGCCTACGAGGCCGTGTCGTGATGCCGCGCCACAGCCTCTGCTGACGCCGGCGCTCGAGGCGGTCGGGCCGGACCGGAGCCACCACCGCGTTCGCGGCCGACCGCCGCAGCCCGTTCCGGCAGCCCGCTCCCGTCCCCCGCGCAGCGGTGCGACGACCTCACCGAGCCGGCCTGGTCGTGACGGCGCCGGAGGGACCGCCCTCACCCGAGACGCCCCGCACGGGAACGCCGTGGTGGGTGGCCAGCGCCAGCAGGGCCACGCGCAGCGGTTCGGTCTCCAGGACCGCGTCCGGCTCGAACCAACGGGCCACCGCGGTTCCGCTCGTCATTCTGAGGATGAAGCGCGCCAGCTCGTCCGCCACCTCGGGGCGGTCATGCAGTGTGAAGACACAACGGACGGAATCCCGGGCCCAGGTCACCAGCGCATCGCGGTAGTGACGCACCTCGGCCACGGCCGCCGCGCTGGCGTCCTTCTGCACCATGCCCAGCCCCAACAGCAGCTTCACCCCTCGCGGGTGGTGCCGGAAGGCGCCCGCCAGCTCCGTGAGAAACGTGTCCAGACGCTGCGTGACGTCGACGCCCGGTACCTCGACCGGGGGCAAGGCGGCCAGCAGCGCGGTCCTCGCACGCTCCAGCACGGCGACGTAGATCCCGTCCTTGCTGCCGAAGTGCCAGTAGATCGAACTCGCCGGCAGACCGCATGCGGTGGAGATCATCGAAATGGACGTGGCGGCGTAGCCGTGGCGCGACATCAGCTCACCGGCGGTGTCCAGGATCGCGTCGCGGGACCGCGCGCCGCGGTCCAGAGCCGGTGCCTCCGTCATGGGGGCGACTCTAGACGAGGAGCTGCGAGTCGTCGCCTGCCGGTTTACGGCCCCGGGCCGAGATCATCGGCGAGGTGGCGAGGTCCAGGCGTCCCGCCTCCACGGCGGCGAGATGTCCGTCGATCTCCTCGTCCGTGGCGAGGCCCGCCGCGACGAGCCGGCCCCTGACCTGCCGGACTGTGGCCGCCTCCAGGACGTCGCAGGCGGGCGAGGTGATCGGGAAGTAGGCGTCGGCCTCGACGTCCACGAGGCCCGCCGCGCGCAGCAGCCTCGGCAGTCGGCGCCCGTAGGAGAGGTCTGCACCGCGCTGCCGCAGCAGTTCCCGGAAGCCGGTGCGGAGCCGGTTGGCCCGCTGTTGCTCGGGACCGTGCTCGTCGGGGCAGATCAGCGGCTGCAGTGCGGGATCGGCGTCCTCGACCAGCAGCACTCCCCCGGGCCGCAGGGCCTGCACCATGGAACGCAGCGCGGCGTCGCGCTCGGTGACGTGGACCAGGACGAGACGGGCGTGGACCAGGTCGAAGGGACCGGGCGGAGGGTCGTCGCGGCCGACGTCGTGCCGGAGGACCTCGACCCCCTCGGTGGCCGCCGTACCGGTCCAGGACACGTCGATGTCGGTGGCGAGCACCCGTCCGGCCGGTCCGACGCGCTCGCGCAGCCATGCGGCCACGCTCGGCCCGCCGGCCCCGACCTCCCAGCACCGCCAGCCCTCGGTGATCCCGGCCGTCTCGAAGTGCCGGAACGTCGAGGCGTCGAAGAGGGCCGCCAGCGCGTCGAAGCGCGTGCCGGCCTCGGCCTGCCGGTTGTCCAGGAGGTACCCCTCGTCCTGACCCATGCGTCGATCATGCCACGGGCGCGGCGGGGCGGTTTCAGCGCGGTGTGCGGGGCGGCAGCCGGTGCAGTTCCACGTCCGTGAGCCGCCCGTCGGCGACCGTGGCGGTCATGTACGTGCAGTAGGGCTGGCGGCGGCGGTCCGTCGGGGAGCCGGGGTTCAGCAGGCGCAGGCCGGTGGATGCCGTGGTGTCCCAGGGGATGTGGCTGTGGCCGAAGACCAGCACGTCCAGGCCGGGGAAGCGGACGGCGCACCGCTGCTCCCGGCCCTGCTTGGCGCCCGTCTCGTGGATCACGCCGAAGCGCACCCCGCCCAGCTCCGCGTACGCCACCTCCGGCAACCGGGCGCGCAGCTCCGGCCCGTCGTTGTTTCCATAGACGGCGACGAGCCTGCGGCAGCGTGCCTCCAGCAGATCGAGGGTGCCGGTGTCGACCCAGTCCCCGGCGTGAAACACGACGTCGGCGTGCGGGAGTTCGGCGAGCAGCGGGGCGGGCAGTTCCCTGGCCCGCTTGGGCAGGTGGGTGTCCGACATGAGAAGCAGGCGCACGTCCTCAGCCTAGGTGCTGCCGGCCGCTGCGGCCTGCAACCCGTTTGACCGCGAACAGACAGACCCCGCAGCTCAGTTACCGCACCGGCGTGATGATCACGGCGAGACCTCGAAAGGTGAGACGACCTCGCCGACCGGGTTAGCATCGGGCGACACGCAGTACAACAGGACGTCTACGGCAAGCGACCCGAAGGGGCCCGGAAACCCGATGCCGGTCAAGGTCAGCGTCATCGTCCCCGTGTACAACCCGGGGATCTACATCGAGGACTGCATCTCCTCGCTGCAGCGGCAGTCGCTGCCTCCCGACGAGTTCGAGGTGATCTTCGTCGACGACGGCTCGACCGACGAGACCCCGGCACGGCTCGACGCGCTCGCGGCCGAGGACCCCCGGATGAAGGTCATCCACCAGGAGAACTCCGGCTGGTCGGGCAAGCCCCGCAACGTCGGCATCGAGGCCTCCCGGGGCGAGTTCGTGATGTTCGTCGACAACGACGACTACCTCGGCGACGAAGCCCTGGAGCGGATGTACGACTACGGCGTGGCCAACGGCGCCGATGTCGTCGTGGGCAAGATGGCCGGCAAGAACCGCGCGGTGCCGGTGGAGCTGTTCCGCCGCAACCACCCGCGTGCCACGGTCGCGAACGCCCCGCTCATCGACAGTCTCACCCCGCACAAGATGCTCCGCCGGGCCTTCCTGGACCGCATCGGCCTGCGCTTTCCCGAGGGCCGAAGGCGCCTGGAGGACCACGTCTTCATCGCCGAGGCGTTCCTGCGCGCGGAGAACGTCTCGGTGCTCAGCGACTACGTCTGCTACTACCACATCCGCCGGGACGACGGCTCCAACGCCGGCTTCGAACGCTTCGACCCCGTCGGCTACTTCAAGAACCTCCGCGAGGCCCTCGACGTCGTCGAGCGGTACACCGAACCCGGTCCGGTGCGCGACCGGCTGTTCCGGCGCTGGCTGCGCGTGGAGATGGTGGAGCGGCTGCGGTCGCGGCGCCTGCTGAACCTGCCGGACGACTACCGCAGGGAGCTGTTCGGGGAGATCCACGAGGTCGTGGTCGAGCGCTTCGGGCCCGGTGTCGCGGCCGGACTGCAGCCGACGCAGCAGGTCATCGCCGCGCTGACGGCGGCCGACCGCTACGACGACGTGGTGGCCTTCGCGGAGTGGGAGGCGGGCGTCGCCCCCGCGGCGGCCCCCGGGGACATCGAGTGGCGTGACGACCGGCTCCGTATCGGTTTCACGGCCGAGTACCTGTCCGGCGACGAGCCGATGCTGTTCCCCGCCGACGCCGAGGCCACGCCGCTCAGCGACGTGCCGAAGGACGTGACCGAGGCGGTGCGGTGGGTGGCCTCGGAGACCGCGGCGCGGTTCGGGCAGGCGACGGCCGATCTGCTGCTGCGCGAGCGCTCCAGCGCCGCACAGTACTTCCAGCCGGTGGAGTTCACGCGCGAGACCGTGCCGGCCGGGGACGGCGAGGAGGTCCGGCTGGTGCTGCGGGCGACCGCCACCGTCGACCCGGCCGCCCTGCCCCGCGACGGCGTATGGGACGCGCTCGTCCGCGTGAAGTCGGGCGGTTGGACCAAGGAGTGCCGGCTGGGCCCGGCGCCGCGCGAGGACCGGCCCGTGCCCCACGCGGGAGTCGTCGGCGACCGCCCGGTGCTGCCGTACTGGACCGAACCGCACGGCAACCTCTCCCTTGAGCTCGGCGCGCGCGGCAAGCGGCTCGGGCTGGGCCGTGTGCAGCTGGGCGACGTCACCGTCTCCGACGGGCGATTGCGTGTCGTGCTCCCCGTGTACGTCACGGGTGACAGGGAGGTACGACTGAGGTTCGTCTCCTCCAGCCGGATCCTGGAGACACCCGGCACCCTCTCCCCCGACGCGGACCGGCCCGCCTCGGTGCTGGCGGCGAACCTGCCCGCCGAGGACCTCCCGGGCGACGTCTGGCGGGTGGCCGTGTGCCTGAACCCCGGCGCCGAGGGGGCTCGCTTCGCCGGCCTGCCGTTCGCGCTGCGAGCCGGCGGCGGGAGCGTGCTGGTGACGCCGGCTCCGGGGCCCGGAGTCGCGCTGCGGCTGGCCCGGCGTGCGCGCCGCGTGCTCGGCGCCGCACGCCGGACGGTGAATTCCCGTATCAGGACCCGAGGACGGTGACGGTATGCGACCGCTGGGGATAGAGGGCGCCTGGGTCCTGGAAACCAAGATCTTCCCGGACAACCGCGGCAGCTTCCACGAGTGGTACCGCGGTGCGGAGTTCCGCGAGGCGACGGGGCACGACCTGTCCCTGGCCCAGGCCAACTGCTCGGTCTCGCGGCGGGGCGTGCTGCGGGGTGTGCACTTCGCCGACGTGCCGCCAGGCCAGGCCAAGTACGTCACGTGTGTACGCGGTGCCGTCCTGGACGTGGTGATCGACATCCGCGTGGGCTCCCCCACCTACGGCGCATGGGAGGCCGTACGGCTCGACGACGACACGCGCCACGCGATGTTTCTCGCGGAGGGCCTCGGCCACGCCTTCATGGCCCTCACGGACGACGCGACGGCGGTCTACCTGTGCTCGGAGGGCTACGCCCCGGGCCGCGAACACGGCATCCATCCGCTCGACCCGGCCCTGGGCATCGAATGGCCCGAGGGCATCACCCCGCTCCTGTCCCCCAAGGACGAGCAGGCCCCGACCCTGGCCGAGGCGGAGCGACGGGGGCTGCTGCCGTCGTACGAGGCCTGCCAGGCGTATTACGCGCGACTGAGGGGCGAACCGGGTACGCCGGCCGACGGCTGAGGCAGCCGGAGCACCGGCACACCGCAGGCCCGGACGCATGCGGCGTCCGGGCCTGTCGCATGCTCCGGGCCGGTGTTCACCGCGTCGGGGCCGGTGTCCCGTCAGGCCGGGAAGGTGATTCCCGTATCCGGGCCTGTGTCCCACCACCCGGGGAAGGCCGTCGGCGCCGGCCGCACCCGGGTGGTGGCCGGCGCCGTCGTCTCAGCGGCTGACGCCGACCTGCTGCAGGGCCTTGCGCAGGGGCTCCCAGCCGACGGAGCGGGGCAGGCCCCGGTTACGGGCCTGGGTGAGGGGGCGCCAGAAGCCCGCCTCCAGGAGGGTCTCGGGGCGGACCGCCCCGGCCCGTTCCAGGATCGCCTCGGGGACCTTCTGCGGGTCGGGGATCTTGTACTCGGCCATGATCTCGTCGTACTTGTCGTGCAGAACCCGGTTGTTCGGGTCGGCGCCGAAGACGACCAGCTGGCCGGTGGGTGCGGTGTCCACCTGCACGGTGACCAGGTCGGGACGGTAGCGCGCCAGAACCTCGGTGATCTTGAAGACGTCGCCGGTCCAGGCGTTGGTGTGCCGGTCCCGGGCCGCCTCGTCCACGCTGCGCGGCAGCATGTCGTCGAGGACGATCACACTGCCCCAGTCCGAGTACTTCTCGACGTTCATGAAGTCGCGCAGCGCGAACTCGAACAGGTGCATGCCGTCGATGAACGACAGGTCCAGCGTCGTGCGGCGCCAGTAGCCGATCGGGCTGCGGCCGCGGCGCAGGTTGCGCAGCGGGTGACGGCCGCCCTTGAGGTGCTGGAGCGGGTTCTCACGCGCGAAGAAGTCGTCGCTGGTGGCCTTCACCAGGTGGACGTCGCACCGCAGCTCCGAGACCACCTTGAAGGCGGGGTCGATCGCGATGCTGGGGACGCGGGACAGCGTCAGGCTGCGCCCGTCGTTGACGCCGATCTCCAGGTAGTTGCGATTGGCGCTGACCTTGTGCAGTTCCCGGAGGAACTCATGGCGTTTCACGAGGAAGACCTTCCTTGCGGATGCGGGGCAGTGCTTCGTGCAGGGCGGAGCGCCAGTCGCGTGGCAGGGGCAGGCCGATCTCCTGCCACCTCCGGTGCGCGAGGGCGCTGTACGCCGGGCGGGGCGCCGGCCGGGGGAAGGCCGCGCTGCTGGTGGGGCGCACCCGGTGCGGGTCGGCGCCGATGAGGGAGAACACCTCGCGGGCGAGGTCGTGCCAGGTGGCCTCGCCGGAGCTGGTCGCGTGGAAGATCCCGTGCGCGTCGGGGCCGAGCCGGGGGCCGAGCTCGGCGATCCGTGCGGCGACGTCCGCGCTCCAGGTGGGCTGCCCGCGCTGGTCGTCGACGACGTCGAGGGTGTCCCGGCGGGCCTCCAGTCCGATCATGGTCCGGACGAAGTTGGCGCCGTGGACGCCGTACAGCCACGCCGTGCGCACGATCGCGCTCGCGCCGGGGAGCTCTTCCAGGACCGCCCGTTCCCCGGCCAGCTTGGTGCGGCCGTAGGCGGTGCGCGGGCCGGTCGGGTGATCCTCCGGGTAGGGGGCGGTGCGGTCCTCGCCGGAGAAGACGTAGTCCGTGGAGACGTGGATCAGGCGGGCGCCGTGCGCGGCGCAGGAGCGGGCCAGCAGGCGCGGGCCGTCGCCGTTGATCTCCAGGGCGCGGGCCTCGTCGGTCTGCGCGTCGTCGACGGCCGTGTAGGCGGCGCAGTTCACGACCAGGTCGGGGCGGTGCTGCCGTACGGCTGAGCCGACGGCCGAGGGGTCGGTGATGTCCAGGGCGGCGCGGTCGAGGCCGACGACGCTCTCGCCGCGGTGCGTCAGTTCCTCGACGACGTCACGGCCGAGCATCCCGCCCGCGCCGGTGATCAGCCACCTCATGCCCGCTCCTGGGCGACGCGCTGCTTCAGGGGCTCCCACCAGGCGCGGTTGTCGCGATACCAGGCGACGGTCTCGGCGAGTCCGGTGGTGAAGTCGTGGCGGGGGCGGTAGCCGAGTTCGTCGCGGGCCTTGGTGCAGTCGACGGAGTAGCGCAGGTCGTGGCCCTTGCGGTCCTCGACGTGACGGACCCGGTCCCAGCCCGCTCCGCAGGCGTCCAGGAGCAGGCCGGTGAGCTCCTTGTTGGTGAGTTCGGTGCCGCCGCCGATGTTGTAGACCTCGCCGGGCCGGCCCTTCGTGCGGGCGAGGTCGACGCCCTGGCAGTGGTCGTCCACGTGCAGCCAGTCGCGAATGTTGCGGCCCTCGCCGTACAGCGGCACGGTGTGGCCGTCGAGGAGGTTGGTGACGAACAGCGGGATGACCTTCTCGGGGAACTGGTGCGGGCCGTAGTTGTTGGAGCAGCGCGTGACGCGCACGTCCAGGCCGTGGGTGCGGTGGTAGGCGAGCGCGAGCAGGTCGGAGGAGGCCTTGGAGGCGGAGTACGGCGAGTTGGGCCGGAGCGGGTGGTCCTCGGGCCAGGAGCCGGACTCGATGGAGCCGTAGACCTCGTCGGTGGAGACGTGCACGAAGGGGCCCACCCCGTGGCGCAGCGCGGCGTCCAGCAGGGTCTGGGTGCCGAGGACGTTGGTGCGGACGAAGTCGGCGGCGCCGCTGATGGAGCGGTCCACATGGGACTCGGCGGCGAAGTGCACGACCTGGTCCGCGCCGGCCGTCAGCTTGTCGACGAGTTCGGCGTCGCAGATGTCGCCCTGGACGAACTCCAGCCGGGGGTGGGTCAGTTCGAGGTTGTCGAGGGTGCCGGCGTAGGTGAGCTTGTCCAGCACGGTGATGCGCGGCGCGTCGGGTGCGTCCGAGGCGAGCAGGGCGCGGACGTAGCGGGAGCCGATGAACCCGGCGGCGCCGGTGACGAGGAGGTTCATGAAGTGATCTGCACCTTGCTGTGGTCTCCGAGGACGAGGCGGTGGGCGCTGGGGACGCTGGGGGCGGGGGTCACCTCGACGTGCCGGCCGATCAACGAGGACTCGATCCGGCCGACGCCCTGGATCGAGGAGTCCCGCAGCACGATCGAGAACTCCAGCTCGCTGTCGGTGATCCGGCAGTTCTCGGCGACGGAGGTGAAGGGACCGATGTAGGAGTTGCTGACGACGGTGCCCGAGCCGATGACGACCGGCCCGACGACACGGGAGCCCACGATCCGGGCGCCCTCCTCCAGGACGACGCGCCCGATGGTCTCCGAGCCGTCGTCCACGTCGCCGTCGATGCGGCGCTCCACGGCTTCGAGGACCGTGCGGTTCACCTCGAGCATGTCGCCGACGTTGCCGGTGTCCTTCCAGTAGCCCTTGATGACCGTGGAGCGCACGTCGGCGCGGGTGTCGATCAGGTGCTGGATGGCGTGGGTGATCTCCAGTTCGCCGCGCCAGGACGGTTCGACGGCGCGGACCGCCTCGTGGATGAGGGGCGTGAACATGTAGACGCCGACCAGCGCGAGATCGCTCTTGGGCTGGTCGGGTTTCTCCTCCAGGCCGATGACCTGCCCGGACGGGTCGAGTTCGGCGACTCCGAAGGCGCGCGGATCGGCGACGCGGGTGAGCAGGATCTGGGCGTCGGGCCGGTTCCCGCGGAACTCGTCGACGAGGCCGGTGATGCCGCCGACGATGAAGTTGTCGCCGAGGTACATCACGAAGTCGTCGTCACCGAGGTAGTCCCGGGCGATCAGCACCGCGTGCGCCAGCCCGAGGGGCCGCTCCTGGGGGATGTAGGTGACGTCCAGACCGAACTTCGACCCGTCCCCGACCGCTTCCTGGATCTCCGCGGCCGTCTCCCCGACGACCATGCCCACTTCGGTGATGCCGGCCTCGGCGATCGACTCCAACCCGTAGAACAGGACGGGCTTGTTGGCCACGGGCACGAGTTGTTTGGCCGACGTGTGCGTGATCGGCCTCAGTCTTGTTCCTGCGCCGCCGGACAGCACGAGAGCCTTCATTCGGTTCACCTTAGTCGTGAACCGGCGGATGTGAACATCACTTCTTTTGGTTACCGATGCGCGGAGTTACTCGGATCGTCACCGCGCGGTCCCGCGGAACGGGATCAGGGGATCAGTCCTCACCGCGGACGATGTTCCACTCCGGCCCGGAGCGCACCGTCCCGGGGGTGCCCCGGTCCCCGACGGCGGGGAGGCAGGTCCGCAGCGCGGCCTTTCCGCGCAGGCGGCGTGCCTTCGACCAGCCGGTCTCGTACTGACGGACGACGGGCTTCTCACTGGTGTCCATGGACTCCACGACTCATCATCTTCCTTCTTGTTCCGCTCTTGTTCGAGTGCCCGGCGAAAAACCGAACAAACCCGGCGCGGAACACCTGCACGGCTGCATCGAACTCCCTTTCGCCCACCCGGCGTTCGGCGCAAACAGAGGTCCCGGGCCCCATACGGGCCCGGGACCGTCCGACGAGATGCCCATTCAGGCATTGGGGCGCGCGGCGCTGATGTCGCCGAGCGCCGACTCGGGGTCGCGCTCCATGGCCATGTCTCCCAGGGAGACGATGCCGACGGGGTGCCCGTGGTCGACGACCGGGATGCGGCGCACGGAGTGCTCGCGCATCAGCTCCACCGCTTGGACCAGGTCCTCGTCGGGACCGACGGTGACCAGCTCGTCGCTGCACGCGCCGGCCACGCTGATCCGCTCCGGGTCGCCGCCCTTGCTGACCGACCGCACCACGAGGTCGCGGTCGGTGACCAGGCCCCGAAGATGGTCGCCGTCCGTCACCAGGACGGCCCCGAGGTCCTCGTCGCGCATGATGCGCGCCACCTCGGCAACGGAGGTCTGCGGCTCGACGGTGACCGGGTCGCCGGTCATGATGTCGCGGACATGCTGAGCCATGACGCTTCTCTTCCTTTTCCTTCGGCTCGGGGCGGTTTTCCGTCCTGCGTCACGCCGGGTACCCGTTCGCCGGGCGGCATCACCAGGTGCGGCCGGCCTCCAGCAGCCGGTCGCGGACGAGGGCGACGTGCGGGTTCTCCGAGGTGCCCGGCCGCCGGACCAGCCAACCGGTGTTGATCGGCGCGTCCTCGGGGGCGTCGAGGAGGACCAGGGCGCCGGACGCCAGTTCCCCGGCGCACAGGTAGCGCGGCAGCACGCTGAATCCGGCACCGGCCGTGACCAGGGCCAGGACGGCCCTCAGGTCCGGCACCGAGACGGCGGCGCGGCAGTTCAGGCGGCGGCCGAAGACGTGCCGCCAGTAGCGGCGCACGATGGGCAGGTCCTCGGCGTACGTGATCAGCGGGATGTCGTGCAACGCGGCGGGCCCGTCGGCGGCCCCGCGCTCCGCGGCACGGTCGGCCCAGACGGGTGCGGCGACCAGGACGAACTCCTCGTCCGTCAGCGGCACCGCGGACAGGGTGCGGCCGCGGGGCCGGGTGGTGGCGATCACCAGGTCGTGGCGGCCGGCGCGCAGTTCGTCGAGCAGGGGATCGGTCAGTCCCGTCGCCACGCGCAGCCGTACACCCTCGGTGACCAGCGGGGCGAGGGCGGGCAGGGCCCGCGTGGAGAGCAGCTCGGCGGGCCCGGCCAAGTGGACCGGCTCGGCGTGCGACTCCTCCCGGGGGCCGTGACCGGTGGCTGCCGCGAGGGCGTCGAGGGGGGCCGCGACCCGGGTGGCGAGTTCGTGGGCCACGGCGGTGGGGGCGACGCCGCGCGGCAGCCGTTCGAACAGCTCCCGGTGGGTCTGCCGCTCCAGCGAGCGGATCTGCGTGGTGACGGTCGGCTGGGACAGGCCCAGCAGCTGGGCCGCGGCCGTGAAGGAGCCGGACCGGTAGACGGCCAGGAAGGTGCGCAGCAGGTTGAGGTCGGGCTGTGCGGGGGTGCCGGTCGTGCCGAGCGGGTCGATGGGCCTCACGCAACCCGACCCTAGCGCGCTGCGCCATCGGAAAAGCTATGGCTGCCATTGGTTCGGACATTGGAAAACTTGGGGCCCGCGGGTCTACGGTCGTCACCGTCCGAGTCATCGATCATCGCCGCACTGCCCGACCGCGGCCCGTCTCTTGGAGATGCACCACCATGTCGAAGATCCTCTTCGTCGTCACCGGCGCCGACACCTGGACCCTGGCCGATGGCACCGGCCACCCCACCGGCTTCTGGGCCGAGGAGGCCGTCGCCCCGTACGAGGCGTTCCGGGCCGCCGGCCACGAGGTCGTCGTGGCCACGCCCGGCGGTGTCGAGCCCCCCGTCGACCGGGCGTCCCTGGCTCCCGAGGTCAACGGCGGGCAGGAGAACGCCGACCGGATCGCGAAGGCCCTGGAGTCCTTCACCGAGCTGCGGCATCCCGTGCGGCTCGAGGACGTCCGGTTGGAGGACTACGCGGCCGTCTTCTACCCCGGTGGCCACGGCCCGATGGAGGACCTCGCCGTGAACACCGACTCCGGCCGGCTGCTCGCCCGGGCCCTGGAGTCGGGCAGGCCGCTCGGTGTCGTCTGCCACGGGCCGGCCGCGCTGCTGGCCGCCGTCGGGGCCGACGGCCGCAACGTCTTCGCCGGTTACGAGGTCGCGGCGTTCACCAACGCCGAGGAGATCCAGGGCGGTCTCGCCGACCGTGCCGCCTGGCTGCTCCAGGACCGTCTCACCGAGGCCGGGGTGACCGTGCGGGCCGGTGAGCCGTGGGCCCCGCACGTGGTCACCGACCGGAATCTGGTCACGGGCCAGAACCCCGCGTCGTCGGCCCCGCTGGCGGAGGAGATGCTGAAGCGGCTGGGCTGAGCCGCCGCACCCCGCCCGGGCCGGAGGTGCTCAGCGCCCCAGCGGCAGCTCCGCCCACACCTGCTTGCCGCCGCTGACCGGCAGGGTGCCCCAGGTCGCGGCGAGAGCCTCGACGAGGAGGATGCCCCGGCCGCCGGTGGCCTCCCAGCCGATGCTGGTCGGTCTGACCGGTGAGCGGGGGGAGGCGTCGGCGACGGCGACGCGCAGACGGCTGCCGATGACGGTGAGGTCCATGCGGACCTTGCCGTCGGTGTGCACCAGGGCGTTGGTGACGAGTTCGGAGACGACGAGCAGGACGGCGTCGTACTCGGCGGTGACGCCCCAGGAACGCAGGGTGCGCCGGGCGAAGCGGCGGGCGTGCCCGACGGCCTGCGGCACCCGCCAGACCGTCCAGCTCTCCCGCAGCGGGCGCAGGGCCATGCCGTCGTAGCGCAACAGGAGCAGGGCGACGTCGTCGCTGCGCGGGGCATCGCCCAGCAGGGTGTCGGCGATCAGCCCCAGGTCGGCGGGTGCGGCGTCCGCCAGTCGCGCGGCGAGGTGGTCCATGCCTTCGTCGATGTCGGAGTCGGGCGTCTCCACGAGCCCGTCCGTGGCCAGGGTGATCAGGGTGCCGGGCGGGAGCCGCAGCGGGCTCATGGGGAAGTCGGCCCGGGTGACCACCCCGAGAGGCGGACCGCCCTCGGCCTCCGCGATCTCGGTCCGGCCGTCCGGGTAGCGCAGCACCGGCGGCAGATGCCCGGCCCGCACGCACCAGGCGGCGCCCTCCTCCAGGTCGACGTCGACGTAGCAGCAGGTGGCGAAGAGGTCGCTCTCCATGTCCGTCAGCAGTCGGTTGGCGTGCGCGACGACCACGTCCGGGGGGTGCCCCTCGACGGCGTAGGCGCGAAGGGCCGTGCGCATCTGGCCCATGAGGGTGGCGGCCCCGGCGCTGTGGCCCTGGACGTCGCCGATGACGAGGGCGACGTGGTGATCGGGCAGCGGGATGACGTCGTACCAGTCGCCGCCGAGTTCGAGCCCGGCCGTGCTGGGCAGGTAGCGGGCGACGGCCACCGCGCCCGGCAGCCGGGGCAGGCTGCGCGGCAGCAGCTGGCGCTGGAGCATGCCGACGAGTTCGTGCTCGGCGTCGAAGGCCCGGGCCCGGACGAGGGCCTGTCCGGCGAGGCCGGCGCAGGCGGTGAGCAGGGCGCGTTCGTCGGTGCCGAAGTCGTGCGGGGTGTCCCAGCCGATCAGACAGGCGCCGGCCATGCGGTTCCCGGCGGGCAGCGGCAGGACGGCGAGGCCGCCGGGGCCCACCTCGGCCAGGGCGCGTTCCAGGGGACTGCCGGCGGGCCAGATGCGGGCCCGGCCCGCGCGCAGTGCCGCGGCGAGCGTGGGCATCGCGCGCACGGGCGCGTCGGGCCACTCGGTGCGCCACTCCGACCGCCACAGCTCGGGCCAGGCCTCGGGTTCGGGCGGGTCGAGCACGGTGACGACGAGCCGCTCGCTCTCCAGCTCGGCGAGGGCGATCCGGTCGGCCCGCAGGGGCCCGCGCAGCGCGGCGACCACGGCCTTGCCCACGTCGCGGACGGTGACGGCGGTGGCCAGCGCGGCGGCCAGGCGCTGGACCCGGGCCACGTCGGTGACGTCGGAGCGCAGCGTGGAGACGTCGACGACCGTGCCCACGAGCCGTGCCGGGCGGCCCTCGCCGCCGGGCAGCAGGCGCCCCCGCAGCCGGAGCCACTTCGGGGGACCGGCGGGCTGGAGCACCCGGAACTCCAGCTCGCGGTCGCCGATCGACATGTGGTCCGCCTCCACCACGGACATCAGCGACGGCAGGTCATCGGGGACGGTCAGGCTGAGCAGTGTCTCGACCCGGCCGTCGAACTCCACCGGGTCCAGGCCGAACAGGTCCAGCAGGTCGTCGCCGACCCGGACGCGGCCGGTGTCCATGGCGAGTGTGAAAGCGCTCGGTGGCAGCTCGCCGGCCTCCGCGGGCGCGGCCGGGGCGGTGAAGGCGACCGCGTCGGAGACGAGCTCCAGGCACCTGAGGTCGTCGGCGGCGAACCCGTCGGGGCGCTCGCTCACCGCCAGCAGGCAGCCGCCGTCCCCCTGCACGGGCAGGGCCGTCAGGAAGAAGTCCGGGGAGGGCACGCGCCGTGCCTGGGCGTGCTCGGCGAGCTCCGCCGGGCCCAGCGACACCGGCCGTCCGCGGCGATGGGCCTCGGCGACGGGGGACCGCCCGCCGCGCGGGTAGCTGTCGCGCAGTCCGTACAGGGTCCGGGGCACTCCGGCCGACTCCATCAGGCACAGCAGCTCGCCGTCCTCGCTGGGCGCGTAGACGGCGGCGAGTGCCGCACCGGCGAACACCAGTGCCTGTTCGAGGACGCGGCGCAGCCGTTCGGGCGACTCCTGATCGATCGCGATCGCCCTGAGGGCACCTTCGGCACGCAGCGTTCGCGTTCCGCGCTCCTGGGCGCCCTGACTGACCACGTTGGCCATTACAGCGCTTATAGGACACCTGCGCAGCCCCTGTGGGCGTTCCGTGGAGGAGCGCCCGGCGAGCGCACTCGAAAGGAACCGAACATGTCTTTACGCATGCGTTCCGCACGGTGTTCTCGTGACAGGCGTGACTGTGCGTGCCCGTCTGGTGGCTGGAAAGCTCGGTGCTCGTCAGGAGGGGGACGCATGGACAAGCGGTACGAGGTGTACGCGCTGGCAGACCGGCACTTCTACGAGACGCCGGACCGGCTGGCGCGGGGCGCGCAAGGGACGGCCGCCCACCTCTACGAGACGGCCCGCCGGCCGCTGCCCGAGGGCTGGGAGTCGGCCCGGATCGGCGACTGGCAGACGATGACGCCGCTCGGCCCGGACGGCGAACCGCTGCAGGGCCCGGCCCAGGGGTGGAAGATCCACGCCTCGGCGACCCGGGCCAACGCGGAGGACGTCGCCCGGATCGTGTGGGACTACTGCGTCGAGCGGCGCGTCGCCTTCAAGTTCGTGCCGGGTCCGCACCTGCTCCACCTGCGCAACACCAAGTACGCGCCGCGCGACGGCAGCGGCAAGTTCGTCACGGTCTACCCGGCCGACGAGGAGCAGCTGCACCAGGTGCTGAGCGAGCTGGGCGCCCTGCTGGAGGGGTTCGAGGGGCCGTACATCCTGACCGATCTGCGCTGGGGCGAAGGTCCCCTGTACGTGCGCTACGGCGCCTTCGCACGGGCGTTCGTCGTGGACGAGCGGGGCTCGCTGGTGCCGGCGGTGCGCGACGGCGAGGGGCGGCTGGTGCCGGACCGGCGGTCGCCGTCCTTCCAGGTGCCCGAGTGGGTGACGCTGCCGGCATTCCTCAAGCCGCACCTCGACGCGCGCAACAACACGACGACGGGCGAGCTGCCCTATCGCATCGAGAAGGCACTGCACTTCTCCAACGGCGGCGGAGTGTACGCGGGCACCGATACCCGTGACGGGCGCAAGGTCGTCCTCAAGGAAGGCCGGCCGCACGCGGGTCTCGCCTCGGACGGCGCCGACGCGATCGCCCGGCTGGAGCGGGAGAAGCGGGCACTGGAGCAGGTGGCGGGCACGGGCGTGGTCCCGGAGGTGCGCGACTGGTTCGAGCTCGGCGGGCACCGCTTCCTGGTGATGGACTTCCTCGAAGGCCGCCCCCTCAACTCCTTCTTCGCCGAGCGGCACCCGCTGCTCACCCAGGACCCCGACGCGGAGGCCGTCGCCTCCTACACGGCGTGGGCGCTGCGCATCCACCGCAAGGTGGAGGAGGCCGTGGCGGCGGTGCACGCCCGGGGCATCGTCTTCAACGACCTGCACGTCTTCAACATCATGGTCGCCCCGGACGAGGAGACGGTGTCCCTCCTCGACTTCGAGGCCGCGGCCCCGGCCGAGGAGAACGGCCGTCAGGTCGTCGCCCACCCCGGGTTCTTCGCGCCGCCGGACCGCCGGGGCGCCGACATCGACCGCTACGCACTGGCCTGTCTGCGGCTGGCCCTGTTCCTGCCGGTGACCACGTTGTTCGTGGTCGACCGCGGCAAGGCGGCGCATCTGGCCGAGGTGATATCGCAGCAGTTCCCCGACGTACCGAAGGAGTTCCTCGACCAGGCGGTCGCCGAGATCACGCGGGAGGTGTCCGGCCGTACGGTGGCCGCTCCCTCCGCGCCGGTGGATCCGGGCGACTGGCCCTACAGCCGCGACTCGATGGTCAAGGCCATCCTCGCCTCGGCCACCCCGGAGCGCGACGACCGGCTCTTCCCCGGAGACGTCGCCCAGTTCTCCGACGGCGGCGGGCTCGGACTCGCGCACGGCGCCGCGGGGGTGCTGTTCGCACTGGACGCGGCCGGCGCCGAGCGGTACGAGGAGGGCGAGCGCTGGCTGCTGGACCGGACGGCACCGGCCCCGGTCGGTACCCCGCTCGGCCTGTACGACGGGCTCGCGGGCGTCGCCCTGGTCCTCGACCGGCTCGGGCACCGGCAACGGGCGCTGGACCTGGTCGAGGGCATCCTCGCCGAGCGGTGGCAGAACCTCTCCTCCGACCTGCACGGCGGACTGGCCGGGCTGGGCCTCGTCCTCGGGCAACTGGCCCGTACGACCGGCGAGGCGGAGCTGGGCGAGCGGGCCCACGAGGCCGCGCGGATCCTCGTCCAGCGGCTCACCGAGCCGGTCCCGGCGACGTCCCGGCCGCGCGCCGGACTGCTGCGCGGCGCGAGCGGTGCCGCCCTGCTCATGCTGCGGCAGTACGAGTGGACCGGCGAGGAGGCCTGGCTCGAGGCGGCGGCCGTGGCCCTGCGCAGGGACCTGGCGTCCTGCGTGACACGCGAGAACGGGTCGCTGGAGGTCGACGAGGGCTGGCGGACCCTGCCCTACCTCGGCGACGGCAGCGCGGGCCTCGGCATGGTCCTCGACGACCTCGTGGCCCACTCCCCCGCTCTCGCCGGGGAGTTCGAGGCGGCCCGTTCCGGTGTGCTCACCGCGGCCACCTCCCGCTTCTACGCGCAGCCCGGGCTCTTCCAGGGCCGCGCCGGAATGATCCTGCACCTCAGCCGCACGACGACGCCGGGCGCGACCGAGGACCGGCTGGCCGCGCAGATCGCCGGGCTCGGCTGGTTCGCGATGGCCTACCAGGGCCAGCTGGCCTTCCCCGGCCACCAGATGATGCGGCTCTCCATGGACCTCTCCACCGGAACGGCAGGGTGCCTGCTGGCGCTCGGCGCGGCCCTCGACCCGGCGACCGACGCCCACCTGCCGTTCCTCCCGCCGCCGAACAGGCGGCCCCACTGACGCGGTTCCGCGATCCCGCGGAGTCGTGACACCACCCCGTCCCCACGGATGACCACGGACGGACACCCAATGGAAGGACACACCATGGCACTTCTCGACCTGCAGACCATCGAGTCCGACGAGCGCATGACCGGCGGCGGCAACAGCACGGTGAGCCTGCTCTCCTGCATCAGCGCCGCGAGCGTTCTGCTCTGTCTCTGATCTACGGTCTGCCGGCTCCGGGCGGCTCTCTCCCTTCGGGGAGGGGCCGCCCGGGGTCCTTCCCGTTCCAGGAAAGGCCCGTATGACCTCGCGCGGCGACGACGACCCTGCGGCCGGACACGCGCGCACGCTGCTGCGCACGGCGACCCGGTACAGCGGGTCCCGCTGTGTGGCGCTGTGCCTGGTGAGCATCGCCGCGACGGGTGGCGAACTGCTGCTTCCGGCCGCACTCGGCCGGGCCCTCGATCTTCTGCTGGCGCAGGCCCCGGCGACCCGCTGGGTGCTCTGCTGTGCCGGCCTCGTCCTGCTGCTCGGGCTGCTCGACGCGGCCCAGACCGTCCTCACCGGCACCGTCGACGCCCGTACCACGGCGTGGCTGCGCCACCGGCTGACCGGGCACGTCCTGGGCGTGGGCCCGCGTGCCGCGGACCGCTTCGGCTCGGGTGACCTCGTCGCGCGCCTGGTGGGCAACGCCGCCGAGGCGGGCACCACTCCGGCGGCCCGCGCCGCGCTGCTGGCCGCGCTCGCCGGTCCCGCCGGCGGGGTCGTCGCGCTGGCGGTGATCGACTGGTGGCTCGCGGCGGTGTTCCTCGCCGGAGCCCCCGTGCTGGCCCTTCTCCTGCGCGCCGTCTCGCGGGACACCTCCGAGAGCGCGGCGCGCTATCAGCAGGCGCAGGGCCGGATCGCGGCCGCGCTGGCGGAGGCCGTCGAAGGGGTCCGCACCGTCCGGGCGGCGGGCACGGAGCGCCGGGAGACGGCCCGTGTGCTGCGGCCGCTGCCCGAGCTGTCCCGGGCCGGGCACCGCATGTGGCGGGTGCAGGGGCGGGCCGCGGCCCGGGCGGTCGCCGTGGCGCCACTGCTGCAACTCGCGGTCGTCGCCGTGGCCGGGGTCCTGGTCAGCCGGGACCGGCTCTCGGTGGGCGAGGTGCTCGCGGCATCCCGCTACGCGGTGCTCGCGACGGGCGTCGGTGTGCTGGTCGGCCGGCTCGCGGGCCTGGCCCGGGCCCGGGCCGCGGCCCGGCGCCTCGGCGAGGTCGAGACCGAAACCGCCACCGCGTACGGCGCCCGCAGGCTGCCCGATGGTCCCGGGCGGCTGGAGCTGCGCGGGGTGACGGCCCGGCGCGGCGGACGCACCGTGCTCGAGGGGGTGGACCTCGACGTGCCGGGCGGCACGACGCTGGCGGTGGTCGGCCGGTCCGGCTCCGGCAAGTCGCTGCTGGCCGCGCTCGCCGGACGGCTGGCCGACCCGGACGGCGGCGAGGTGCTCCTCGACGGTGTGCCGCTGCGCGAGCTGCCGCACGACGATCTGCGCGGCGCCGTCGGCTACGCCTTCGCCCGTCCCGCCCTGCTCGGCGGCACGATCGAGCAGGCGATCGGCCTCGGCCTGCCGTCCCCCTCCCCCGGCCGGATCCGGGAGGCGGCCCGCACGGCCCTCGCCGACGACTTCGTGCGCCGCCTCCCCGACGGGTACGGCACGGCGGTCGCCGACGCCCCGCGCTCCGGCGGTGAGTCCCAACGGCTGGGGCTGGCTCGGGCGTTCGCACACGGTGGGCGCCTGCTGATCCTCGACGACGCCCTCTCCAGCCTCGACACGGTGACGGAGCGCCACATCACCGACGCCCTCTTCGGCGACGGCCCGGGCAGCACCCGGCTCCTGGTCGCCCACCGTGGCGCGACGGCCGCGTGCGCCGATGCCGTGGCGTGGCTGGACGACGGTCGGGTGCGGGCGGTGGGGCGGCACGAGGAGTTGTGGCGGCTGGCGGAGTACCGGGCGGTGTTCGCCGAGGGGGCGGACACCGCCGGCTCCCCCACGGGCGACGGTGGCTCCCCCGCGGACGACGGCGGTTCACAGCCGGTTCCGGACACCCGGGGCGGGACGAGGGGGAAGAAGGACGTGACGGCATGAGCGGCCGGACGTGTACGGGAGCGGCTGCCGGGGGCGGGGTGTACGCATGACGTCCTCCACCGGCCTCCCGGCCCTGGGCCTGCGCTTCCTGCTGGCCCGTCGGCGGGTCCTGCTGCGGCTGACCGCCTGGTCCGTGCTGGAGACCGGGCAGACCTTCCTCATCGGATACGGGCCCGCCCGGGCGCTGGACGAGGGGTTCCTGCGCGGCCGGGCGGACCTCGGACTGATCTGGCTGGCCGTGACCGGCCTGGGCGTCCTGCTCGGCGCGTACGGCACCGCCCGGGTCTACGCCGCCGTCGCCGACCTGGTCGAACCGCTCCGGGACCGGCTCGTGGAACGGGTGGTCTCGCGCGGGGTGCGCAGCGGTGACGCGGGGGCGCTGTCCGGGCTCACCCAGCAGGTGGAGATCGCCCGGGACACCTTCGCCGGACTGGTCATGGTCTCCCGCTCCTTCGTGTTCACCTCCGCCGGCGCCCTGGCAGGCCTGCTCGCTCTCGCCCCGCCGCTCCTGCTGGTCGTGGGACCGCCGCTGGCCCTCGGCATGGCGTTGTTCGCCGCGACGCTGCGGCCCCTCGCCCGGCGGCAGGAGGCGTTCCTGGTCGCCGACGAGGCCCTCGCCGGTGATCTCGGCACCGTCTGCCCGGGCCTGCGCGACATCAGGGCGACCGGTGCCGAGGCGCAGGTCGCCGCGGGCACCGGGGAGCGTGTCGAGGCGGAACTGCGGGCGGCGCGCGCGCTCGCCCGTTGGGGCGTGCTGCGGGTGGCGTCCCTGACGATCGGCGGCCAGCTGCCGATCGTGCTGCTGCTCGCCGCCGCCCCCTGGCTCCTGGCCCACGGCGTCACCACGGGCGCCCTGGTCGGTGCCCTCGCCTACGTCACCCAGTCCCTGCTCCCGGCCCTGCGCAACCTGATCCACGGCCTGGGCACGAGCGGCTCCCGCCTGACCGTTGTACTGCGCAGACTGGCCAGGCCGGACACCGCAGACGACGACACCACCCCACCTCCCCCGGCCTCGAGCTTCCGCCCCACGCACACCGCCATCGACGGCAGGCCTCAGCCGGCCGACGGGCCCGCCGCGGAGCCGCCCCCGGCCGTCTCCCTCGCCTCCGTCACCTTCGCCTACGGTCCCGCCAGTGCGCCTGTCGTCCACGACCTCGACCTCGTCCTCCCGCCCGGCGCCCACGTGGCCGTCGTGGGGCCCAGCGGCACCGGCAAGTCAACGCTCACCGCGCTCGTGGCAGGGCTGCTCACGCCCTCGCGCGGCACCGTCCGGGTCGGCGGGCACCCCGTGCCCGGCCCCGAGGCGGCCGCCGCTCGCGTGCTCATCCCGCAGGAGGCGTATGTCTTCGGCGGCACGCTGGCCGAGAACCTCGCCTACCTGCGTCCGGACCCGGTGCCCGAGGAGGAGATGCTGGCCGCGGCCGAGGCGGTCGGTCTCGCCCCCCTGGCCGACCGGCTCGGGGGGCTCGGCGCCCGGGTCGATCCCCCGGCGCTGTCGGCCGGCGAACGGCAGCTGGTCGCGCTGACCCGCGCGTATCTGTCGTACGCCCCGCTCGCCCTGCTGGACGAGGCGACCTGCCATCTGGACCCGGAGACGGAGGAGCGCGCGGAGCGGGCGTTCGCCGCGCGGCCGGGCGGGACCCTGGTGGTGGTGGCCCACCGCATCAGCTCGGCCCGCCGCGCCGGCCGGGTCCTGGTGATGGACGGCCGGAGCACGGCGTACGGCGACCATGAGGAGCTGCTGCGGTCCTCCGCGCTGTACCGGGACCTCGTCGGAAGCTGGACTCCCGCACTGGCCCGGTAGGGGTCAGAGCCAGCCCTGGCCCTGCGATATGCGTATCGCGTCGATGCGGTTGCGGGCCCCGGTCTTGCGGGTGATGGCGGCCATGTAGTTGCGCACCGTCCCGTGGGACAGGTGCAGGCTCCCGGCGATCTCCGCGATGGAGGCTCCCTCGGCCGCGAGGGTCAGCACGCTCAGCTCTCTGCGGGTCAGCGGCATCTCGGCGGCCTTGAGGAACCCGAAGCCCAGCGAGTCGTTGACGAAACGTTCCCCCTCAGCGACGCGACGGATCCCGCGCAGCAGATTCTGCGGGGACCCCTCCTTGTCGACGTACCCGAGCGCCCCCGCCTCGACGGCCCGTTTCAGCAGGCCGGGCCGGCTCGCGGTGGCGAGCACGAGTAATCGGGGGCGCACACGGTCCGGCCCCGGCCGGCACAGCTCACCCAGCGGGGGGATGCCGTAGGAATCCGCGCACTCCAGGTCCGCCGCGCACACGTCCGGCCGAACCGACCGCACCATGCCCGGCGCGCCGCGCCACGACGTGTCGTGCACCGCCAGGTCGGACTCCTGCCGCAGCCACTCCGCCAGCACCGACCGCACCAGACACTCGTCGTGGACCAGAAGCACCCGGATCACTGCCACCCCCTCCGCTCGCCGTACGCCCCCTCGTCCTGGTGAGCGCGTGCCCCATTGTTCGCGACCGTGACCCTGCGTGTACGTGAGAAACCGGCCATCAGGAGGCGCGGGGGCGCACGCCCGGCGCCCATACGCCCGACCACGCTTCGACTACGGGGGCATGGGTCGGGACGCTCGGGGTACGAGAGTGCCCCCTGTGGGTCCGGCACCGGTGTGACCGACGGTAACCGAAACGGTTCCGGAGCCGCTCGTCGTGCGGGACGGGCCGCCAGGGGGGAGATTTGTTCCTGGACCCGGTCGCGCGGCCGTGCGAGGAGGTGGTCGGCGTGTCCGACGGGCAGTCGTCCGCGCAGGCGCCGGCAGCCGCCAGGACGCCGGTCGGCCGTCCCCTGCTCTCGCTGGCGCTGGCCTCGATGATGGACGAGGTGCACGCCCACTCCGGAGCGGTGTACCTGATGGCACCGGACCAGCCCGTGCTGGAGATGGCGGTGATGGCCGGTCTGCCCCGGGCGTTCGCGGCGCCCTGGGAGCGGGTGGGCCTGAGCTCCCCGATCCCGGTCGCCGACGCGGCGCGCGAACGGCGGCTGGTGTGGGTCGGCGGCGAGGAGCAGATGGCCCGCCTCTACCCGCGGATCGCCGTGGTGCTGCCCTACCCGTTCGCCCTGGCCGCGGTGCCGGTCGCCACCGAGTCGACCGTCTACGGCGCGGTCTTCGTCACGTGGCCGGGCGCGCATCCGGCGGAGATGTCCGACCACGAGCGGGAGCATCTGACCGCGGCCTGCGGCCGGCTGGCGGTCCGGCTGGAGCGGGCCGCGGAGCACAGCATCCCGCCGCACCCCGAGACCGACCTGCTCGCCTCGCCCCTGGTGGGCGGTATGGCCGGCACGCTCGGCACGGTCGAGGCGGCCCGAATGGTGAGCCGGCTGCCCTACGGGCTGGTCTCGCTGGACCTGCACGGACGGGTCGGTTTCGTGAACGCGGCCGCGGCCGAGCTGCTGAACGTCCCGGTCAGCCGACTGCTCGGCACCCAGCTGTGGGCGTCGGTGCCCTGGCTCAACGACCCGGTGTACGAGGACCGCTACCGGGCGGCGCTGCTGAGCCAGCACGTCACCTCGTTCGTGGCGCTGCGGCCGCCCGGTGAATGGCTGTCGTTCCGGCTGTACCCGAGCACGACGGGCCTGAGCGTCCGCATCACCAGGTCCCGGGCCGTGTCCCGGATGAACCGCACCGCACCGCCGTCCGACGGGGCACCTTCCCGGCTGGTCACCATCTCGCAGGTGCTGGACCTGGCCGGCGCCCTCACCGAGGCGGTGGGGGTGCAGGACGTGGTGCAGCTGGTCGCGGACGAGATCGCCCCGGCGGTGGGCAGCCAGGCCCTGGTGATGCTGGGCTCGCGGGCCAAGCGGCTGCGGGTGCTCGGGCACCGCGGGTACCGGGACCCGCATGTGGTGGAGCGGTTCGACGGGATGCCCCTGACCGAGCCGACACCGGGCACCCAGGTGCTGCGGACGGGCGTACCCGCGTTCTTCGAATCGCAGGAAGAGCTGGAGCGCCTGTACCCGGCCCGGCTCGCGACCCCCGACGGGTTCGCCGCCTGGGCCTTCCTGCCGCTGATCGCCCAGGGCCGCCCGGTGGGGACGTGCGTGCTCTCCTACGCCGAGCCTCACCCGTTCCCGACGGAGGAGCGGGCGGTGATGACGAGCATGGCCGGGCTGATCGCCCAGGCACTGGAGCGTGCGCTGCTCTACGACGCCAAGCACCGGCTCGCGCACGGCCTGCAGGAGGCACTGCTGCCGCACTCCCTGCCGTCGCTGCCCGGCATCGAGGCGGTCGGCCGCTATGTGCCGGCCACTCAGGGCATGGACATCGGCGGCGACTTCTACGACCTGGTGGGCACCCAGGGGCGTGCGGCGGCGGTGATCGGGGACGTGCAGGGCCACAACGTCACGGCGGCCGGGCTGATGGGGCAGGTCCGCACGGCGGTGCGGGCCTACACGACCGTGGGGCAGGCGCCCGAGGAGGTCATGCGCAGCACCAACCGGCTGCTGCTGGACCTCGGGTCCGACCTGTTCGCCAGTTGCCTGTACCTGCGGCTCGACCCGGAGCACGGGCGGGCCGTGATGTCCCGGGCGGGACACCCCCCGCCGCTGCTCAGACGGCCGGACGGGCGGGTGCGGGTGCTCGATCTGGCGGGCGGCCCGCTGCTGGGCATCGACGCCTCGGCGGTGTACCCGACGACGGAGGTCGCCCTGCCCCCCGGTTCGCTGCTCGTCCTCTACACCGACGGGCTGGTGGAGTCCCCCGGTACGGACTTCGAGGAGGCCCTCGCGGATCTGGGCCGGCGGCTGGGGGACGCCGGGGACCAGCCGCTGGACGAACTGGCCGACAGCCTCGTCCATCAGGAGCGGCACCGCGCGGACGGGGAGGAACGGCTCGATGACATCGCCCTGTTGCTGATCAGGGCCCTCGGGTAGGGCCGGTGGGCATCGGCGACCGGGCCGGAACGCAGAGGAGCCGGCCCGGTTCCGCCAGGAAGGGGGCGGAACCGGGCCGGCTGCGTCGGACCGGCTGCCGACGGATCTGCTGGGGTCAGCGGGACTCGGTCAGACCGGAGTTGTCCTCGACACCCTGACCCGCGTCCTGACCGGCACCCGCGTCCTGACCGGCTCCGGCGCCCGCTTCGTCGCCGCCGGCCTGCTCACCGGCACCAGCGCCCGCCTCTTCACCGGCTCCGGCACCCGCACCGGCTTCCTCACCGGCACCGGCCTCTTCACCGGCACCCGCTTCGTCGCCCGCGCCGGCCTCCTGGCCCGCGCCGGCTTCCTCGCCCGCACCGGCCTCGTCACCGGCACCGCCGCCCGCGGCACCGCCCGCGCCGAGGGTCGCGCCGACCGCCTCCAGGGCGGTGGTCACCGGCTGGAAGAACGTCTCGCCGCCGGCCGTGCAGTCACCGCTGCCGCCGGAGGTCAGGCCGATGGCGAGACCGTCCTGGGTGAACAGCGAGCCGCCGCTGTCGCCGGGCTCTGCGCAGACGTCGGTCTGGATGAGGCCGGTGACAGTGCCCTCCGGGTAGTTCACCGTGGCGTCGAGGCCGAGGACCTGGCCGTCGTTGAGCCCGGTGGTGCTGCCCATCCGGAAGACCTGCTGCCCGACGGTCGCCTCCGCGGCCTCCGTGATCGGGACGGTCTGGTCGCCGGTGTTGACCTCGCTGGGCGCCTCGGTCGCCGGGTCGTCGTACTTCACGAGTGCGAAGTCGCCGTTGCCGGGGAAGGTCGACTGGTCGACCGTGGCGATCGGCTGGCCGCCCTGGGTGTCGGACCACTCGTTGCCGCCGAGGGTGCAGTGACCGGCCGTCAGGAAGGCCGGGGAGCCGTCGCCCGCGGTGACGTTGAAGCCGAGGGAGCAGCGCGAGCCGCCCGCGAAGATGGCGTCGCCTCCGGAGACGAACGGCTTGAAGGTGCCGGAGGACTTCTTGAGCGTGGCCATGCCGGAGCCGAGCTCCTGCACGGTGCTCTCCAGTCTGTCCCACTTGGCACCGGTCACGGTGCTGTCCGCGGTCACCAGGAGCTTGTTGGTGCGCGGGTCGATCGACCACGAGGTGCCCGCGATGGTCGCCTCGGACTTCAGCGTCGACGCGCCGTCCTGGAGCTCCGACCAGCTGTTGTCGACCTCGCGGACCTTCGCGCCGGCCGCCTTCGCCTGCACGATCACATTGTTGTTGTCGCCCGGTACGACGTTGACGACGAGCTGCTTGTTGTCGCCGTCGTAGTAGGAGCCGCCGAACGCCTCACCGAGGAGCCCGGAGAGCTGCGAGGCGAGATCCGAGGCGTCGCCCGCCTTCAGGGTCTTCGGCGCGGCAGCCGCGTCGCCGGACGAACCGTCCTGCGAGGCGTTGGCGTTGGGGAGCAGGATCGCGGCCGCGCCGAGCGCCACCACGCCGCCCGCCGCTATCGCGGCCTTGCGCTTCGGAATTCGCTTGTGACTCAAACTTCTCTCCTCCTGGGGAACGGAGTAGGTGCCGCCGTCCGGCAGCTTCTGGGGGGCGCCTGGATGGCTGTTGGTACGCACGTGCCGCACGGGGCGTTCAATTCCGATTGCAAGTGATCCCTTCGCATCGCGGAATCAGCCAACTCCCGCCGCAGGCAAGCCGACCGCTGATCCCGGGACCGCCCTGTTCACAGGGGCCGGTCCAGCAGGGCGGGCCCGGCCGGACCGCGGCGAGCCATGGCCGGATGACGGCCTTTCAGCACCGGGCACCGTCCCGGCATGGCGGAACGAAACGCTCCGTATCCGGCCGGGAACGATCTGTTGCCATCGCGGAGCCAAACCCCGGCTTCAGCGAATCTGCACACCGACTGCTCAACCCGGTCACCGAAATGAGGGTTATCCACAGCCCGGCCGGGTCGGTCATGCCTTTGGGGCGGGAGTGCCGGATTCGCCGCCCGGCGACTCAAGGGCCGGGATGCGCCGATGCGGTGGCGCATGTGAAGAACTCGCCCCCAAGCGGTGCGCAGACCTCCACGGATCGATGCCGCTGGGGCGCAAGTTGCCTGGTGAGAGGGGTGGTTGATTGGAAGCGCGGAGCAGCGGCGTGCTTTGATCCATCGCACCGCGGGGGCCGCTCAGGGCACTCGGAAACGGATGTCCGGCGCTCGCGGTCGCGGCCGTCATCTGTCCCCAGAGGGGGCCGCTCCCCCCTTGTGAGATATCCATATGAAGGGAAGTTCCACCATGAACTCCACCCCCCAGGTTGAGACCGTCGAGATCGCCGACGCCCAGCTCGACGCCATCTCCGGCGGCCTGTCCGTGAACGCCGTGAACACCGTCACCGACACCGTCGACGGCATTGCCCCGGTCTCCGGCCTGGTCGACACCGCCGTTGGCACCGTCGAGGGCGTCACCGGCCTGAACACGGCCCCGGTCACCGGCCTGGTCTCCGGCCTCTGATCGAGCCTTTGTGCCGTTGATTCCCGGAACCGCAGCCGGCGGTTCCGGGTTCTTCGGGTTCCGTAACCACCTCTTCCACGGGTGAGGGATGTTCCTTGCAGTTCCGCCAACAGGCCCTCGCCAAGCTCCAGTCACCGGAGGAACTCGACCTCCCGGTGCGTTTCGCCCGTCCGCAGGGCTGGCTCGTGCTCTCGGTGACGGTGGTCGCGATGGCGGCCGCCTCGGTGTGGGCGGTGACCGGATCGGTGACCTCCACCGTCAGCGCGCCCGCCATCATCACGCACGGGCAGGGCAGTTACCTCCTGCAGAGCCCCGTCGCGGGCCAGGTCACGGCCGTGCTCGCCAAGCAGGGCCAGCAGGTGCCCGCGGACTCCCCCGTGCTCAAGGTCCGTACGGCCAAGGGTGAAGCGGTCGTGCGCACGCTCGCCGCGGGCCGGGTCTCCGCGCTCGCCGCGACCGTCGGGCAGATCATCCAGACCGGCGCGAACGTCGCCGCCGTGGAGAAGGTCGCCCACACGACGGACCCCCTCTACGCCACCGTGTACGTCCCCGCCGAGAACGCCGCCTCGATCCCCGACGACGCCGCCGTGGACCTGACGGTGCAGTCGGTGCCGACACAGGAGTACGGCGTGCTGCGCGGCCATGTGAAGGCGGTGGACCGCTCGGCCCAGTCCCCGCAGACGATCGCCGCGTTCCTCGGGGACAGCCAGCTGGGTGAGCAGTTCACCGAGCAGGGCAGGCCGGTGGCCGTGACGGTACGGCTGGACAAGTCCTCCGCCACGAAGAGCGGTTACCGGTGGTCTTCGGCGGACGGGCCGCCCTACAAGCTGACCTCCATGACGCTGGCCTCCGGTTCGATCCGGCTGGCCGACGAGCGCCCCGTCGACTGGCTGCTGCCATGAGCGCGACCGCACAGGAGCCGCGGAGCAGGCGCCGCGCCGCCCCGCCCAAGCGCAAGGTTCCCAAGGCCCGGGCGAAGACCGTCCGCACCCCCACCGTGCTCCAGATGGAAGCCGTCGAGTGCGGCGCCGCCTCCCTGGCGATGGTGCTCGGCCACTACGGCAAGCACGTCCCGCTGGAGGAGCTGCGCATCGCCTGCGGTGTCTCCCGTGACGGCTCGCGCGCCAGCAACCTCCTCAAGGCGGCCCGCTCCTACGGCCTGACGGCCAAGGGCATGCAGATGGACCTGGCCGCCCTCGCCGAGGTGAAGTCGCCGGCCATCCTGTTCTGGGAGTTCAACCACTACGTCGTCTACGACGGGATAGGCCGGCGTTTCGGCCGCCGCGGCGTCTTCATCAACGACCCGGGCAAGGGCCGCCGCTTCGTCCCCATGGAGGACTTCGACGGCAGCTTCACCGGCGTCGTGCTGGTGATGGAGCCCGGCGAGGACTTCACCCGGGGCGGCCGCAAGCCGGGCGTCCTGGGCGCGATGCCCGCACGGCTGCGCGGCACCGCGGGCACCATGCCCGCCGCGGTGCTGGCGAGTCTGCTGCTGGTGGCGGTCGGCGCGGCGGTGCCCGCGCTCAGCCGCACCTACATCGACGAGTTCCTGATCGGTAACCAGACCTCGCTGCTCGGCGTGCTGTTCGCGTCGATGGCGGCCTGCGTGCTGCTCACGGTCGTGCTGACCTGGCTCCAGCAGGCCAACCTGCTGCGCGGCCGCATCATCTCCTCCACTCTCTCCAGCGCCCGCTTCCTGCGGCACCTGCTGCGGCTGCCGGTGACCTTCTTCTCCCAGCGCAGCCCGGCCGACCTGGTGCAGCGCCTGCAGTCCAACGACGCGGTGTCCGAGACCCTGTCCCGCGATCTCGCCGCGGCGGGCGTGGACGCGGTCGTGGTCGTGCTGTACGCGGTGCTGCTGTACACCTACGACCCGCAGCTGACCTTCGTCGGCATCGGCGTGGCCCTGCTGAACATCGTGGCCATGCGGGTCGTCATCCGGCTGCGGGCGACGCGCACGGCGAAGCTGCGAGCGGACACCGCACGTCTCACCAACACGGCGTACACCGGACTTCAGCTCATCGAGACGATGAAGGCGACCGGCGGCGAGGACGGCTACTTCCGCAAGTGGGCCGGGCAGCACGCCACGACCCTGGAGGAGCAGCAGCGGCTCGGCGTGCCGAGTGCCTGGCTGGGCGTGGTCGCGCCGACGCTCGCCACCCTCAACAGCGCGCTGATCCTGTGGATCGGCGGCATGCGGGCGGTCGAGGGGCACATCTCGGTCGGTCTGCTGGTCGCCTTCCAGGCCCTGGTCACCCGCTTCACGGCCCCGCTGACCCGGCTGAACGGTGTCGCGGGCCGCATCCAGGACTTCGCCGCGGACGTGGCCCGGCTGAAGGACGTGGAGAACTTCAAGACCGACCCGCTCTACGGCCGCCCCGGCTCGGGCGAGTCGACGCGCCGTCTGCAAGGCCATGTCGAGCTGGAGAACATCACGTTCGGCTACAGCCCCCTCGACAAGCCCCTGCTGACCGGCTTCGACCTGACGGTCGGACCCGGTCAGCAGGTGGCGCTGGTGGGCGGGTCGGGCAGCGGCAAGTCGACGGTGTCCCGGATGATCTCCGGGCTGTACGCGCCGTGGGAGGGCGTGATCCGTATCGACGGGCAGCGCATCGAGGACATCCCGCGCGGGGCGCTGGCCGCCTCGGTCTCCTTCGTCGACCAGGACGTGTTCCTCTTCGAGGGCACGGTCCGCGACAACGTGGCGCTGTGGGACCCGTCGATCCCCGACGACGCGGTGGAGGACGCGCTGCGCGACGCCGCCCTGTACGACGTGATCACCCGCCGTCCGGGCGGCATCCACAGCAAGGTGGAGCAGGACGGCCGCAACTTCTCCGGCGGGCAGCGCCAGCGCCTGGAGATCGCGCGGGCGCTGGTGCGCCGACCGAGCATCCTGGTGCTCGACGAGGTCACGAGCGCGCTGGACGCGGAGACCGAGCTGGTCGTGATGGACAACCTGCGCCGGCGCGGCTGCGCCTGTGTGGTGATCGCGCACCGGCTCAGCACGGTGCGCGACAGTGACGAGATCGTCGTCCTGCAGCACGGCACGGTCGTGGAGCGGGGACGGCACGAGGACCTGGTGGCCCGCGGCGGAGCGTACGCGGCACTGGTCAGGGAGCGGTGAGATGACGGCCGTTCACGAAGGGCACGACGGCGACCTCGTGCTGGGCGCCTTCGGGCAGCTGGGCTCGCGCATCGACTGCGCCGGGTTCAACCGGCTCGACCTCGAAGGCCCGCAGGTGCTGTGGCTGGTCGCGTCCGGTGCCGTGGACCTGTTCGCGGTCGACGCGGGGCAGCAGGGTCACTGGCACCATCTGGGCCGGCTGGAGGCGGGCTCGCTGGTGCTCGGCCCGGTGCCCGGTCCGCAGCACACCCTGGTGGCCCGGCCGCTGCGGGACTGCGTGGTGCACCGCATCGGCCTGCGCGAGCTGTACCAGCCCGCGAACACGGCGACCTGGTCGTACGACGAGTACGGCAACCCGCAGTACGTGCCGCCGACGACGAGTCCGCTGGAGTACGCGCTCGCCCTCGGGGTCGGCCGCAGCCTGTCCATCCTCTTCCAGGCGCCGATGGCCACCGAACGGGCCGCCGCGCCCACCGACGACGACGTGTTCTGGATGCAGGTGCCGCCGGGCAGCGTGCAGTACGGCTCGCTGTACGGCGCGGAGGCCGCGGCCGACCTGCTGATGGACCCCGCTCTGTGGCAGTCGATGGTCGACCAGCAGTACCGGCTGCTGACCACGCTGGACCGCTGGATCGAGCAGCTGGAGCGCACCCACGAGACGCGCACGGCCGAGGGCATCAAGGCCGGTGAGGCGGTGCGTGCCCAGGCCGACCAGACGCTGCTCGCCTCGATCGGCAAGCGCTCCTCGAAGCGCACGACCTCGGCCGACGCGGACGCCACGTACGCGGCCTGCAAGCTGGTCGGGCAGGCGGCCGGGATCCGGATCACCGAGCCGACCCAGAAAGGCACCGGCGGCGACCGCCTCGACCCGGTCGAGCAGGTCGCCCTCGCCTCCCGCGTGCGCACCCGGGCCGTCCGGCTCGACGGCCGCTGGTGGCGGGACGACGTGGGGCCGCTGGTCGGCCAGCGGGCCCTGTCGGGCGCGCCGGTGGCGCTGCTGTGGCGGCGCGGCGGCTATGTCGCGGTGCATCCGTCGACCGGGCGTGAGACGCCGGTCGAGAAGGCCAACGCCGACGAGTTCGAGCCGCGCGCGGTGATGTTCTACCGTCCGCTGCCGGAGCGCGGGCTCGGCCCGCTGGGGCTGCTGCGGTTCTGCATGCAGGGCATGCGCGGCGATCTGACGGGCCTGCTCCTCAGCGGTCTGGTCACGGTGGCGATCGGCGCGCTGGTGCCGGTCGCGACCGGCAAGGTGCTGGGCGAGTTCGTGCCGAAGGCGCAGACCGGCCTGATCGTGCAGGTGTGCCTCGCGGTGATGCTGAGCAGTGTGGTGGCCGCGGCCTTCATGCTGTTGCAGAACCTCACCATCCTGCGGATCGAGGGCCGGATCGAGGCCACGCTCCAGCCGGCGGTGTGGGACCGGCTGCTGAGACTGCCGACGAGGTTCTTCACCGAGCGCTCCACCGGCGAACTGGCCAGTGCGGCCATGGGCATCAGCTCGATCCGCCGGCTGCTGGCGGGAGTCGGCCCGACGGTCGCCCAGTCGGTGACGGTCGGCGCGATGAACCTGGGGCTGCTGTTCTGGTTCAGCGTGCCGATGGCGATGGCCGCGATCGGCATGCTGGTGGTCATCGCGTCCGTGTTCCTGGCGCTCGGGCTGTGGCAGGTGCGCTGGCAGCGGCGTCTTGTGGTGCTCGCCAACAAGCTGAACAACCAGGCGTTCCAGACGCTGCGGGGATTGCCCAAGCTGCGGGTGGCCGCCGCCGAGAACTACGCGTACGCCGCGTGGGCGTCGGAGTTCGCGCGCAGCCGTGAGCTCCAGCAGAAGGTCGGCCGCATCAAGAACCTCACGACGGTGCTGGGCGCGGTGTACCTGCCGCTGTGCACCCTGCTGATGTTCATGCTGCTGGCCGGTCCGGCCAGGGGCTCGATGTCGGCGGCGGCGTTCCTCACCTTCAACACCTCGGTGACGATGGTGCTGACCTCCGTCACCCAGTTGACGGGCTCGTTCGTCTCGGCGGTGGCGGCGCTGCCGCTGTTCGAGGAGATCAAGCCGGTGCTGGACGCGACACCCGAGGTGCGCACGGCGAGCACCCGGCCGGGTCCCCTGACCGGGGCGATCGAGGCCCGGCGGGTGTCGTTCCGTTACGCGGACGACGGTCCGCTGGTCCTGGACGACGTGTCCTTCGAGGCACGGCCGGGCGAGTTCGTCGCAGTCGTCGGCCCCAGCGGCTGCGGGAAGTCGACGCTGCTGCGGCTGCTGATCGGCTTCGACCGGCCCGTGTCGGGCAGCGTGCTGTACGACGGGCAGGACCTTGCGGCCCTGGACCAGTCGGCGGTGCGCCGTCAGTGCGGTGTGGTGCTCCAGCACGCGCAGCCGTTCAACGGCTCGATCCTGGACGTCATCTGCGGCACCGAGCCGTACACGCCGGAGGAGGCGATGGCGGCGGCGGAGATGGCGGGTCTCGCCGAGGACATCAAGCGGATGCCGATGGGCCTGCACACCATCGTCGCGGGCAGCGGAGCCGTCTCCGGCGGCCAGCGCCAGCGGCTGATGATCGCCCAGGCGCTGATCCGCCGGCCGCGCATCCTCTTCTTCGACGAGGCGACCAGCGCGCTCGACAACGAGACGCAGCGCACGGTCATCGAGAGCACCAAGGCCCTCAACGCCACCCGGATCGTCATCGCGCACCGGCTGTCGACCGTGATGGACGCCGACCGGGTCGTGGTGATGGAGGACGGCAAGGTCATCCAGCAGGGCCCGCCCGCCCAGCTCCTCGCGGACACGAACGGGCGGCTGCACGAGCTGGTGCGGCGTCAGATGGCGTGAGCCGTCAGTCCTGTCCGGGCACCGGCGCGCCGGAGGGCAGACCAGCCGCGACATAGGCGGCGTAGAGGTCCTTCCAGGGTGCGCCGGGACCGGTGTGCGGACCGGTGGTCCGCTCGCCGCGTGCCCGGGCGTCCAGCATGGTCAGGCACACCTCCCAGCCGGCGCCGTTGCGGGCGGCGGTGTCCTCGGCGGCGAGGACGTTGGTGAGGGTGAAGCGGGTGCGTTTGCCGTCGGTCTCCGCCAGGTCGAAGTGGAGTTCGTCCCCGCCCCAGTCGAACGACAGGTGCCGGGGCGGGTCGACGGCGAGGACCCGGCCGGTGGAGTCCTCCATGTGCGGGTCACCGCTGAACCTGATCGCGCCGCCGGGGCGCAGCTCGATCTCGGCACGGGAGGGGAACCAGCGCTCCAGTTCGTCCGGGTCGGTCACGAACTGCCAGACGCGGTCGACGGGATGGTCGTAGACGCGGCTGAAACGGACGGCGGGGCGGCCGTCCTCCAGGGTCACATAGGTGCCGGTGAGGTCCGTGGTCACGGTGATCAGTCCTTCGCAGCGGACGGTTCGGGGGTGTCCGGCGTCTCGTCGAGGCGGCGGCCCAGCGCGTCGAGGCTCTTGCCCCACAGCGCGCGGTACGGGGCGAGCCAGGCGTCCAGGGCGGCGATCGGGCCGGGGTCCAGGGCGTAGACGCGGCGCTGGGCGTCCTGTCGCACCCGGACCAGACCCGCCTCGCGCAGCACCTTCAGGTGCTTGGAGGTGCTCGGCTGACTCAGTCCGCACGCCTCGACGATCTCACCGACGGGCCGGGGCCGCTCCAGGAGCAGGGCGACGATGGCCCGCCGGTGGGGGTCGGCGAGTGCGGTCCAGAGGGCGGCGTCGGACATGACCCCAATATGCCTCTGCCGTTATATGCGCGTCAAGGAATATGAGCGGTCACCGGGCATGCCTGAGCGAAACGTTGCCGTTTCGCTCGGGCTGGTCTAGTCTCGATGTGTACGAAACCGTTTCGTTTACGTACTCATTACCTTCCTCGTACGCCGTCCCTGAAACGGGTCCTCCCATGCCACAGACATCCCTCACCGACAGCGCGCCCGAGAGTGCCGCCGCCCGGACGACGCCCCCCGCGGCCTCGCCGAAGCGGTGGTGGATCCTCGCGGTCGTGGCCCTCGCCCAGCTGATGGTGGTGCTGGACGCCACCATCGTGAACATCGCCCTGCCCTCGGCCCAGGCCGACCTGCACTTCTCCGACGGCGACCGGCAGTGGATCGTCACCGCGTACGCGCTGGCGTTCGCCTCCCTGCTCCTGCTCGGCGGCCGGATAGCCGACCTGTTCGGCCGCAAGCCGGCCTTCCTCGTCGGCATCGTCGGCTTCGCCGCGGCCTCGGCGCTCGGCGGCGCCGCGACCGGCTTCGAGATGCTGGTCTTCGCCCGCGCCCTGCAGGGCGTCTTCGGGGCGTTGCTCGCACCGGCCGCGCTGTCGCTGCTGAACACCACGTTCACCGACGCTCGCGAGCGCGCCCGCGCGTTCAGCGTCTACGGCGCCATCGCCGGTGCCGGCGGCGCGGTGGGCCTGCTCCTCGGCGGCATCCTGACCGACGCCCTGGACTGGCGCTGGACGCTGTACGTCAACGTCGTCATCGCCGTGGCCGCGTTCGCGGGCGGCTGGCTCCTGCTGAGCAACCGCCGCGACGCCACGACCGCCAAGCTGGACGTGCCGGGCACGATCCTGGTCGCCGGCGGCCTGTTCTCCGTCGTCTACGGCTTCTCCAACGCGGAGACGCACGACTGGGGCTCGCCGCTCACCTGGGGCTTCCTGATCGCCGGCGCCGTGCTGCTGGCCGCCTTCACCTGGTGGCAGACCCGCGCCGCCCACCCGCTGCTGCCCCTGCGCATCCTGCTCGACCGCAATCGCGGTGCTTCCTTCCTGGCCGTGCTGATCAGCGGCGCGGGCATGTTCGGGGTGTTCCTGTTCCTCACCTACTACCTGCAACTCCACCTGGGCTTCAGCCCCACGAAGACCGGCGTGGCGTTCCTGCCCATGGTCGGCGCCCTGATGGTGATGGCCCAGCTGGGTACCACCGTGCTGCTGCCGCGCCTCGGCCCGAAGACCGTCGTCCCGCTGGGCTTCGCCGTCGCCACCGCCGGCATGGCCTGGCTGACCGGTATCGGCGCCGGCTCCTCCTACGCGAGCGCGGTGCTGCCGCAGCTCGTCGTGATCGGCCTGGGTCTCGGCCTGGTGATGCCGTCGGCGATGCAGCTGGCCACGGGCGGCGTCGCGGCCGAGGACGCCGGCGTGGCCTCCGCCACCGTCAACGCCATGCAGCAGGTGGGCGGTTCGGTCGGCACGGCGCTGCTGAACACCCTCGCCGCGAGCGCGGCGACCGACTACCTGGCCGGCAAGGACCCGAGCAGCAGGCTCGTACGCGCCCAGGCCACGATCGAGAGCTACACCACCGCCTTCTGGTGGTCGGCCGGGTTCTTCGCCGCGGGTGCGCTGATCACCCTGGTCCTGCACCGGCGCGGGGTGCCCCAGCAGGACCCGGAAGCGGCGCCGGTCGTGCACATGTGACCGACCGGGAGCGCCGGGGACCGTCGTGCGCAGGGCCACGGCGGTCCCCCTTCCTTGTCCCTTCTCCGCTGCCCGGCTCCCCTGCCGCCGGTGGCGCGTCCTCGCCGGTCCGCCGCCCGCGATCTGTTGGGCGGGCCGGGAAGTGGGTACCCACCGGCCATGCGAATGAGCGTGGTGGACGTGGGATCGAACACGGTCAGACTTGTGGTCGCGGACGCGGCGGACGGGGTGCCGCTGCCCGTGCACACCGCCAAATGGCGACTCAGGCTGTCCGAGCAGGTCACACCGGGGGGTCCCATCCCGGAGCAGGCCGTGGCACAACTCGTCGACGCGGTGGCCGAGGCCGACAGGACGGCCGCCCGGTGGGGTGCGGCGAGCCCGCCGGCCTTCGCGACCGCCGTGGTGCGCAACGCGCCGAACCGGCGCGAGGTGCTGCGCGCCGTCCGCGCCCGAACGGGCGTCGACCTGTGCACCCTGCCGGGCGAGGTCGAGGCCGAACTGACGTTTCTCGGGGCCCGGCGCTGGATGGGCTGGCGGTCGGGGCCGCTCGCGCTGCTCGACATCGGCGGCGGCACGCTCGAAGTCGCTTTCGGACGCGGCAGGTTGCCGGACTTCGTGGCGTCGCTGCCGCTGGGGGCGCGGCGGTTGACGCATGAGTTCTTCGAGGACGAGGACCCGCCGTCGCCGGAGCGGGTGCGGGCGCTGCGCCGCAAGGTCCGCCACCAGTTGCGGGACGTCGCGGCGCGGATCCGCTGGGAAGGCCCGCGCACCGCGGTCGCCACCTCCCGCACCTTCCAGCAGCTGGGGCGGCTGTGCGGCGCGGCGCCCGGACGCCACGGCCCGTTCGTGGACCGGCAGATGCACCGCTCCGACCTGCGGTCGGCGATCGCGCGGCTGGCCGCCCTGCCCGCCGCGGAACGCGCGCACCTGCCCGGCATCTCCGCGCCCCGCGCCGCCCAGAGCCTGGCGGGAGCGGTGGTCGGCCACACCGCGCTGAAGCTCACCGGCATCAAGGCCGTCACGGTCTGCCCCTGGGCGATCCGCGAAGGCGTACTGCTGCGCCACATCGAGGACGGCCCCTCCTGGTGGGCGGAGGTCGCCCTGCGCAGCGAGGAGACCGCCCCCGCCGAGCCGGTGCCGCTGCGCATAGCCGGCACCGGAAGCTGAACACCCCACCGTGACCGGACGAACCGTACAGGGAGAGGAGACCCCGTGACCCAGCACAAGGACCACGACCACGCCGATGACCAGCACGGCAAGCCGACCGAGACGGCACTCGAAGAGGTGCTGCGCGAGGTCGAGGACGCCGAGAACCGCACCCGGGACTCCGCCGGGGAACGCCGCCACCGGGGCGAGGCCGGGGAGGCCATCACCCCCAACACGCGTGCGCAGGAGGAGTCCGAGGGGGACTGACGGAAACCGGGCGGTCTCGGGCTACCGGGGAGGCGGCCCGAGCGCCCGCCCCGGCAGGGCTCGCGCCGGGGAGATTCTCCGCCATGGCCACCCGGGCGGGCCGTGATCTTGCCGATCGCTCCCCTGAGCAGGCGCCACTCGGCGGGTGACCTCGGCCGCCGGGTGGGTACCCGTCGCGCATGGAGCACGAAGGACCACGACTGCCCACCCCGCGCGGCCCGCTGAGCAGGGGCGTCGAAGCGTATCTGCGGGGCGCGGGCCGACTGCCCCGCCTCGAGGAGGTCGCCCGCGCCGAGGTGTACGGCGACGATCTTCAGCTCGCCCTGTACCTGTGCTACGAGCTGCACTACCGCGGATTCGCGGAGGTCTCCCCGGAGCGCGAGTGGGACCCGGACCTGCTGCGCGTCCGCGCGGCCATGGAGCACCGCTTCCTGTCCGCGCTGCGCACCGACGCACACGTCCACGACAGCGTGGACGAGGCACTGGCCGGATTGCTGGTCGAGCCCGTCGAGGGCACCGGCGTCAGCCACTTCCTGCGCGACGAGGGCGAGCTGTGGCAAGTGCGCGAGTACGCGGCCCAGCGCTCCCTGTACCACCTCAAGGAGGCGGACCCGCACGCCTGGGTCCTGCCGCGGCTGTCGGGCCGCGCGAAGGCGGCGATGGCGGCGGTGGAGTTCGACGAATGGGGCGGCGGCCGCGCGGAGCGTGTCCACGCCCGCCTGTTCGCCGACCTGATGGCGGACCTGGGCCTGGACACCGCGTACGGCCGCTATCTCGACGCGGCGACCGCCGAGGCCCTGGTCACCGTGAACATGATGTCCCTCTTCGGGCTGCACCGGGCCCTCAGGGGCGCCCTGGTCGGTCATTTCGCGACGGTCGAGATCACCTCGTCTCCGGGGTCGCGGCGGCTCGCCGAGGCGATGCGCCGCACCGGCGCGGGACCCGCCGCCGAACACTTCTACGACGAGCACGTCGAGGCCGACGCGGTCCACGAGCAGGTGGTGCGCCACGACGTCATCGGCGGGCTTCTGGAGCGCGAGCCGTATCTCGCCCCGGACATCGCCTTCGGCATCGACGCCACCGAGTTCGTCGAGGAACGCTTCGGCGCCCGGCTGCTCACCGACTGGCGTGCCTCCCGTTCGTCACTGCGTGCGCCGCTTGCCCAGGAAGCAGCTCATATCTCCTGATGGCCGGGGTACTCGGCGTCCGTGATTGCACTGGTACCCCCGGGCGTGTACGCCCCGCAGGAGGACACCGAGCTGCTGGCCGGTGCCCTGTCCGACGAGCCGCTGCCCCCGGGCGCGGAAGTCCTCGACGTGGGCACCGGCAGCGGCGCCCTGGCCCTTCAGGCCGCGCGCCGGGGCCATCGTGTGACCGCCGTGGACGTGTCCTGGAGCGCCGTGTGGGCCGCGCGCCTGAACGCCCGGCTCGCGCGGCTCCCGGTCCGCATCCGGCACGGGAACCTCTTCGAGCCCGTGCGCGGACAGAGGTTCGACCTGATCCTGGCCAACCCGCCGTACGTGCCGGCGCCGGACGGCCATCACAGACCGCCGCGAGGCGCGGCCCGGGCCTGGGACGCGGGCGCCGACGGGCGCCTGGTCGTCGACCGCATCTGCCGGGAGGCGCCCGGTCTGCTGCGGCCGGGCGGGGTGCTGCTGCTCGTGCAGTCGGCGCTCAGCGGCCCGGACCTCACCGTCGGGCAGTTGCGCACGGCCGGTCTGAAGGCCGCGGTGACCCGTCGGCACCGGATCGCGCTGGGGCCCGTGTTGCGCGGCCGGGAACGCTGGCTGCGGGAGCGGGGGCTGCTGCCCGCCGCCGATGACAAGGAAGAGCTGGTGGTCGTCCGTGCCGAACTCCCCGTCTGACCGGCCCGCCGAGCCGCGCCGCGTCACCGTCCAGCGCAAGGGCCCTCTGCTGATGGAGGGCCCGGTGGAGGTGGAGCTGGAGGACGGCTCCGTCGTCACCTCCGACCGCTTCCGCGTGGCTCTGTGCACGTGCCGCCGCAGCCGCCGCTACCCGTGGTGCGACACGAGCCATCGCGACCGGGCATAACTCCCCGGGACACACAAAAACCCAGGGGCCGGCGGGCAGCCCCACACTGCCCGCCGGCCCCCTTGTGCGAGATCGCGGCTCCTCGTGACAACGGCCCGGCTCCCCAGCCACGGCCCGCTGTGCTTCACGGTTCCAGCGCGATCCCGGTCTGTGGGCTCAGCCCTCTCAGAAGGAGAAGACGCCCGTCCCATGGGCGTTCTTCATGCAGTCGTTGGAGAAGGTGCGCTCGTAGGAGACGCGCTTGCCCTGCCACACGCCGTCGACGGTGACGACGACGGGGTCGTACTGCCTGGTGCACATCACGCCGTCCCTCGCGGTCAGGGCGTCGAAGTCGCCGCCCACGCCGCGCAGTTCCGCGCAGGCCGCCCCGGCCGCCGGGTGCGTGCCGGCGGCCGTCGGGGCACAGGTCAGAGTGACCGCGCGTTCCGGAGTCGCTGCGATCGCGCTCTCGCCGTGACCCACCGTGAGGACGAGGGCCGACGGGGCGTAGAGCGCGGTGGGGGCCTGACCCGGAGAGGCGAGCGCGGCCCCGGAGAGGGGTCCGCAGACGGCGGTGGCCGTCATGCCGATGGTCATGGCCCAGCGCGCGGTGGTCCGCATTGTGTGCATCCTTCCGCATCGATTACAGGGTGTGCCGTCCGGAGCTCGGTCGGTGCCCGGAGCGGCGAGCGCGAGTCTGCCGAGTCCGCAGCGGAAACACACATCGACCCCACGGGTTTCAGTAACCTTGCGTGTTGAATCAGTGGCGTGAAGTTACGGAATCGGAACGGGTGAAGCCCGTAACCGCACGGTTCCCGGGGGTGCGAAGCGGCCAGATGGCCGAATTCCGCGCGTTCGTTAATAGGCCTGAAACATTCCGATTCCGCTCTCGGCCGACTGCTTCGTGACCCCTTGTGTTCATGGACGGGTCGAGTAATCGTCATTACATGATTACCAACGAGCAGAGAGAGAAGCTCCGCGGCTGGTTCGCCGGCCGCCTGCCCGATGACCTCTTCGAGGAACTGACCGAGATCACGGTCGACCGCGAGGAGATCACCGTCATCGGCCGCATCCCCGCACCGCGGCTGGCCGGGGGCGCCCCGGCCACCGAACGGGACGCGGCCCTGGAGAGCCGGGCGCAGGAGTTCCGGGAGCGCACCCGTGAGGACCGGATGGCCGTGGCCCGGGAAGCCGAGCACCGGTTCGGCCGCAAGGTGTCCTGGGGTGTGGAGTGCGGCGGACGGCGGACGCTCTTCACACACGTCGCCGCGCCGGTCATGACGAGGCTGCGCCAGCCGGAACGCCAGGTACTCGACACCCTGATCGCCGGCGGCGTCGCCCGCAGCCGCAGCGACGCGCTCGCCTGGTGCGTGCGCCTGGTGCAGCGTCATACGGACGACTGGCTCGCCGAGTTGCGCGACTCGCTCGAACACGTGCAGCGCGTCCGGGCCCAGGGTCCGGACACCGAGCCGGACCACACCTCCGGCGCGGACGACCAGGAGTGACACAGGACCGACAGCCCGGCGTCCGAGCGGCGTTGTCGTACCCCTTGGTTACGTTGCCCGCATGAGCGACTTCGTGATGGTGGCAGGCACATGGCTCGGGGCGTGGGCATGGGACGAGGTGGCCGAGGAGCTGCGCGGCGCCGGGCACACGGTCCATGCGGTGACGCTGTCGGGCCTCGCCGAGCGGCGGAACACACAGCCGGCCGGGCAGCGGACGCACGTGCGGGACATCGTGGAGGAGGTGGAGCGCCTCGATCTGGGGGACGTCGTCCTGGTCGGGCACAGCTACGCGGGCATCCCGGTCGGGCAGGCCGCCGAGCGGATCGGCGACCGGCTGCGGCGCGTCGTGTTCGTCGACGGGAACGTGCCGGTGGACGGGGAGTCGTTCCTGTCGGGCTGGCCCAGTGACCACGTACGGCGGGCGATCGACGGCCACGACGGCCACGCCGGGTACTGGCCGCCGCTCGGCCCGGAGGACTACGCGGGGCAGGGGCTGACGGACCAGCAGATCGCCCGGATCGTGGGCGGCTCGACCCCGCACCCCGGCATGACGCTCACCGAGCCGGCCATCCTGGCGGGCCCCCTCGACGCGCTCCCGGCCACGTACGTGAAGTGTCTCCTCGACGGGGACGAGCCGATGCCGGCCGTGGCCGCCCTCCTGAAGAGCGACAGCTGGGAGCTGGTGACGCTGGACACCGGGCACTGGCCGATGTTCTCGCAGCCGAGCGCACTGGCCCGCGTCCTGCACGCGGCGGCCCGACCCTGATCCGCCGGGCCGCATACCGCTCGGTATCGTCGCCCGTACGGCGGTCTCGACGCGGAGACGAGAGGCGGGGCGTACGGTGGGCAAGCACTGGGCGGACTTCCAGTACGAGATCTATCTGCACGGGATGACGGGCGCCGTACCGCGGCTGCCCACCGACCTGACCCGGCTGGAGGAGCTCACCGAGCAGCGGCTCGGGCCCGGCCCCGTCGGTTATGTGGCGGGCAGCGCCGGCAACGGCAGTACGGCCCGCGCCAACCGGGCGGCCCTGGAGCGCCGCCGGATCGTGCCGCGCATGCTGCGGGACGTGCACGAGCGGGACCTGTCGGTCGAGGTGCTGGGCCGTGCCCTCCCGGCCCCGCTCGCCCTGGCCCCGGTCGGTGTGCTGTCGATCATGCACCCGGACGCCGAGTCCGCCGCGGCCCGGGCCGCGGCCGCGCAGGGCGTCCCGTACATCCTGTCGTCCGCGTCCAGCACGCCCATGGAGCAGGTCGCCGAGACGATGGGCGACGCCGAGCGCTGGTTCCAGCTGTACTGGCCGAAGGACCCGGAGGTGGCGCGCAGCTTCCTGAACCGGGCGAAGGCGGCCGGCTTCACCGCCCTGGTCGTCACGCTGGACACGCCGCTGCTGTCGTGGCGGCCGCGCGATCTCGACCAGGCCTATCTGCCGTTCCTGCACGGTGTGGGCACTGCCAACTACTTCTCGGACCCGGCGTTCCGGGCTGGTCTCGCGAGGCCGGTGCACGAGGATCCGAACGCGGCCGTGATGCACTTCGTCGGGATGTTCTCCGACCCGGCCAAGAGCTGGCCGGACCTGGCGTTCCTGCGGGCGAACTGGGACGGACCGATCGTCCTCAAGGGCGTCCTGCACCCGGACGACGCGCGCTTGGCCGCCGACGCCGGCATGGACGGTGTGGTCGTCTCCAACCACGGCGGCCGTCAGGTGGCCGGCGCCGTCGCGGCGGCCGACGCGCTCCCGCGCGTGGCCGAGGCGGTGGGTGACCGGCTCACCGTCCTCTTCGACAGCGGCGTCCGCACCGGCGACGACATCTTCAAGGCCCTCGCCCTCGGCGCCCGCGCGGTCCTCGTCGGCCGCCCCTACGTCTACGGCCTCGGTCTCGACGGCCGGTCCGGTGTCGAGCACGTCATCCGCTGCCTGCTCGCCGAACTCGACCTGACGCTCGCCCTGTCGGGCCATGCGACGCCGAGCACGATCGGCCCGGCCGACCTCGTCGAGGATCCGGCATGAGGGGTGGGCCGCGCGGCGCGTCCGCCGCGCGGCCCCGCTCAGGCCCCGGGGCCCGTCGTCACGCGGTCCGGCCGTCGGTCAGTGTCACCTGGCGGGCCGCCGGATCGTCCTGTTCCTCGATCGACAGGGAGCCGGACGTCGTCGGCAGGGGTTCGGCCTGCCATCGCTGGGCGTCGGAGGAGCGGTCGCGGACCTTGACGACGATGTCGGCGTCCGGGTCGTCGCCGGCGGGGGTGAGGGCCAGCTGCTCGTCCCAGCGGGGCAGCAACTCCCCCTGCACGGTGAGGTCGTAGCGCACGTCTGCGCCCCGCTCGGCATCCTCGTCGGCGCAGGTGCCGAGGACGACGACACCGGCGTCCTTGTGGGAGTCCAGGCACAGTCCGGGATCGGCGACGCTGCGCAGCAGCCCGTCGTCCTCGTAGGTCCACTGCTGGGTCCACACCGTCGAGCACTCCGCGAGTTTGATGCCCGAACCCTCCTTCGGCAGGTCGCGGATGTCGAGGCACAGATCGGCACCGGTGTTGCGCAGCCGCGTCACCCCCTGGGCCGCGGGCAGCCCGGCCTTGCCGGGTGGCGTCATCGAGGAGGAGCCCTTGCCGCCGGCGGCGCTGTCGGAGCCGGCCGGGTCGGCCTCCCCGCCGTCGTAGGACGACGCGCTGATGATGAGGATCGTCGCCAGCACGCCGGCCGACACCGCGCCGACGCCCGAGAGCAGTGCCCGCGAGGAGCGCAGCGCCTCCGGAACCCCTCGGACGGGCACGGGGAGCCGGGACAGCAGCCCGTACCGCCCGCCGCCCCGCCGTCCCCCGCCGCGCCGGTTCGTTCGAGCGCCCCGCGTGCCGTGGGCGGCACGTCCCGGGCGCGAGTCGAGGTAGCGGCGGGCGCCCCAGCCGAGCACCGCCTCGGCGATCAACGGCCCCAGCGGGCCCTCGAAATGGCTCAGTTGTTCTGCGGCGTTCCGGCAGTAGCGGCACTCGTCCAGGTGCTGCTGGACGTCCGGCAGGAGTGCGCCGCCCCGGCGGATCGGTACGTCGAGGAGGCGGTTGTAGAACCGGCAATCATGGGTCGGTGCGAGTTCGCGATGGGCCTGTACACAACCTCGACGGAATGTGTCCCGCGCCTGTTCGAGGGCCGCCGCCGCGATGTCGGTGTCCATGCCCAGCAGTCCGGCCGGGACGCTTAAAGGATCTGCTTCGACCTCGACGTGCCAGAGCAAACAGCGCGAGTCCGCGGGAAGTGCCTGGAATGCCCGCTCCGCGAGGGTTCGATTTTCGGGCGTCATGGACGTCGCCGCGCGCATCCCGCGCCCTCCGGCCGGTTTCTGCAAGGCGGGCAGAACGGCCGATATTCGATCGTCGGCGGACCACTCGCGGATCGTGTCGCGCACGGTCACCAGCAGCGCCGGGCGCAGCGCGACGGCGGACTCCCCGAACGCGAGGCGGTTGAGGGTCCGATGGAAGGCGGTCCCGGTCACCATCGCGGCGACCTGCGCCGACGAGGCGAGACAGATGACCGCGTAGTCGTGCACCGGCTGGTGGTGCCGCGCCATCAGCAGCGCCACGGAATGGGCGGCGACCTCGCCCTCCGGACTGCCTCTCAGTGGGGCGGCGAGTGATTCATCGGATTCCCCCGGATCCCCGCCGGGCGGGGGATACGGAGGACGAGGGGGGTGGGGGGTGGGCACTGAGATGGTTCCTTCCCACGCATGTGACACACAGACGTTCTGTCGCCGAAAAAGGAGGCCCGGTTGGTGCGTTCCTCTTTTGGCACAGCGCGGGAGGTGAGAATTCACCGACGGCGAATCGGACGCGGTCCACAAAGCACGTGCGACACCCGGCCATTCCCCCCGCACGCGCGTTTCACTCTTGCACAACCCCCACACGGCCAACAAGGCGCCCGGACAACATCCCCACCATTGACAGAAAGTCAGAAACGGGGAACGGATGCGCACGTATCGCACCTGTTTTCGACATTTTCCTGTGGCCTGTGAACCGGGCACCGGGCCCGCTTCCTCAGATCTGCCAGGAGCGCAGCCGGTCCGCGGCGCCGTAGACGTCGGTGGTGCCGGACAGCAGGTCGCGGGCGAGGTCGACGAGGGCGCCGTAGGGCGGGTCGATGCCGACGCCGCTGACGAACATGTACGCCACGGCGGTCGCGCAGGCGAAGCGGGCGTTGGCCGAGGGCAGTGGCCTGAGCACGGTGATGGTGTGCAGCAGCGCGGCGGCCCGCCAGGCCGGGTCGGAGTTCACCCCGAGGCGCGGCGGGTCGACGCGATGCCGGGCGACGGCGGCGACCAGCGCGGAGAAGTCGTTGACGGTGGGCTGGTCCGGCAGCACCTCTTCGTGGCGCTGCAGCAGCCAGGGCACGTCGATGTGGATCACGGGCGCCATGGGTCAGGCGGCCCGCCCTTCGCCCTTGGCGGGCGGCTCGTCGTCGGGGAACGCGGCGGCGAACTCGTCGGCGTGGGTGGCGAAGAACCGGCGGAAGGCTTCCGCGCCCTCCTGCAGGGCCCGATGGCGGGCTATGTCGGCCGCGGCCGCTTCCCGCACGAGCGCCTTCATGGACGTACCGCGCTCCTTGGCGATCTGCCTGAGGTCCTCAAGTTCGCGGTCGCTGAACTCCACGTTGAGAGCTGGCATGCCATCACGGTACCGCTCGGGTACTGACTCGTAAATATCCCCAGGTCAGGATGGTTTTCAGGTGGTACCACCGCAAGGGCCGACCTGAGATGTGAGTCACACCGGACCGTCCGATGTCACATTCCGGGCCCCTGTCCGGCTCGTAGGGGTGAGTACGTCCACGGGAGGCCCACGCATGACCCAGATCTCCGTACACCGCACCGACTCCCCGCTCGACGCGGCGACCGGGGTGTTCGTCGACCATCGCGAGCTGCTGTTCGGCGTCGTCTACAACATCCTCGGCAGCGTCGCCGACACCGAGGACGTCCTGCAGGAGACCTGGCTGTCCTGGACGGCCCGCGGCGGTGGTGCCCCCTTGGCCGGCGTCGGCCACCCGCGCGCCTATCTCGTCCGGGTGGCGGTCAACCACGCGCTGCGCCGCCGGGCCGTGATCAGCCGCCGGCAGGAGACCTACGTCGGCCCGTGGCTGCCCGAGCCCCTGGTCGCCCCGGAGGACACCGAGACCGCCGAGGCCCCGGCCCTGCGTTCCGAGTCGGTGTCACTGGCGATGCTGGTGGTCCTGGAGTCTTTGACACCGCTGGAGCGGGCCGTGTTCGTGCTGGGCGAGGTGTTCGGCTACCCGCATGCCGAGATCGCGGAGATCATCGACCGCTCCCCCGCCGCGGTACGCCAGCTGGCGCACCGGGCCCGGGAGCACGTGCACGCGCGACGGCCGCGGTACGAGGCGCATCCGCGGGTGCGGCGGGAGGCGACCGAGCGGTTCGTGAGGGCGGCGCTCGGCGGGGACATCGCGGAGCTGATGCAGGTCCTCGCGCCGGACGTCACGGCGTGGACCGACGCGGGCGGCAAGCGCCGGCGGGCCGGCCTGCGCCCGGTGCACGGCCGGGACAAGGTGGCCCGTCTGCTCAGCGCCGGACGGGGCGGCCCGGACCACCCGGTCTGGCGCTACCGGCGCGTCAACGGCGACGACGCGGCGGTGCTGTTCGACGGTGACGCGCCGTTCGCGGTCCTGGTCCTGGACCTCACCCCCCAGGGCGACCGGGTGCACGGCATCTACGTCGTGGCCAACCCCGACAAGCTCGCCCACCTGCCGAGGGCGGCCGAGTGAGCCCCCGGGCAGACGCATCGGGCGCGGGCGACGGGACCGCGCCGCCGGTCAGGAGTGGGCGCGGCAGAACTCCCGGACGGTCCGGTTGAACGGCTCCGGGGCCTCGATGTTGCTGAGGTGCCCGATGCCCGGGAGCACGACCAGAGTGGCCCGCGGGATCGCTTCGAGGAACTGGTGGGCCACGGACGCCACGGGTGAGCGGGTGTCGAGCTCGCCCCACAGCAGGAGCGTCGGTACCGCGATCCGCGGCAGCAGGTCCCGCTGATCGGCCTCGACCATGGCGGTGAGCTGGGTCCGCATGCTCTGGGGCCGGGTGTCGGCCGACATCACCGACAGCAGGCGTACGGCTTCGGCGGGCGGCTTCCCGGCGAACAGACCCGGCATGGTCGGTGCGAACGCCTCGGCCGGGACCGCGAGCATCCGCTCCGCCCCCTCGGCCCGGGAGCGCACCTCCGCCGCCGGCAGTGAGCCCTTCCAGCCCGCGTAGGTGTCGGCGAGCAGCAGCGTCCGGACGAGTTCTGCGTGGTGCCGGTAGAGCTCCAGGACGACGGTCCCGCCCCAGGAGGCGCCGAGGACGTGGGCGGGGCCGAGGTCCACGTCCTCGATGACGGCCGCGAGGCAGCGGGCGTAGTCCGCCAGTGTGAACGCGGGCGGGACGTCGGAGGAGCGCCCGGCGCCCGGCTCGTCCCAGGCGACGACGGTGAACTCGTCGGCCAGGTCCTCGGCCTGGGGGCGGAACAGCCGCGCGTCCGCCGTGGCGCCGTGCGCGAGCACGAGGGGCGGGCCCTGGCCCACCCGGTCGTACGCGACCTCGATGCCGTCGACCCGCACCGCTGGCATGACACCAGGCTACGCGCGCGTGCCGGAGGCGTCCTCCCGGCGGACTCCCCCGGCCCCGCGGCACCGCTGCCCGGCTCTACCCCTGGTCCGCCACGAAGGACGCCATGCGGGTCAGGGCGGCGTTCCAGTTGATCGTGTGCTCGTTGGTCGACCAGGACTGGATGTCGTCGATGTAACAGAACTGGCCGACGCATCCCTGGAGTTTGCTCTGTGCGTAGGGGTCTTGAATGCTCGAGTTCGGCCCGCCCGCGAGGGTGCCCTTCGGCGGGTTGGGCTGAGCGGGGTCGAGCTGGTGGGCGTACCAGCGGCTGTGCTGGTTCTGTGCGCTGACCTCGCCGTAGCCGGTGACGTAGGAGATGTTCAGCGCGTTGCGGCCCAGGATGTAGTCCATGCTCTGCAGCGCGCCGTCCCGGTACTTCGTGGCGCCGGTGATGTCGTACGCGGTGGCGAGGACGACGGCGTTGTTGAGGATCTGGTGGCTGGAGCCCCAGTCGTAGGTGTGGCCGTCGGGCGCGTACGGCATGCCGTAGGGGTGTGCCCTGAGGGTGGCCAGGTAGCGGTCGGCGCCCTTGACGACGGACCGGCGCACCGCGTCCCGGCCGGGCAGCCTGTTCGGCACGGTCGCCAGGTCCAGCCGCCCCGCCGGGCCGGTGCGGGCCCAGTCGAAGCCGATGGGCTTGAAGAGGTCCGCCGTGTGGACCGGGGATTTCAGGACGTACTCCTCGTACCGCTTCTCCCCGGTGGACAGGTACAGCTCGGCGGCCGCCCAGTAGAAGTCGTCGGTGACGTCGCTGTCGGGGTAGGCGCCGCCGCCGGTGCCGTCGCTCTCGGAGGCGTAGCGGTCGGGGTGCGCGAGCGCGGCCGCCCAGGCCTTGCGTGCGGCGGCCAGGGCCTTGTCGGCGAACGCCCTGTCGTAGGACCGGTACAGGCGGGCGGCCTGCGCGGCCGTGGCGGCCAGGTTCAGGGTGGCGGCGGTGGACGGCGGGTGCAGTTCGCGCTTCTGCGGGTCGTCGTGGGGCATCAGCGGCAGGCCGGTCCACTGCTCGTCGTGCATCTTGTGGTGGGCCATCCCGGCCAGTGGCCTGCCGTCGGGCACCTGCATCTTCAGCAGGAAGTCCAGTTCCCAGCGTGCCTCGTCGAGGATGTCCGGGACCTTGTTGCCGCTCTCCGGGATGGCGAGCGTGCCGTCCCGGAGCTTGTCCGCCTGCCCGGTGCGGGCGTGCCGGGCGCGTTCGTAGGTGCTGAGCAGCTCCCAGGTGGAGATGCCGCCGTTGACGACGTACTTGCCGTGGTCGCCGGCGTCGTACCAGCCGCCGCTGACGTCGAGGGTGTAGTCGCAGACGCCGGGCTGGCAGGGCACGGCGGTGTCGCCCTGGTTGGGCGCCACGCCCAGGTGTCCGGCGGGGCGGCCGTAACCGGGCCGCAGGTCGTCGCGTATCGCGAGGCCGCTGCGCTGGGTGTAGTAGTACTTCGCCGAGTCGAGGCGGAGCCGCTCGTAGGCGCTCGCGTCGATGTCGAAGGGGCGGCTGGTCTCGCCGTCGGCCACGAGTGTGAGGCCCGAGCCCTTCGTGCGGTAGGCGCCGAAGTCGATCGAGTGGACGTTCTGCCCGGAGGAGGCGTCGACGCCGCGTGGCAGGGTCGTGCCCTTGGCGACGACCCTCCCGCCGGAGTTCCTCAGCTGCCAGGGCAGCCTCGCCGTGGCGTCGGTGACCAGCGTGGCGTTCTTGGGCCCGGCCGGCAGGTAGCCGACCTGGTTGACGCGGACCCGGGGGCCTGTGTCGGGCTCGTACGGATCCGGCGCCACACCTCCGAGCAGCGAGACGTCGTCCATGCAGAAGCGCCAGGGATCCGCGCTGCCGCCGAGCTGGAAGCCCACCTGTCCCTGCGCGGTGTCGACGGGCGAGGTGAAGGTGTAGGAATAGCGGTCGCCGGAGACGCTGAGCTGCGGCGACACCTCGTGGTAGGTGTCGTAGGGCGACACCGACAGGCCCACGATCGCCCGCACCGCGTGCCCGGCGGGCGTCCCGGTCGCGCTGAAGGAGAAGCGGTACGTCTCCCCCTTCACGAGGGTGATGTCGTTCTGCCCGACGGCGGCGTCCCAGCGGTTGGTGGTACCGCCGGGGACGTCGGCGCAGAGCCGGCCGTCGGACAGGCCCGTGGTGACGTTGCTGGTCGTCCACCAGGGGGCGGTGCCGGTGTCGAAGGTGCCGTTCTCCACCTGCTCGACCTCGTCGGCCCCGGCCTGCGCCGACGGCAGCGCGGTGAGCGCGGTGGCCAGCAGGGCCGTCAGGGACAACAGGGCGGTTCTGCGTCGTTTCACGTCTGGGCTCCTCCGGGGGGTGCGGGTGGCGCTCGGCGTGGGAGCGCTCCCAGATGCGGACGCCTGCCATGGTTGTGGCAGAAGTGACGCCCCGTCAACGGTCCGGACACGACCCGCCGTTCGGCGCGTCCGGACCGTGGCGCCGGGGCTCAGGCGGCCGGGGTGTCCAGCCGGGTGATGCGGATCGCCCCCCTGGGCTCGCCTGGGTGGCGGCTCGTCAGGGCGAGCCGGACACGGGAGCCGCGGACGGCCTTGAAGGTGATCACGGTGGGTGCGTCGGAGGCGGTCGCCCAGTCGATCTCGGTGTCCCGCGCGGCCTGCCACGAGCGGCCGTCCCACACCGCCACCTCGATCGTGGCGGGCAGGCTGTGGGCGGCGTCCACGGTGAAGGAGACGTCCACCCGGTCGAAGCCGCGGGTGCGCCCGTGGTCGACCGAGACCCAGTCCCCGGCCCGCGCGCCGTCGAAGGCCGGAAGCAGAGCCGTGGCCTCCTTGAAGAAACCGTTGGACCATCCGGTGGCCGGGTCGCCGTCGAGCATGGCGGCGGGGAGGGTGTCCGGACGGCCGGAGTAGCTCGCGTCCGCGTGCGGGTGGCCGACGGGGGCCGGGTGCGCGGGCTCGAAGGCCGGCGGCGCGGTCTCGACCCGGTCCCCGGCCCGGGTGGCCCGCACGGTCGCCGTGCCCGCGCGCAGCCCCTCGGCGCGGGCGGTCGTCTTCACCGTGCCGGCCTTCGTACCGGACCGGACGATGGCGAGGGCCTTGCCGTGGAAGGCGGTCCGGGTGCTCGCCTGATAGCGCTCGGCGCTCTCCTGGCGGCCGTTGTCGAGCCCGGCGAGGGAGCCGCCCGTCACGGCGAAGGAGAGCAGGTGCTCCGCGTCCGGCACCACCACCCCGTGCCGGTCGACGACCTCGGCGGTCACGAAGACCAGGGAGCGGCCGTCCGCGGCGACGGACTCACGGTCCGCGGTCAGGCGTATCGCGTGCGGATCGCCCGCGGTGCGCACCACGTCGGTGGCGACCACCCTGCCGCCCCGCCGTGCGACGGCCTTCAGCTCGCCCGGTTCGAAGGGAACCCGCCAGGTCAGGTGGAGCTTGCCGGCGCTGCCGTTGGGGCTGGTGTAGCTGCCGGGGTGGGGGCCGTCGGTGAAGGTCTTGTCGTCACCGGTCTCCTCGGTCGTCTCCAGGTACGCGCGGCCGTCGGCGGTCTTCTTGGTGTCGAACCGCCGGACGCCGAGAGACCTGCCGTTGAGGTACAACTCGACGGTGTCGACGTTCGCGTACGCCCAGACCTCGACCGTGTCGCCCTTGTCGTGGTTCCAGGTCGTCGGCAGCAGGTGGACCATCGGCTCACTGGTCCACTGGCTGCGGAACAGGTGGTACATGTCCTTCGGGAAGCCCGCCGTGTCGACCGCCCCGAAGAAGGACGCCTTGACCGGGAACACGTCGTAGGGCGTGGGTTCACCGATGTAGTCGATGCCCGACCAGAGGAACTGCCCGGCGAACCACTTGCGGTCCCGGTCCTTCTTGTGGCCGTACTCGCCGCTCATGGTCCAGGACGCGAGGTTGTTGTCGTAGGAGGAGGTCGCGCGTCTGCCCGGGGTGTGGTTCTCGCCCGTGTTGAGATGCTCGGGCTCCTGGTAGGCGCCGCGGGTGGAGGTCTCCGAGGAGGACTCGGACTCGAAGAGGAACAGGTGCGGGTAGGCCGCGTGCAGCTGGTCCACCGACTTGGCGGTGTTGTAGTTGAGGCCGAGACCGTCCAGTTTGGCCAGCATCAGGTCGGCCGCGGAGCCCTTGGCGGGCAGGCGGCGGTACTTGTCGGAGCCGATGACGAGCGGGCGGGTGTCGTCGGCGGCCCTGATCGCCCCGATGATTCGGTCGGCCATGGCCAGACCCGCGCTGGAGGTGGAGTCGGGGACCTCGTTGCCGATGGACCAGGCCAGCACGGCGGGTGAGTTGCGGGCCGCCAGCACCATCTCGGTGGCGTCCTTCTCGCACCACTCGTCGAAGAAGCGGCCGTAGTCGTACCGGTTCTTTCCGGTGCGCCAGCAGTCGAACGCCTCCACCAGCAGGACGACGCCGAGCTCCTCGCAGACCTGGATCACCTCGGGCGCGGGCGGGTTGTGGGAGGTGCGCAGGGCGTTGACACCCATGGAGCGCATGATCTCCAGCTGCCGCCGGACGGCGTCGATGCTGACGGCGGCGCCGAGTGCGCCCAGGTCGTGGTGGAGGTCGACGCCCTTGATCTTGTGGTGGGTGCCGTTGAGGAAGAAGCCTTCGTCCGGATCGAAGCGGAAGGTGCGGAAGCCGAAGACCGTGCGGTAGGTGTCGCTGGTCCGGCCGCCGACGCGCAGTTCGGTGTGCAGGGTGTACCGGTGCGGTGTCGTGAAGTCCCACAACTCCGGTTTCTTGACCGTCAGTTCGTGACTCTCGGTGTGATTGCCGGTGACGGCCGGGGTGGTGGAACTACGCGCGACCGTCCGGCCCCTGCGGTCGGTGATCCGGGAGACGACCTCGACGTCCGCCTCCTCGCCGGAGGCGTTGACGACGGAGGTGGCCACCCGTACGACGGCACGCTCGACGGAGATCTCGGGTGTGGTGACGCGGGTGCCCCAGCGGGCCACGTGTACCGGCTCGGTGATCACCAGGCGGGCCTCGCGGTAGATGCCACTGCCCGAGTACCAGCGGCTGCTGGGGAGCCGGTTGCGGACCTCGACGGCGATCACGTTCTCGGTGGTGCCGTCGGTGTGCACCAGATCGGTGAGGTCGAGGGCGAAGCCGGTGTAGCCGTAGGGGTGGCGGCCGACCTCCGTGCCGTTGCAGTAGACGGTGGAGTCCATGTAGACGCCGTCGAACTCCACCGAGACGCAGCTGCCGGCGAGGGTGGGCGGCAGGGTGAAGGCCAGGCGGTACCAGCCCAGGCCGCCTGGCAGGAAGCCGGTGCCGCTGGTGGTGCCGTGCTCGGTGGTGGGGGTCTGCTCGATGCTCCAGTCGTGCGGGACGGCCGTCTCGCGCCATCCGGAGTCGTCGTAGCCGGGTAGGCGGGCGTCCGCGTAGGCGCCGGTCGGGTCGGTGACGCCGCCCGGGTTCACCAGCGCGAAACGCCAGCCGTCGCGCAGTGCGACGGTCCGGCGGCCGGGCGCGCCGCGGGCCTCCCCGGCGGCCCACACCTCCGGGGCACCGGGCAGCGCTCCGGCCGCGGGCGCGGCCGCGGAGGCGAGCAGGACCGATCTGCGCGTGACCGACATGGAACTCTCCCTCACGAGGGCCCAGAAGTACTCACAACTGATCGTGAACAAACAGATTCTGTCGAGGTGTCATACCCGGACGTCAAGGGTGCGGCGGGGTGCTTCTGCCCCGGCGATCACTTCGGCCGGATGTGCCCCTCGGCCCCTGCCGGGCAGGCGGCACCGGGGTTACCGGTCCACGCGGGGCGCCTACGGACTACGCTGGAACTCAACTGACTTCCCTGTTCACTGTGAGTGTCCGTATGGAGTCGCGACGATGAGTCCGGACGAGCCGTTCGACGATGGCGTGGCCGCCCGTGCCGTCATCGCCGTCGACGGCACGCTCACCGAGTGGAGCGAGGGCGCGCGCCGCCTGCTGGGGCACACGGCCGACGAGGTCGTGGGCCGCCCGGCCGCCGCGCTGCTGGCCGACGGCGCGGAGCCGCCGTCCGTGCCGGACGACTCCCGCTGGAGCGGCACACTCACCCTCCGCCACCGCGACGGCCATCCGGTGTCCCTGTGGGTGCTCGCCCACCGCAGACCGCCCGACGGAGCCGAGGCGATCGATTGGCTGGCGGTGTCCCCGCCGGAGGCCGCCGACCAGGGGCTTCCGGACGACCCGCTGGTGCGCATGGCCCTGACGCAGTCGCCCTGCGCCACGATGATCTTCGACGAACGGCTGCGGCTGCGCGGCCTCAACGAGGCCATGGCGGACCTCCTGGGACTGCCCGCCGGGCGGATGCTGGGCCTGAAGCCCACCGACATCGGCAGCCGGCCACCGAACGCCGAGCTCGAGGAGAATCTGCGCCGGGTGCTGCGGACCGGCCGGCGGCAGGACATGCAGACGTACATGAAGGCGACCGGCGAGAGCCGGGCGGCACACGCCTGGCTGGCCAGGATGGCACCGCTCACCGACGGCACCGGCCAGGTGCGCGGCGTGTGCGTGACGGCCCACGACTTCTCCGACCAGTACCGGTCACGGGAGCGGCTGCAGCTGGTCAACGAGGCGAGCGTGCGCATCGGCACCACCCTCGACGTCACCCGCACGGCCCAGGAGCTGGCGGACGTGTGCGTGCCGGCGCTCGCCGACTTCGTCAGCGTCGACCTGCTCGATCCGCAGGAGCAGGGCGGCGAGTTCGCCGGGCCGCCGATTCCGCCGCTGAGTCTGCGCCGGTCCGCCCACCAGTCGGTCAACAAGGGCAGCCCGGAGGCCGTCGCCGAGCCGGGGCAGGTGGACGTCTACCCGGAGAACTCCCCACAGTCCGCCTCCCTGGTCGCCGGGCACACGGTCGTGGCCTCGGGCGCGTCGGGCGACCTGGAGCGGTGGCTGGCCTGGGACCCGGTGCGTTTCCAGCGGATACAGGAACTCGGCATCCACTCCACGATGTCCGTCCCGCTCCAGGCCCGGGGAACGACCCTCGGCGTGGCGGTCTTCACCCGCTTCCGGCGCGCCGAGGCGTTCACCCCCGACGACGTGCTCCTGGCCGAGGAGGTCACGGCCCGGGCCGCGGTCTGCATCGACAACGCGCGCCGCTACTCCCGTGAGCGCGAGACCACCCTCACACTCCAGCGCAGCCTGCTGCCGCGCACCCTGCCGCGCACCGCGGCGGTGGAGGCGGCCTCCCGCTATCTGCCGGCCACCCGCTCCGGCGTGGGCGGCGACTGGTTCGACGTGATCCCGCTGTCGGGGATGCGGGTCGCCATGATCGTGGGCGACGTCGTCGGCCACGGCATCCAGGCCTCGGCCACCATGGGCCGGCTGCGCACCGCCGTCCGTACGCTCGCCGACATCGACCTGGCACCCGACGAACTGCTCACGCACCTCGACGACCTCGTCGTCCGGCTGTCGGAGGAGTCCGGCGGGGACGACGGCACCGGAGAGGTGGGCGCGACCTGCCTGTACGCGGTGTACGACCCGGTTTCACGGCGCTGCACCCTGGCCCGGGCCGGGCACCCCCTGCCCCTGCTGGTGCCGCCGGACGGCCCGGCGCGACAGCTCGATCTGCCCTCGGGGCCTCCGCTGGGTGTCGGGGGGCTGCCGTTCGAGGCCGCCGAGGTGGAGCTGCGCGAGGGCAGCGTCCTGGTCTTCCACACGGACGGGCTGCTCGTGAGCCGTGAGCGGGACGTCGACACGAGCGGCCGGATGCTCCGCGAGGCCCTGTCGGCTTCCTCCGGCTCCCTGGACGAGACCTGTGACCGCGTGCTGAACACCCTCCTCCCGCCGGGCGGCTCCAGCGACGACGTGGCCCTGCTGCTGGCCCGCACCCGCGGCCTGCCGTCCGCCCAGGTGGCCACCTGGGACATTCCCGCCGACCCGGCACTGGTGGCCCCCATCCGCAAGCAGGTCGTCGACCAGCTGGAACGCTGGGGACTGCTCGAAGCCACGTTCACCGCCGAGCTGGTGGTGAGCGAGCTGGTCACCAACGCCATCCGCTACGGCGCCCCGCCCATCCGGCTCCGGCTGATCCATGACGCGGCCACCCTGATCTGCGAGGTGTCCGACACCAACCACACGGCACCGCACCTGCGCCGGGCGAAGACCTGGGACGAGGGTGGCCGCGGTCTGCTCCTGGTCGCCCAGCTCACCCAGCGGTGGGGCAGCAGGCACACCGGCGAGGGGAAGACGATCTGGGCGGAGCTGGCCCTGCTCGGCGACGAGCTCTGAGCCCACGCTCTGAAGCCCCCCCGGACGATCAGGGCGGAGCCGGTCCGATCGACGGCGGTGTCCGCGGGCACGCTCCGCACCGGCAGGCGGGCGGCCGGCGCCGGGCGGCGGGCTCTCACGGTCTTCGCGAAGGGCCGCGGGCCCGGCCACGGCGGCGGGCCCGCGGAGGTTCTCTTACCAGCGCCTGGTTTCATGGGCGGGCACGACCAGATCACGCTCCGGAGGACCCCGCCCTGAACACCCCGCTCGCCGAAGTCCTGTCCGTGACGCTGCTGGCCGCCGTGCTCATCTGGGCCGTCGCCCGTCCGAAGGGCCTGCCCGAGGCCGTGCTGGCCGTGCCCGCCGCCGGGCTCGCCATCGCCCTCGGGGTGATCTCGCCGGAGCACGCCTGGGAGGAGATCCAGCGGCTCGGGCCCGTGGTCGGTTTCCTCGCCGCCGTGCTGGTGCTCGCCCACTTCTGCGACGTCGAAGGGCTCTTCACCGCCTGCGGAGCGTGGATGGCCCGCTGGGCCGCGGGTCGCCCCACACGGCTGCTGACCGCGGTGTTCGCGCTGGCCTCCGTCATCACGGCCGTCCTCAGTCTGGACGCCACGGTCGTCCTGCTGACTCCGGTGGTGCTCGCCACCGCCACCCGGATGGGCGTGCGGGCACGACCGCACCTGTACGCGTGCGCCCATCTGTCGAACACCGCCTCGCTGCTGCTGCCGGTCTCCAACTTGACCAATCTGCTGGCCTTCACCGCGAGCGGACTGAGCTTCACCCGCTTCGCGGCCCTGATGACACTGCCCTGGCTGGTCGCCATCGCCGCCGAGTACCTGGTGTTCCGCCGCTTCTTCGACGACGAACTCACGGCGCCCCTGCCCTCCCCCGATCCCGCCCCTCGTCCCGAACCGCTCCCACTGTTCGCCCTCGTCACCGTCGGCTGCACACTCGCCGGGTTCGTCGTGGCCTCCGCCGTGGGGATCGCGCCGGCCTGGGCCGCGACCGCCGGTGCGCTGGTGCTGGCCGGGCGGGCGCTGGTGCGACGCCGGGTCACGCCGCTCACGGTGGTGCGGTCGGCGCAGCCGGCGTTCCTGGCGTTCGTGCTCGCGCTCGGCGTCGTCGTGCGCGCGGTCGTCGACCACGGGCTCGCCGACGCGCTCCGGCACGTCCTGCCCGACGGCTCGGGGCTGCTCACCCTGCTGGGCGTGGCCGCGCTGGCCGCCGTCCTGGCGAACCTCATCAACAACCTGCCCGCGGTGCTGGTGCTGCTGCCCCTGACCGCCGGGTCCGGTCCCGGTGCCGTGCTGGCGGTGCTGCTCGGTGTGAACATCGGCCCCAACCTGACCTACGCCGGATCGCTGGCGACCCTGCTGTGGCGGCGGATCGTCCAGCAGGGCGGGCACCGGGTCGGGCTCGGCGAGTTCACCCGGCTCGGGCTGCTCGCCGTACCGGCCGCGCTGGTGTCGGCCGTGGCCGCCCTGTGGCTGTCACTGACCGTCGTCGGCGCCTGAGCCCACGTCCGGTCAGCGGCGGCCGCCCCCGCCGTGGCCGTACCCGTACCCGGGGTAGCCGTCGCCAGGGTTGCCGTACCGGCCGTCGGAGTCGCAGTAGTAGCCGAAGCGGTCGCAGGACGCGTCGGTGGCGGCCGGACTGCTCGGCGTCGGCTCCGGGGCCGAGGAGGCCGGGGAGGGGGTCGGTGTGGGCTCGGGTGTCTTCGACGGCGCGGGAGTGGGGGACGGTGCGGGTGCGGAGCGGACTGCCGGAACGCCGGCGTTCCAGTTGACGGCCTGCATCTGGAGGTCGGCCTTGGAGGTGTCGATCACCCAGCGCTGGACCTCGTCGTCCGTGCGGGCCTTGAGGACCAGGGCTCCCGAGCCGTCGGTCGCGGCGGGCGCCAGGGCGAGGTCCTGGTCCCAGCGGGGCACCAGGGCGCCCTGCAGGGTGAAGTCGTAGCGGATGTTCTTCGGGTCCGGCCGGGCGGCGCCCGCGCAGGGGGCCAGCCGGACCGCGTAGCCGAGCTGCGAGTCCAGGCACAGGTCCGGCGCGGCGCCGTTGCGCAGGAGTCCGTCCGTCTCGTACGTCCACTGCTGGGCGGCGTCCGCGGAGCAGGTCGTCAGCTCGGCCTCCGCGCCCTCGACGGCCTTCTTGCCGTCGAGGCCGACGCACAGGTCCGATGCGACGTTGTGCAGCCGGCCGCGCAGGGCACCCTGCCGTGCTTCGCCCGCGCCGGTCCGGGACGGATCGGTGCTGCCCTCGCCGGCGTCCGGGTCGGGTGCCTCGCCGGCGGGGCGGCCCGCGCCGGCCGGGGCGCTGTCGCCGGAGTCGCCGGTGGACCACAGGACCAGCGGCAGCACCACGAGGCCGCTGACGGTCAGGATGCCCGCGGTGAGATTGCGCCGCCGGGCGAGACGGCGGGCCGCCCTCTGGGCGGACCTGGCCGACCTTCGGGCGGCGCTTCGCGAGCCTTCGCGCCGGTGGGCCGGGGTCACGGTGGCAGTCGGCAGGGAGCGGCCCGCGCCGGCCGGAGCCTGTGCCGTTTCCCCGGCCGGGTCGCCGCTCTCGGCCCCGGGAAGGGACGGCGGTACGACCGCCGGGCCGCCCGGCTCGGTGAACGACTCCCCGACCGCGCCGGCGAGGGCGACCGGGTCCGGGAAGACCTCACGCCCCTCGCCGGCCGGCCCGGGAACTGCGTCACGCGCCGCACGCGGCGGGGCAGAGAACACCTCACCCGCAGTGCCACCCGGGTCGGAAAAGCCGTCGCGCGCCCCACCGGCCGAACCCGCAAGACCCTCGCGCGCCCCACCGGCCGAACCCGCAAGACCCTCGCGCGCCACACCGGCCGGATCCGCAAGGCCCTCGCGCGCCACACGGGCCGGATCCGTCAAGCCCTTGCGCGCCGCACGGGGATTGATCAAGCCCTTGCGTGCCGCGCGGGCCGGACCCGGCAACCCCCTGCGCGCCGCACGCGGCGGAGCCGGAAAGTTCTCGCGCGTCTCATCCGTGGGCCCCGGGAAGCCCTCACGCGCCTCACCCGTCGGCCCCGGGTAAGCCTCGCGAGCCGCACGGACCGGGTCCGGGATGATCTCGTACGCCATGCCGTGCGGCTCCGGGAAGACCTCGCGGGCCAGGGCCACCGGATCCGGGAACAGCTCGCGCGCCACGCCGGCCAGGGGCCCGGTGGCGGCCGCACCGGCCACTCCCCCGGGCCGCTCGCGCTCCGCGGCACGCCCACCCCCGGCGTGGTCCCCCTCCTCCCTGATCCGGCTCTCCGCGTAGCCCCGTCCGCCCCAGCCCAGCACCCCTTCCGACAGGGCGACACCGAGGCCGTGGTTGAACTGGTCGAGCTGGTCCGCGGCGACGCTGCAGTGCCCGCAGCCCTCGATATGCGCGCGTAGATCGGGGTCGATGTCGAGACCCCCACGCCGGTACGTCACGTCGAGCAGGCGCAGATAGCGCCGGCACTCCTCGTCGGGGGCGAGTTCGCGGTGGAGCTGGAGGCACTCCTCGCGCAGCCGGTCCCGGGCCCGCTCCAGTTCGACGCGCGCGCCCTCCTCGTCCAGGCCGAGCAACGCGGCCGGGGAGGCCGGCGGTTCGGCCTCGACCTCGACGTGCCACAGCAGGCAGCGGGCGGACTGGGGAAGCCGCTGGAACGCCCCGGACAGCAGACGCCGGTGCCGCGACGGCAGCAGACGGGAGGCGGGCCGCTCCCCCTCGCCGGTACCGGCCAGCAGCTCCGGGTGGAGCATGTCGCACCGGTGGTCGCCCGCCCACTCGGCCGCGATCCGCCGCACGGTGAGGAGCAGATGGGACCGCCACGCGGAGGTCGGGCCGTTCTGCCGGAGGGTCTCGCCGAAGAGCCGGGTGAAAGCCGCGGTGGTGAGCATGCCCGCGGAGCGCGGACCGTCGGTGCACAGCCGGGCGTAGGCGAAGGCCGCCTCCCAGTGCCGGTCCAGCAGTTCGCCGACGGGATGGAGGGCGGGGGTCGCCCCGGTCCACTTCCTGAGCTCCGCGCTCAGTTGCTCGTCCGTCGCGCCGAACCCGCGGGCCGAGGCCGGGGAATTCGACGGGCCTGCGTCTTTCACGGCTGCATTCCTCTCAAGGACATGCGGAATAAAGTCCGTACCAAGGGGTATGCCGACCGGCGGCCGCGCGCATACGAAAGAAAGGCGTGTGGGGGCACGCCGACAGGGCACACCTTTGCACAGGTCAGGGGCAGGGAACAAGAGATCTTGCGGTTTCGCGCATTGCATCGGCCGACAGCGCCTTTTGACAAGAAGTCAGCCAGTGGCGCGAAAGGCATTTACATGCCGTCTGCCCCTTTCTTTACGACTGACATTCACCCGCCCCGCCGGTCGCCCGGCAACCATTGAGTCACGCGCTGAGCAGCAGCTCACGCGGTCGGGGTCGTTTCCGTACCGGCCTTTCGATGTCTGCGGCGGAACCAATAGCGGTGCTCAGCCGGTCGCTCCGCCGTGTGTCGTGCGGTACGCCCCGGGTGGCGACCCGTAGCGCTCGTGAAAAGCGCGGTTGAAGTGGAACGGGCTGACGAAACCCGAGGCCACGGCGACGCGTTCCACGGGCAGGTCGGTGCTCTCCAGCAGCCGGGCGGCATGGCGCAGCCGCGCCTCGCGCAGGGCACGCATGGGCGAGCGGCCGAGCTGGCTGCTGAACAGATGGGCGAAGCGGGACGGCGACAGCGCGACCTCCTCGGCGAGCGAGCGGACGGTGTGCGGGGCGCCCGGGTCGGCGTCGATCAGCTCCTGGGCGCGACGGATCCGCGCGTCGAGGCCGGGCCGAGGAGCCGTGGGCCGGGCGCCGGCGGTGGCGAGGAGGACGATCTCCTCCAGTGCGCACAGGGCCAGTTCGCGGGCAGCGCTGCCGTGGGCCACGGCGACCTGCCCGTCCTGGGGCGCCCCGTCGGGCGGTGCTTCGGCGCCGGTCCAGCGGGCGTCGGCGTGCATCCGCCGGAACGCCGCCCCGACCCGGCCGTGCACCCCGGGCGGGACGGAGGTGACCACGTACATCCCGTGACCGGCGTCGTACGGCCGCAGCCACGCGGCCCAGGACGGCCGGGCCTGGCAGTGCGCCCACCAGAACCGCCAGTGCCGGGCGCCGGGTTCGACGCCGTAGCCGTGCGGTACGCCCGGGGCGAGCACGACCAGTGCGCCCGCGCACGCCGAAGTGGTCGCACCGCCCTGCCACAACCGTCCCCGGCCTGCGGTGGTCCAGGTGAAGAGCCAGCTCGCCGATCCGTGCGGCCGGTTGACGCCGTACCCGGGCGGCTGGTCGAAGTGGCCCAGCACGACCAGCCCGGGCGGCGGCGCGGGATCCCCGGTGGTCCCGGCGCCGTCGGCGTCTCCTGCGTTCCCGGTGTTCCCGGTGTCCCGGGCGGTCGCGATCCGCCTTGTCCTCCGTGTCTTCCCGCCTTCACCGGTGTTGCCCGCCGCAGCAGTCCCGGGCAATCCGTCAGCACGCACAGGCATCCTCCTCGGTGGCCCGGGGGCCTAGCGTTTCCGACCGAGGACACCTGAGCGAGGAGTGCGTTCATGACAGTCACGGGCAACGGTGCCGTCGGCGCCTCCATCCTGGACCGCGAAGGACTCCGGCGGTACCGGGAGGGTTTCGAGGAGAACGGTTTCACGGTGGTGCGGGGGCTCTTCGGGCCCGCCGAGACCGACCGGCTCTGCGGGGAGTTCGCGGCACTGCGGGCGGCCGGGCCGGTGCCCGGGCACTTCGAGCCGCGCGCGGTGGACGGACCGGGTGTGGATCCCCTGCACGTGTGGCCCCGGGTGATGCACCCGCACGAGATCAACGACCTCGCGCGTGAGGTCCTGCTCGACGCCCGGCTGCGGACGGTTCTGGAGGCGCTGCTCGGGGAGGAGGTGCTGGCCGCGCAGAGCATGTTCTACTTCAAGCCGCCGGGGGCCCGGGGACAGGCCCTGCACCAGGACAACTTCTACCTCAGGGTGGAGCCGGGCACATGTGTGGCGGCGTGGCTGGCCTGCGATGTGATCGACCGGGAGAACGGCGGGCTGGAGGTCGTGCCGGGCACGCATCTCCTGGACTTGTTCTGCCCGGAGCAGGCCGACGCGGACGTGTCCTTCGCCCGGGAGTACGTTCCGCCGCCGGCGGGGCTGGCGCCGGTACCGGTGGACATGGCGCCGGGTGACGTCCTGTTCTTCAACGGGAGCCTGGTGCACGGGTCGCAGCCGAACCGGGCGGCGGACCGGTTCCGGCGGTCGTTCATCGGGCACTACGTGGGTCGGTCGGCGGAGCGGATCGGGCGGTTCTACCGGACGCTGGCGATGAGCGGGGCGAGGGTGGAGCTGGCGGAGAGCGAGGGGGCGGGCCCCTGCGGAACGGAGTTCGCGCCGCAGGGGCCGCACTGACCCTCGGGACGTAGCCGTTCAGTGCCCGGCGATGGGGTGGGGACGGTACGGGCTCTGGAGTTCCTCCAGCTCCTTGTCGCTCAGCCGGAGCTCCACCGCGGCCACCGCGTCCTCCAGGTGCCCGGGCTTGGACGCGCCGACGATCGGGGCGGTCACCGTGGGCTGGTGCAGCAGCCAGGCGAGGGCGACCTGTGCGCGGGGGACGCCCCGCTCACCGGCGATGCGGGTGACCGCCTCGACGATGGCGCGGTCGCCCTCCTGGTACAGGCTGCCGCCGAAGGCGTCGGTGGCGCTGCGCTCGGTCGTGGCGTCCCAGTCCCGGGTGAGACGGCCTCGGGCGAGCGGGCTCCAGGGCAGGACGCCCACGCCCTGGTCCGCGCACAGGGGGAGCATCTCGCGCTCCTCCTCGCGGTAGATCAGGTTGTAGTGGTTCTGCATGGAGACGAAGCGGGTCCAGCCGTTCAGCCGGGCGGTGTACTGGGCCTTGGAGAACTGCCAGGCGTACATCGAACTGGCTCCGATGTAGCGGGCCTTGCCCGCCTTGACGACGTCGTGCAGGGCCTCCATCGTCTCCTCGACCGGGGTGTGCGGGTCGAAGCGGTGGATCTGGTAGAGGTCGACGTAGTCGGTGCGGAGGCGGGCGAGGCTCCGGTCCAGCTCGGTCATGATCGCCTTGCGGGACAGTCCGCCGCCGTTCGGTCCGGGCCGCATCCGGCCGTGCACCTTCGTGGCGAGGACGATCTCGTCGCGGCGGGCGAAGTCGCGCAGGGCCCGGCCGACGATCTCCTCGCTGGTGCCGTCGGAGTAGACGTTGGCCGTGTCGAAGAAGTTGATCCCCGCCTCGACGGCCTGCCGGATCAGCGGGCGCGAGGCTTCCTCGTCGAGCGTCCACTCGTGGGTGCCGCGGTCGGGCAGACCGTAGGTCATGCACCCCAGACTGATCCGCGAGACGTCCAGACCCGTCGAACCGAGCTTCACGTACTGCATCGTTGCTGCTCCTGCTTTCGGGAGGGTTTCACGGGGAGCGTACGTGTTCGTGTGCGCTCGAAGGCAAGGCCGGGAAGGGGCTCCTGACGGGCCGTGCGAACGCGGCCGGGGCCGGTCCGTCAGCGGCGTTCGACCAGGTCCAGGGCTCGTTTCCACCCGAACTCCGGCCGCCCGCCGTCCTCGCCGGGCTCTCCCGCGTACGGCTCCCCGAACCGCACGCCCATCCCCCGCAGCCGCTCGAGGCTGTCCCGGTAGGCGGGGTGGGCGGCCAGGGCGTCCGCCACGCACGGCAGGACGGCGATCGGCACCCCGAGCCCCGCGGTCTCGCACAGGGTGCCCAGGGCGAGGGTGTCGGCTATGCCGGCCGCCCACTTGTTGACGGTGTTGAAGGTGGCGGGGGCGACCACCACGGCATCGGGCGCCGGGAACGGGCGCGGCTCACCGGGCGTGCGCCACGCGGAGCGTATACGGCGGCCCGTCCGGGCCTCGACGGCGGCGGTGTCGAAGAAGCCGTTCATGGCGACGGGCGTCGCGATGACGCCCACCTCCCAGTCCCGTTCCTGCGCGGCGGTGATCAGTTCACCGACGTCCGCGGCGATCCCGGCGGCGCAGACGACGACATAGAGGAAGGGCTTGCGGGCGGCCTGTTCGGTCATCCGGGAACCCTAGCGACTCCCCCGGGTTCACCGGACCGGGAAGGTGTTCCCGCGTTCCGGCTCCGGCCGGGGGCCGAAGATGCGGCGCTCGTTCTCTTCGATCGGCACGTCGTTGATGCTCGCCTCGCGCCGGGTCATCAGGCCGTGCTCGTCGAACTCCCACAGCTCGTTGCCGTAGGAGCGCCACCACTGCCCGCCCGCGTCCCGGCACTCGTACTGGAAGCGGACGGCGATGCGGTTGCCGTCGAAGGCCCACAGGTCCTTGCGCAGCGCGTAGTCCTGCTCGCGCTCCCATTTGCGGGTCAGGAACCGGGCGATCTCGGCGCGGCCGGTGAGGAAGGTGTCGCGGTTGCGCCAGACGGAGTCCGGCGAGTAGGCGAGGGAGACCTTGTGCGGGTCGCGGGTGTTCCAGGCGTCCTCGGCGGCCTGCACCTTCTGCGCGGCGGTCTCGCGGGTGAAGGGCGGCAGCGGCGGGCGGTCGGTCATGGATCCTCCCTGGCGGCAGGGGAGAAGGATGGTTTCCCCGGAGCGGCGCGTCAGCCGCCGGCGCGGGCCGTCGGCCGAGGGCGCCATGGTAGCGGCGGGCCTCACCAGGAGCGCCGAGCCCGCGGCCGAGGCGCGCGAGGCGGCCCGGCGGCTCCTGGGCGCCGGGGGAACGGGGGTCAGCTCACCGTCCCGGACACGGTGATGGCGCCGACCGGGCAGGCGCGGGCCGCCTCCCGCAGCAGCGGACTGCGGCTGTCCTCGCCGCCGGGCAGCAGGGTGCTGTAACCCTCGTCGTCCTGGGTGAACACGTCCGGGGCGGTCAGGGCGCACTGGCCCGCGCCGATGCAGACGTCCTTGTCGATGTCGATGTGCATGTGCGCGGGCCCTTACCAGGTCACGGGGAGTTCCAGCATCCCCTGGATCGTGTCTCCCGGCTTGAACGGGATCCCCTCGGCCGGGGCGGCCAGGCGCAGGCCGGGCAGCCGGTCGAAGAGGCTGTGCAGGGCGATCTCCAGCTCGGCGCGGGCGAGGTTCTGGCCGAGGCACTGGTGGATGCCGAAGCCGAACGCCACGTGATGACGGGCCGGGCGGCTCCAGTCCAGCGTGTCCGGCTCGGGGTAGACCGTCTCGTCGCGGTTGATGACGGAGGTCGCGAAGACCACGCCCTCGCCCTCGCGGATAATCGTCCCCGCCACCTCGATGTCCTCGACGGCCAGGCGCAGCATGCCGTCCGCGATCGACAGCATCCGCATCAGCTCCTCGACCGCGGTCGGCAGCAGCCCCGGGTCCGCGCGCAGCTCGGCGAGCCGCTCGGGGTGCCGGAGCAGGGTGAAGGTGCCGAGCGAGATCATGTTCGCGGTCGTCTCGTGGCCCGCGACCAGCAGGATGAGGGCCATGGCGATCAGGCCCTCGCGGTCGAGGTCGCCCTCGCGCAGCTGCCGGTGGACCAGGTCGTCCAGCAGGCCGGTGCCCGGGGCCCTTTGTTTGCGGTCGATCAGTTCGCCGAAGTACGTCTCCAGCCGGTCGCGGGCGTCGAGCACGTCGGCGGTCTCCGGGCCGCGCAGCAGCCGTCGCGACTGGGTCTCGAAGAAGTCGTGATCGGTGTAGGGGACGCCGAGCAGGGCGCAGATCACCATGGACGGCACGGGCAACGCGAAGGCGCTCACCAGGTCCACGGGAGGGCCCTGGGCGATCATCGCGTCGAGGCGTTCGTCCACGATCTGCTGGATGCGTGGCCGGAGTTCGACGGCCCGTTTGAGGGTGAAGTCCCCCACGACCATCCGCCGCTGGGCGCGGTGCTCGGGGTCGTCGACGCCCAGCAGGGCCGTCCTGCGGTTGCGGATCCCGGCGAAGCGCTTGGTGGGGGCGGGGAAGCCGGGCCGGTCGCGGTTGGACGACAGACGCGGGTCGGCCAGCAGGGCGCGGGCGGTGGCGTGCCCGCTGACGAGCCAGGCCTCGCGGCCGTCGAAGAGGGTGATCCGGGTCAGGGGGCGCTCGGTGCGCAGTGCGTCGTAGGCGGCGGGCGGGTGGTAGGGGCAGGTCCGGCTCTGGGGGAAGGCGACGGGTGCGGTCGTTTCCGTCATGAAGACCTCGCAGACGAGTAGTGCGTCGTGCCGATCTTCATTAGATGCCCGAGGCATCTAACGGTGCGACGCGAAGTTCGGCCAGATCGCCGACGCCGGCAACATGGCCGGGGAATGCCGTCCTCCCGTTCGAACGACGGCGGCGGGAGGCGTGTGGTGCAGGGCCCGCGCCCGTGCCGGGGCCCGGGCGCGGGGGCGCCGCTGCGAAAACCGGTTGTCGGCACCGCCGGGCAGGCCGCAGGATCCGGCCATGCCTACGTTCGCTGTTCTCCTGCCGCTGTCCGCCGCCGCCTCTGCCGCGCACCGACAGCAGCAGTCCGGCCGCCGTGGAGGACCGACGCCGCCCCGGTCATGACGGCCGCGCTCGTCGCGGGGCTGCTCGCCGGGTACGGCATCGCCGTACCGGTGGGCGCCGTCGGGACCTACCTCGTCTCCCTCACCGCCCGCACCACCTTGCGCACCGGCGTGTGCGCCGCGCTGGGCGTGGCCACCGCCGACGGGCTCTACGCCCTCGCGGCCACCCTCGGGGGCACGGCCCTGTCCTCCGCGCTGCGGCCCGTGCTCGGGCCCCTGCGGTGGGTCTGTGTGCTGGTGCTGCTCGCGCTGGCGGCACGGGGCGCGGTGACCGCGGTGCGCGAGTACCGCGGTCACCGGCTCGCCACCCCGTCGGCCCCCGCTCCCCCGAGCCCTGCCCGGGCCTATCTGGGTCTGCTGGGAATCACTCTGCTGAACCCCACCACCGTCATCTACTTCGCCGCGCTCGTCGTCGGTTCCCAGGCCACGAGCCCGGCCGGTGCGGTGGAACAGGGCGTGTTCGTCATGGCCGCCTTCGCGGCCTCCGCGAGCTGGCAGGTGCTGCTCGCCGGGAGCGGGGCACTGCTGGGCCGGGCACTGACCGGCCGTCGAGGGCGGCTGGCGACGGCGCTGGCGGCGAGCGGGGTGATGACGGCGCTGGCCGTGCGGATGGCGCTCGCGCCGGGATGAGGCCCGTTTCCGGCCTGATCCCGCGGGTGCGGATGATTCCACGGGGCACGGGTGTTGTCGGCAGATGGCGATGAGCCTCGGACGCGACGATGGGACGGATGCCATGCCTCTCGAAGGCGAGTACGAACCCAGCCCGACGCAGTGGGTGCGCAAGCAGGTGGAGCTGTACGAGAGCTCCGGCGGTACGGAGGGGACGACGCTTCAGGGATCGAAGATGCCGGTCGTCGTCCTGACCTCGCGAGGTGCCAGGAGCGGGAAACTGCGCAAGACACCGGTGATGCGGGTGGAGCACGAGGGGCGCTACGCCGCGGTGGCCTCCCTCGGCGGCTCGCCCAAGCACCCCGTCTGGTACTTCAACATCCTGGCCCACCCGCACGTCGAGCTCCAGGACGGGCCGGTGAAGCAGGACATGACCGCCCGTGAGGTCACGGGCGAGGAGAAGGCGGCGTGGTGGGAGCGGGCCGTCGCGGCCTACCCGGCGTACGCCGACTACCAGAAGAAGACGGACCGGGACATACCGGTGTTCGTCCTGGAGCCCACCGAAGGGGGCTGACAGCGGGCCGGCTGCCCGGTGCGGGCAGCCGGCGAAAAAACTTCGTGCCCCGTGTGTGTGAACCGGCCGCGACGGGGCACGCGAGGTTCAGGCCCCGCCGCGCTCCCCCGTCGCGGCGGGGCTTTCCGCTGCCTCGCGGGCCGGGCGGTCGGTCACGTCGAGGAAGATCTGGTCGGCCTCGGGCACCGTACTGGCTATGGAGCGCTTGATGCGGACGGCGACCTCCTCGACCCGCTCGCTGTCCAGGCCCGGCACCAGGTCGACGCGGGCCGCCACCAGGGCCGTGTCGAGCCCGGTCTTCATCGTGAACAGCGCTTCCACGCTGTCGATCTCGGGCTGGGCACGCAGCAGCGCGCAGATGCGCCCGCTGGACTCGGGGTCTGCCGCCTCGCCTATCAGCTGGTCGCGGGCTTCGCGGCCCAGCCGGAAGGCCACGAAGACCAGCAGCGCACCGATCGCGATCGAGGCCGACGCCTCCCAAACCACTTGGCCGGTGACCATGTGCAGGGCCATGCCCACCATGGCCAGGGTGACGCCGAGCACGGCGGTGCCATCCTCGGCGACGACGGTCCGCAAGGCCGGATCGCGCAGCCCGGCACCCGCGCCGCCCTGGCGTCGTACCTGGTAGAGCGCCCGCACCAGCGAAGCGCCCTCCGCGAGGAGGGCGACACCGAGCACGATCAGGCCGGCCACATAGCCGCTGAGCCCCTCCGCCGCGTCGCTCGTCAGGGCCTCGAAGCCCTGGAAGAACGAGAAACAGCCGCCCATGACGAAGATCCCGACGGCCGCGAGGAGCGACCAGAAGAACCGCTCCTTGCCGTAGCCGAAGGGATGACGCCGGTCGGCGGGGCGGCGGCTGCGGCGCAGTGCCGCGAGCAGGAACACCTCGTTCAGGCTGTCGGCCACCGAGTGGGCCGCTTCGGACAGCAGGGCCGGTGACCCCGCCACCAGACCACCGATGGCCTTGGCCACCGCGATCACCAGATTGGCCGCGAGCGCCACCAGCACCGTGACGCGTGTCCTGTGATCACTTCCTTCATCAGTCACCCACGCCGATTGCCCCGGTCGGGGGTACTCACACCGTGCCGTCCACGGAAAACGGGGAACGCGTTCACCAGGGACCACGTACGGCAAGGAGGTCACCCCCATGAGCCGCGACGACGGCGACGACGGCAACACCGGCTACGGAAGGAGGGCGTTCAAACGATCCAAGGCACACTTCGCTGACCGGATCACCGCGGACGGCCGGGACGGCTGGCCGGTGGAGGCCGGGCGCTACCGTCTGGTCGTCAGCCGCGCTTGCCCGTGGGCGAGCCGGTCCCTGGTCTCCCGGCGGCTGCTCGGCCTGGAGGACGCCCTGTCCCTGGCCGTCACCGACCCGATCCAGGACGACCGCAGTTGGCGCTTCACACTGGACGAGGACGGCCGCGACCCGGTTCTCGGCATCCGCTACCTGAGTGAGGCCTACGACCGCCGGGAGAGCGACTACCCGGGCGGTGTCAGCGTGCCGGCGATCGTGGACGTGGCCGACGGCCGGCTGGTGACCAACGACTACCAGCAGCTCACCCTCGACCTCGCGACCGAGTGGACGGCCCTGCACCGGGAGGGCGCGCCCGACCTGTACCCGGCCGCGCTGCGCGACGAGATCGACGAGGTGATGGCGGACGTCTACGAGGACGTCAACAACGGCGTCTACCGGGCGGGGTTCGCCACCGGGCAGGAGGAGTACGAGGCCGCCTGCGCCGGGGTGTTCCGGCGGCTGGAGCTGCTCGCGGGGCGGCTGGAGCGGCAGCGGTACCTCGTCGGCGACACAATCACCGAGGCGGACATCCGGCTGTTCACCACACTGGTCCGATTCGACGCGGTCTACCACGGCCACTTCAAGTGCAACCGCTGGAAGCTGACGGAGAACCAGGTGCTGTGGGGTTACGTCCGCGACCTGTACCAGACGCCGGGATTCGGCGACACCGTCGACTTCGACCACATCAAACGCCACTACTACCAGGTGCACGCGGGCATCAATCCGACCCGCATCGTGCCGCTGGGCCCGGACCTGTCCGGCTGGCTGACCCCGCACCACCGCGAGGAGCTGGGCGGCCGGCCGTTCGGTGACGGCACACCGCCCGGGCCGGTCCGCGCCGAGGAGCGGATCCCGGCGGCGCACACCCCCTGACCACCTTCACCCCCTCAGCTACCAAGGAGTTCCCGTGGCAAAGAAGAAGAAGATGTCCCTCGCGTACCAGCCGCTCGGGTTCGTGCTCGGCTGGTCGGGCGGCTGGCTGGCCGGGCTCGCCTTCCGCAAGACGTGGATGGCGATCCGGCACGAGGAGGACGCGCCCGACGCGCTGGACAAGGACCGCGGCTGGGGCGAGGTGCTGCTCGCCGCCGCGATCCAGGGCGCGATCTTCGCGGTGGTCCGCAGCGCCGTGGACCGAGCGGGCGCCAAGGCCATCGAGCGTTCGACCGGCACCTGGCCGGTCGGCGAGAAGGGCGGCCGCGACTGACACGGCCACCCGGCCCCGTCCGGCGACTGCCGGGCGGGGCGGTTCGGCGGATACCGGACAGCCGGTTCGGGGCCGTCCGGCAGCCGCCGACGAGGCGGTTCGGCGGCTTCCGAACGGGCCCCGTCAAGGCCGACCGACGGCAGCCAAGCCGACCCGGTCGAGGCCGGCCGACGGCTGTCGGACGGGGCGGTTCGGCCGCACCCGAGCAGGGTCGGCCCGCTCTCAGTCCTCCCTCCGCCACGCCGGTGAGCGGCTGCCCTCGCTCAGCCCTGCTTGGGTGCCGTCGGCGCGGTGCGGCGCAGGGTGAAGGAGTGGCCTGCCGGATCGGCGTAGCCGCGTTCCTCCAGAGGGCCCGAGGGGTCCTTGGCCTCCAGGGGCCGGCCGCCGAGGCTGATGACGCGGCGTTCCACCGCGTCGAGGTCGTCCACCACGAATTCCAGGTGGGCCTGGAGGGAGTTCTCGGGACGCGGCCAGCTGGGCGGGGTCGCGTTGACGTCCCGGCGCAGGGCGATCCGGAAGCCGTCGGCGCTCTTGATCTCCACCCGGTTCGCGGTGGCGTCCGACTCCTCCCCCTCCAGCAGTTCCTTGTAGAACACGGCGAGCTTCTCGGGCTCGGCGCAGTCGAGCACGAGGACCCCCGCTTTCACCAGTGCCATGTCTCCTCCGCAGGATCGCGGCCGCGGGGCGGTCGTGCCCCACGACCCTCTCCTGTGCGGATATCCCGGTCCGGCCAATTCAGTCGGTCTTCAACCACCGTCCGTCGCGCATGAGTTCGCGGCCGTCGAGTTCGTCGGCCTCCCGCCATGCCTGCACCCGCTGCGGCACGACACGGAAGTAGAGGTACGGCGTGGCGAGCCGGCGAGGGTCGAACCCCGTCTTGGCGGCGAAGAGTTCGGCGTCCTGCTCGGTCAGCTCACCGGGCTGGACCGTCTCGACGGCGCCCTCGACCAAGACGACGTCGCGGGTCGGCCCGATGCCCACGCGGGCCCGGCCGGACGCGGCCAGGTTCCGTCCGGTGGGGCTCGACGCAGGCGTGGCGAACAGCAGGTACGAGCCGTTCCAGAGGAAAGACAGCGGGACGAGGTACGGCGCCCCCGACGCGCCGTCGGCCGTGGCGACCCAGGCGTCCACGTCGTGGCCCAGCCGGTGCAGGGTGTCCTTCTTGCGCTGCTCAGCGCTGCGTACGGGTGCGGACGTCATCGCGGTGCGCCTCCTGGTGAGTCGTCGGACGGACTCGGACCAGTGTGGCGTGCCGAGACGCCGGAGACTCGGCGGACAAGCCGGGACGGTGAGGGAGGTGGGAGTGTACGCACCTCAACCGCTTTCCGCCGTAACCGAGATCACGGTGGTGTCACGGAATGGCTTGTTCCCGCCTTGGGCAGTCTCGTACCGCTTCTCGGTTCAACGTTCGGACTGCGAAGCCGAGTTCGAGTGTGCGGCCGGTCACGACACCGTCCGCTCGCAGGGGCGGGGGGCTCTGCGGTCCGTCTCCCGGAAGGAAGCACATGCCTCAGGACGTCCGTTTCGACCTGCCCTTCGACACCCCCGTCAGTGAGCATCTGGAGTTCGCCCGGGCGCGACATCTGCGCTGGGTGTGGGAAATGCGACTGGTCCGCAGCCGGGAAGGGTTCGAGGAGTACAAGTCCTGGGACCTGCCTCTGGCCGCTGCCCGCACCTACCCGCACGCGTCGGCGGACGACATGGTCGTCCTGATGAACTGGTTCTCCCTGGCCTTCCTCTTCGACGACCAGTTCGACGCCAGCAGGCCAGATCGCGCCGACCGCATAGCCGAGGTCGCCCGGGAACTGATCGTCACTCCCCTGCGTCCGGCGGGCAGTCCGCCCCGGGTGGTCTGTCCGATATCCCTTGCCTGGGCCGAGGTGTGGAACCATCTCTCGAATGGCATGTCCCTGACATGGCAGACGCGCTTCGCCGCCTCCTGGGGACGGTTCCTCGTCGCGCACTGCGAGGAGGTCGACCTGGCCGCCCGGGGGCTGGAGGGGACGCTCGCGCTCGAGGAGTACACCGAGTTCCGGCGCCGCACGGTCGGCATCCACCACAGCATCGACGCGGGTGAGCGCAGCCGCGGCTTCGAGGTGCCGGCCCAGGCGATGGCGCATCCGGTGATGGAGCGGATGCGCGACCTGGCCGCGGACACCATCGGGTTCATGAACGACATCCACTCCTTCGAACGGGAGAAGCGCCGCGGCGACGGCCACAACCTCATCGCCGTGCTGCGCCGGGAGCGGGGCTGCACGTGGAAGGAGGCCACGGACGAGGCGTACCGGATGACGATCGGCGTTCTCGACGAGTACCTCGAACTCCAGGAGCGCGTCCCGCACATGTGCGACGAGCTCCGGCTCGACGAGTCGGAACGCGACCGGGTGCGGATGGGGGTGGAGGCCATCCAGCACTGGATCAACGGCAACTACGAATGGGCGCTGATCACCGGCCGCTACGCGGCGGCGAAGGACGGCGCGGTGGCCACGGCCGAACAGGCCGGACGCGGTTCGGTGGACGACCTGCTGACGGTGTGACACGACGGTGCCCGGCCGGACGCCGGCCGGGCACCACACGACGGCGTTATACGGCGAACTCGACCGGCAGGCGATCCAGCCGGGACTCCCACGTGGAAGCGGTCGAGGTGAGCTCCTCCGCCGGCACGGCCAGGGTGAGGCCCGGCAGGCGGTGCAGCAGGACGTCGACCGCGATCTCGATGATGGACTGGCCGATGCCCTGCCCGGGGCATTCGTGCGGGCCCGAACTGAACGCCAGGTGGGCCTGGTTGCCCTGGACCGACACTCCGGTGTCCGGCCGGACGTCGGGGTCGGCGTTGCCCGCGGCCAGGCCCAGTACCAGCAGGTCGCCCTCCTGGATCTGGTGACCGCCGAGTTCCAGGTCGCCGGCGGCGAACCGGCCCGGCAGCACGGCCAGCGGCGGGCTGTTCCACATGACCTCCTCCACGACGGCGGAGACGTTCAGCTGGCCGCTGATCAGTCCGGTGAGCCGGGCGGTGTCGGTGAGGATCATCTGGAGGACCCGGGCCAGCAGGTTGCTGGTCGTGGTGTGCGCGGCGATCAGCACCAGACGCAGATGGCTGACCACCTCGTCCTCGTCGAGACCGGCCGCGTGCCCCAGCAGGGCGGTGGTGAGGTCGCCGCCGGGTTCGGACCGCTTGCGCTCGGCCAGTTCGCCGAGGATCACCATGATGCGTTCGTTGTGCGCGAGGGCGTCCTCACCGCCCTTGAGAACCTGGGCACAGGACTCGACCAGGTTGCGCCCCTCCGCCTCCGCGAGTCCGAGGATGCGGGAGAGCACGAGCATCGGCAGGTACTCGGCGTAGTCCGACACGAGGTCGGCGCTGCCGGACCCGGCGAAGGCGTCGATCTGCTTGTTCGCGAAGTGGGTCGCGTGGCGGCGGATACCGCGGGCCGCCGCGGCCTGGAGCCCGTCGGTGACGGCGGCGCGCAGCCTGCGGTGCGGTTCGCCGTCCTGGGAGACGCAGTCCGGGCGCCAGCCGAGCATCGGGATCAGCGGCGAGGTCTCCTCGACACGCCCGTCGGCCCAGTCCCGCCAGATCCTCGCGTCCCGGCTGAACTGGCGCGGGTTGTCGAGCACCCGCCGGTTGTCGCGGTAGCCGAGGACCAGCCAGGCGGGCACGTCGCCCTCGAGCAGGACCGGCGCGACCGAGCCGTGCTCCTTGCGCAGCCGCTCGTAGATGCCCTCCGGGTCGGTCGCGGCGTCCGGGCCGTACAGCCGGGTCAGGTCCGCTCCGTGGTGGGCGACGGGGCAGCCCCGCACGGCCTGCAGGGAGGGTTCGGTCGAGTCGTTCATCGGGGCTCCAGGGCCACGGCCGAGCGTTCCTTCAGATGGTGGATCAGGGCGACGAGAACGTCCCGGCTGGAGGCGCGGTCGCGGGCGTCGAAGGCCACGACCGGCGTGTGCTCGGGGATGTCCAGGGCGTCCCGGATCTCCTCGACCGGGTAGTTCCGGGAGTCGGGGAAGACGTTCAGCGCGACGACGAAGGGGACCTCCTGCCGCTCCATCTCCTCGATCGCCCGGAAACTGGACTCCAGCCGACGCGTGTCCACCAGGACGATCGCGCCGAGCGCACCTTTGAACAGGCCGTTCCACAGGAACCAGAACCGCTCCTGCCCGGGCGTGCCGAACAGGTACAGCACCAGGCTCTCGTTGATGCCGATCTTGCCGAAGTCCAGGCTGACGGTGGTCTGCGTCTTGTCGGCGACGCCGATGAGATGGTCGACGTCGACACTGGCCTGGGTGAGGGTCTCCTCGGTGGTGAGCGGCTTGATGTCGCTGACCGACCGGACCATGGTGGTCTTCCCGGTGCCGAACCCGCCGGCGATCATCACCTTCACCGAGCGGGTGTCCCCGGCCGAGCCTCCGGGTTGGTCAAAGCCTTTCAAGTCCACTGAGTACCTCCTCAAGGAGCGCGAGGTCGGGCCCGCGGCCGGCTTCGTGGGCCGGGATGGGGTTACGGGCTTCGACGCGACCTGCGTCCAGCAGGTCCGACAGCAGCACCGCGAGAATGTTGAAGGGGAGCCCGAGGTGAGCGCCGAGTTCGGCGACCGACAGCGGGTCGCGGCAGCGGCGGAGGATCTCCTCGTGCTCGTGCTGCATGCCCGGTAACGGGGCGGCCCGGGAGACGACCAGGGTCGCCACGTCGAGGCTCGACGCCGACCCGCCCGGTCCGCTGCGCCCTCCGGTGAGGACGTAGTAGCGCTCGAGACCGGACGGATCCGACGGTCTGCGGGGAGCACTCATCCAGAGTGCTCCTCCAGGCGCGGAGTGGTGCCGAGGAGCTCACCCATCCTGCGTGCCAGGTCCCTCATCTGGTGCCCGAGCAGGCCCTGGTCGAGGCCCTCCCTGGCGAGGACACCGAGGTACGTCTCCACACCGGCGCGCACGACGAAGAGGTGCCCGCCGTCCACCTCGATCATCGCCAGGCGCAACTGCCCCGCGTACTTGGGGAACTGCTCGGCGACCGGCTGGGCCAGCGCCTGCAGGCCGGCCACCACGGCGGCGAAGCGGTCGACGTCGTCGGGGTCTTCGGCGCCGTAGGAGGTGATGGCCTTGCCGTCACTGGAGGCCACGAGGGCGAAACGGATCTCCTGGATGCTCTCGACGAGATCGCGGAGCGCCCAGCTCACGTCTGTTCCTTGTTGCGTCATGAGGACTGATCGCTCTCTTCGGTGCGGTGCTCGGTGTACTCGCGGCCGGCGAGGGTGTCGCGGTCGTCGGCCGGCTCGGAGGCCTCCGCCGCCTCGCGTCCGGCGGTGGCGAAGGCGGCGAGTCCCGAGAAGGACGCGTCCGGCGGGACGGCGGCGACGGTGACCCGCTCGCTTCGCTCGGCCGGCTTGGGCGCCTCCGTCTCGTTCCGCTTGCTGCGACGGCGGGGCAGCCCACCGGGCGTGGTCTGCCCGGTGGCGGCCTCGGCGGCCCGTGGTGCGGGCGCGGTGGCCGTCTCGCGGACCGGTGCGGCCGCGGCGGTGCGGACCTCCGGGGCGGGTGCGGCCGTGGGCAGCGGGCTGAAGTACTTGTGCGGGACCACGACCACCACCGAGGTGCCGAGCCACGGGGAGTCCGCGAAGGTGACGCGGATGCCGTAGCGACGGGCGAGGGCGCCGACCACGCGCAGGCCGATGTTGGCGTCCTCGGTGATGCCGCCGAGGCCCGCGCCGGGCGCGGTGCCCGCGAGGGCGTGCTCGGCCTCGCGCTTCTTCTCCTCACTCAGGCCCTTGCCGGAGTCCTGGATCTCGATGCCGACGCCGTTGGGCACCTCCTTGCCGGAGATGAGGACCGGCTCGGTGGGCGGCGAGTAGCGGGCCGCGTTGTCCAGGAGGTGGGCCAGGATCAGCGTGAGGTGGTCGACGAGGCCGCCGTCGACGCCGAGTTCGGGCAGGTGGCGCACCTGGATCCGGTGGAAGTCCTTGATGCGGCCGATGCCGCCGCGCACCACACTGAGCAGCCGCTGCGGCTCCTGCCACTGCCGGCCGGGCCGGTCCGAACCGCCGAGCACACCGATGCTCGCGGCGAGCGAGTCGGCTGGGCCGAGTTCCTGGTCGAGCTCCATCAGACCCCGGGCGACGGCCGGCAGCCGGCCGTGTTCGCCCTGCATCTCGTGCAGTCGGCCGCGGAGCTTGCTGGTCAGGACGTGGATGCGGTTGCCGATGCTGATCACGGCCTGCTCGGCGGAGGTGGAGCGGTCGAACTCCGCCTCCAGGCCGATCAGGGAAGTACGCAGCAGCTTGCGCAGCTCCGCCTGGAGTTCCGAACTGACCTTGGCGCACTGGTTGACGGTGGGCAGCAGGTCGTCGATGGCGTCGCCGGCGCGCAGCCTGGCCATCGCGTCGGGCAGCTGCTCGTCGGCGAGCCGGGCGACCGCGGCGAGCTGGTGGGAGAGCTGCTCCTGCCAGACCTCGGCCTGGTCGGCTAGCTGGGCCTCATAAGAGGTGGCCTGCTCGGTCAGCCGTTCCTCGTAGGCCCTGGACCTGTCGGCGAGCTGCGATTCGTACGTGGCGCTCTGGTCGGCGAGCTGTGATTCGTACGTGGCGCTCTGGTCGGCCAGGCGCCGCTCATAGGCCGCGTTCTGCTCGTTGAGCTGGGATTCCAGGCCGGCGCGATCGGCGGCGAACTTGCGTTCCAGGCCCGCGACGTGCTGCTGCCACTGCATGTTGTGCTCGGCCTGCGTGGTGCGGAAGGAGCTCTCCGCCCGGTGCAGTTGTGCCCGGGTGCGCAGCAGCAACCGCACGCACACGGCACCGGCCGCCGTCGCCGCGATTCCGGCGACGGCCGTGGTTATTCGCTCCGAGCTCATGAACGTGGCGGCAACGGTCCCGCCTCCCAGGCCCAGCGGCATCAACCACCAGCTGTACCAGGCGACAGGGGCCCGCGCCGCCGGTGGCGGAGTGGCGAGTTCCATCTGCATCCTTCGAAGCAACACGAACGAACAGGGGGGTGTGGACCGCACTCATGAGTACGCACCGCGGGTCGACTGGACGCGATCGCGTCAACTCGCAGCGCCGATCGGAACCTTATCGGGTTTGGACCCGAAAGGATCAATCTCGTCCCCCGGGCGGACGTGAGGGTTCCGTCACGCTCCCACAGAAGGAAACAGGTCGACAAATGGCTTTGCGGTCACCGGACTTGGGTGTACGTGGGGCCGCATGTCGATGGTGTGAGCCACACCGCGTGAAGCCGTGGAGGTCAGCGGGCGGTCTGGAACGTGCGGCGGTAGGCCTGCGGGGAGACCCCGATCGCCGCGTTCAGGTGCTGGCGCAGCGACGCGCCGGTCGCGAAGCCGACCCGGCCGGCGATCTGATCCACGGTCAGGTCACTGGACTCCAGCAGATGCCGGGCCCGGACGACGCGTTGCTGGATCAGCCAGCGGCCCGGGCTGAGGCCCACCTCGTCGTGGAAGCGGCGGGCGAAGGTGCGCTGGCTCATCCGCGCGTGGCCGGACAGATCGGCGAGTGTGAGCGGCTGGTCGAGGCGCTGCAGAGCCCAGGCGCGGGTGGCCGCGGTGCTCGCGGCGCCCTGCTCGGGGACGGGCTGCTCGATGTACTGGGCCTGGCCGCCGTCCCGGAAGGGCGGGACGACGCAGCGGCGGGCGACGCTGTTGGCCAGCCGGCTGCCGTGGTCCTTGCGGACGAGGTGGAGGCAGATGTCCACGCCGGAGGCGGCCCCGGCGGAGGTCAGGAACGGGTGGTCGTCGACGAACAGCACGTCCGGGTCGAGGTCGACGCGCGGGAACATGCGCCGGAAGTGGTCGGCTACCTGCCAGTGGGTGGTCGCCCGGCGTCCGTCGAGGAGACCGGCGGCGGCGAGGACGAAGGCGCCGGTGCAGATGGAGACGATGCGGGTGCCGGGGCGGATGAGCGCGAGCGCGGCCAGGACGTCCTCGGACACCTCGTCGGCCAGACGGTCGGGTGCGACAGGCGCGATCACGACCGTGCCCGCCGTGGCCAGGACCTCGGGGCCGTGTTCGACGGTGACGCCGAAGTCCGCGTTGGTGCGCACCGGACGGCCGTCGACTGAGCAGGTGAGGACCTCGTACCGGCCGTCGGCCGCGCCGAGGATCCGGCTGGGGATGCCCAGCTCGAAGGGGTACACCCCGTCCAGGGCCAGGACCACCACTCGTTCACGTCGCATGGCACGATCGTATCGAATGTTGGCAATCTTGCCATTGGCGCGGGGTCCGCGGACCGGCACGCTGGTGGACCATGAGCACACAGAACACGATGCGAGCCATCAGCCAGGACGTCCTCGGCGGCCCCGAGGTCCTGAAGAAAGTGGAGATCGAGCGCCCGGTACCGAGGCCCAACGAGGTACTGGTGCGGGTGCGGGCCGCCGGGGTCAACCCGACCGACTGGAAGCACCGTGCCACCGGTGGATTCCTGGGCGAACCGCCCTTCGTCCTGGGCTGGGACGTCTCCGGGGTGGTGGAGGCGGTCGGCATCGGCGTCGCGGCCTTCGCGCCCGGTGACGAGGTCTTCGGCATGCTGCCGTACCCCTACGGGCACGGCTCGCACGCCGAGTACGTCATCGCCCCGGTCCGCGCCCTCGCCCGCAAGCCGGCCGGCGTCGACCACATCCAGGCGGGCGCGCTCCCGCTCGTCTCGCTCACCGCCTGGCAGGCGCTGACCGAGCACGCGGACCTCCGGCCCGGGCAGCGGGTGCTGGTCCACGCCGCGGCCGGCGGGGTCGGGCACGTGGCGGTGCAGATCGCCAAGGCGCGCGGCGCCTACGTGATCGGCACGGCGAGCGCGGGCAAGCACGCGTTCCTGCGCGGCATCGGCGTCGACGAGACGATCGACTACCGCGAGACGGACTTCACCGAGACCGTGAAGGACGCCGATGTCGTCCTGGACACGATCGGCGGTGACAACGCCCTGCGTTCGCTGCGCGTGCTGCGCCCCGGCGGTGTCCTGGTCTCGATCCTCCCGGGCGGCTCGGACGACCTCTACGAGGAGGCCGAGCGGCTCGGTGTGCGGGCGCTGCGGATGCTGGTGGACGCCGACCGCAGCGGCATGGAGGCGATCGCGGACCTCGTGGAGGCGGGCAAGCTGCGCGCCACGATCGCCGGCACCTTCCCGCTGGCCGAGGCCGCCGAGGCCCACACCCTCGGCGACACCGGCCGTACGACGGGGAAGCTGGTGCTGCTGAACGGCTGAGCCGGCGTCGCGCGGGCGGTGTCAGAACGTCAGGACCGGCTTGATCGTCTTGCCGGACCTCATGTCCTGGACCGCCCGGTCGATGTCCGCGAAGGGGTAGGTGCCGATCAGGCGGTGCAGCGGGAGCCGCCCGTCCTTCACCAGGGCGACCAGGGCCGGGATCATGGTCTGCGTCTCGCTGTCGCCGAGGGTGAGGCCGACGACGCGCTTGCCGCCCAGGAGGCCGTTGACGTCGAGGGCGACCTCGGTACCGAAGGGCGGGGCGCCGACCACGACCAGGGTGCCGCGGGCGGCGAGCGCGTCGACGCCCTGGCGCAGGACGCCGACGTTGCCCGTGGTCTCCACGACCCCGTCCGCACCCTGCCCGCCGGTGATCTCGGCGAGGGCCTCGGCGAGGTCCGTGCCGCTGGTGTCGACGCTGTGGGTGGCGCCCAGCTCCCTCGCCAGGGTCAGGCGTTCGGCGACCCGGTCCGCGGCGACGATCCTGGTGGCCGGGGTGAGCGCCGCCGCCATCACGGCAGACAGGCCGACCGCTCCGGCGCCCAGGACGACGACCGTGGCGCCGGTCTCCGGCTTCAGGACGTTCCACACGGCCCCGACGCCGGTCTGTACGCCGCAGCCCAGCGGGGCGATCGACTCCAGCGGCAGGTCCGGGTCGACCTTGACGAGGCTGCGCTCGTCGGCCAACGCCAGCTCGGCGAAGGAGGACTGCCCGAAGAAGTGGCCGCCCAGCGCCTCGCCGCCCCGGCTGATGGTGCTGGTGCCGTCGGCCCGGCTGCCGCCGAGCAGGTTCAGCGGCAGCCAGGCCGCGCAGTAGGCCGGGTGCCCGCCGCGGCAGTTGCGGCAGTCGCCGCAGGAGGTGAAGGAGAGCAGGACGTGGTCGCCCGGCGTGATGCCGGTGACGGCGGAGCCGACGGCCTCGACGACGCCGGCGCCCTCGTGCCCGAGGACCCCGGGGAGCGGGAAGGGGAGTCCGCCGCTCGCCACCCCGAGGTCGGTGTGGCACAGGCCGGTGGCGGCCATGCGGACCAGCGCCTCGTGCGGGCCGGGTGCGTCGAGGACGACGTCGGAGAGGGTGAAGGGCGCGCCGCCGGACTCGACGACCGCGGCACGGGTGGTGATGGGCATCGCGATGACTCCTTGACGGTCTCTCAGTCGAGCGAGACGACGACGGACTTGACCTTGGTGTAACCGGCGAGGGCCTCGGGCCCGTACTCGCGGCCGTAGCCTGAGTCCTTCACCCCGCCGAAGGGCACCGCCGGGTCGAGCATCGCCCAGTCGTTGACCCAGACGATGCCCGCCTGGAGCCGGCCGGCGACCCGGTGCGCGCGGGCGAGGTTGCCGGTCTGGACACCCGAGGCCAGGCCGTAGGGCGTGGAGTTGGCGAGCGCGACGGCCTCGTCCTCGTCGTCGAAGGGCTGGACGGTGAGGACCGGGCCGAAGATCTCCTCCTGGATCACGCGGGAGTCGTTGGCCAGGTCGGCGATGACGGTGGGCCGGTAGTAGTAGCCGCCGTCGAGGTCGAGCCGCTCGCCGCCGCAGACGATGCGGGCGCCCTCCATGCGGGCCAGGGCGACGTACTCCTCGACCTTCTTCAGGTGCTTCTCGGCGGCCATCGGGCCGACGACCGTGACCGGGTCGCGCGGGTCGCCGACGGGTACGCCGGGCACGGCCTCGGCGAGGATGCCGAGCAGCGTCGGATACACCGAGCGGGCCACCAGCAGGCGCGGGCCGCCCATGCAGAACTGGCCGGTGTTGAAGACGAAGCCCTTGATGACCGCGCCGACCGCCTTCTCCAGGTCGGCGTCCTCGAAGACGATGTGGGCGGCGTTCCCTCCGAGTTCCATGGTGACGGGCTTGAGCGCCTCCCCCGCGACGCTCGCCACGTGACGGCCGATGGCCGTGGAGCCGGTGAAGGCGACCTTGTCGACACCCCGGTGCCGCAGCAGCGCCTCACCCGCCACCGGGCCACTGCCGGTCACCACGTTGACCACTCCGTCGGGGACGCCCGCCTCCTGGAGCAGGCGGGCCATGTAGAGGGCGCTGAGCGGGGTCTCGTCGGCCGGCTTGTGGACGACGGTGTTGCCGGCGGCCAGCGCCGGGGCGAGCTTCGAACCGGCCAGGATCAGGGGGAAGTTGAACGGGGTGATCGCGGCGACCACGCCGAGGGGCTCGCGCTTGGTGTAGGCGAGGGCGTTCATGGGGAGGTCGCGCAGGGCGCCGTCCTGGCTCTGGGCGAGGTGCGCGTAGTACTCGTAGTCGTTGGCCGCGTTGGTGACGTCGACCGCGCCGCACAGCGTGATCGGTTTGCCGACGTCCAGGCTCTCCAGCGCGGCGAGCTCGTCGGCGTTCTCCCGGATCAGCTGGGCGACGCGCTGCAGCACCCGGCCGCGCTCGCGGCCGCTCAGACCGGACCAGGCGCCGTCGTCGAAGGCCTCACGGGCGGCGCGTACGGCAGCGTCGACGTCGGCGGGGCCCGCTTCGGCGACGGTGGTGACGACCGTGCCCCGGGAGGGGTCGATCACCTCGGTGCGCGCCCCGTCGGCGGCCTCACGCCATCGGCCTCCGATGAACAGTCGCCCCGGTGTGCTCTCGAAGGTGGTCATCGCCACTCCTCAGCGTCGTCGCCAAGTTCTGCCAAGTTTTCAATAAACAGGATTCCTGTCTGTGGTGCAGTCTCATGAGAGACAGGAATCCTGTCAATGCTCTAGCCTGCCTCCATGCTGGACGCACAGGTGACCAAGGCGCCCCCTTCCCTGCTCTACATGGTCAAGCAGGTGGAGCTCGTTGTGCGCTCCCATCTGGACGAGCTGGTCAGACCCTCCGGGATCACCGCTCTTCAGTACACGGCACTGACGGTGCTGGAGCGGCACGACGGGCTGTCCGCGGCCCAGCTGGCGCGCGATTCCTTCGTCACCGCCCAGTCCATCGCGGACCTGGTCCGCTCCCTGGAAGGCCGCGGACTGGTGCGCCGGGAGCGCAACCCCCGCAACCGCCGCGAACTGCTGATCCTGCTCACCGACTCCGGCCGCGAGCTGCTCGCCCGGCACGCCGGGCCGGTACGGGAGCTGGAGGAGCGGATGGTGGGCGACCTGACCACCCACCAGACCGAGCAGTTCCGCCAAGCGCTCACCCGGGCCTGGCACGCCCTGTCGTAGCCCCGCCGTGCCGTTGCGACGCGCCCCCGGAACCTCACCCGCGCACGCCCCGGCGCGAACCTCGGCCAACTCGGCGGGAATTCAAAGACATATGTCAATCGAACATGCTCAAATTCACTCGTTGGAGGGTAACTTGCAGGGCGGGGAACGGTGTTGAGGCCGTAACCCCTCCCCACGCACGGAGCAGGCTGGAGGCGATCTCGTCGTGCGGCAGGAACCTGCACCGCTCACCCGGCATCTGCGCGTGCACCGGGAACCGGGCCACACGGTGCTGGAGTTCCGCGGCGAGATCGATCTCGCCGCGGCCGCGGAGATCGCACCGCACCTGGACCGGGAGACGGACCGCCCGGCCCCCCTGGTCGTCATCGACCTCAGCGGGATCGACTTCTTCGACTGCTCCGGACTGCGGCTGCTGTACCGCGCCCGCAGCCGGGTGCTCGAGCGGCGGGGCCGGGTGCTCCTCGTCTGCGCGCACCCGCTCACGCTGCGCGTCCTGCGGATCACCGGCCTGTCCCGGCTACTGCCTCCGCAACCGACACTGGACGCGGCGCTGGAGCAGCCGGAGGCGACCTCCCGCCCCTGACGGGTATGCGCCCCGCGTGCTTCCGCCGGGGTGGTCCCCTCCTGAACCCGGCGGTCTGGCAGGGGGCGTGGCGGGCATCCGGTCAGTAGGAAGGAGGGCCGTCGCATGACGACTCCCGTCAAGCGCCTCCCCGGGCGCATGCCCGGCTGGGCGAAAGTGGTGACCGCGCTCGTGCTGCTGCTCGTCGTGTTCTTCGCCGGGCTCCGGCTGAGCGTGATCCCGGGCCTGAAGGACCTGTTCGGCACCGAGACCCAGGACCGGTCCGGCCCCGCGCTGCTGAAGTCCATCCAGGACATCAGCCGCTACGACGCCGCCTCGGGCAACTTCCAGGTGGTCGTGGACCTGGAGAAGGACGCCAAGCTCCTGCCCGACGCGATCCGCGGCACCCGCACCCTGTACGTCGGGGCGGGCACCGTCGACGCCTACGTGGACCTGGGCAAGGTCGGCGAGAACGACGTGCGGGTCAACGGCGACCGCACGTCCGCCACCCTCCGGCTGCCCCACGCGCAACTGGGCAAGCCCGCCCTCGACCCCGACCGCTCCTACGCGGTCTCCAAGCAACGCGGTCTCTTCGACCGCCTCGGCGACCTCTTCTCGGACAATCCCAACGGAGAGCAGGCCGTGCAGAAGCTCGCGGTGCGGCACATCGGCGACGCGGCGAAGGAGAGCGAGCTGACCGCACGCGCCGAGGCGAACACCACCGGCATGCTCGAAGGCCTGCTGCGCTCCCTGGGCTTCAAGGAGGTGCGCGTCTCGTACGGGAGCTGACCGGTTCCCGGGCCACGCCATGGGGAGTGTCCGGGCGGAAGGCGGGGCAACCGAGGGTGGGAACGGTCCCGGGCGACACCGCCCGGGACCGTGTCTGGAACCTCCCCCTACGGCATCGTCGGCGCGCCCGGGGGTAACCGCCCTGTCACGCAGGGAAATTGAAGAGTGGAGGACCCCCCATGGCCAGTGCTGCCTCACGTCTCCGGACCACCGGGTCCGGGAGCGAGCGACGCCCGCTCCCGTGGCCCGTCCGGCTGCTGGCGATGCTGTGCGCGTTCGCGTTCATGGTCGCCTTCGCCGTGGTGCTGGCCCGGCTGACCCTGCAGCCCTCGCCCGCCTCGGAGGCGCTGACCCACACCAATCTGCAACCGGGCGACTCCCTGAAGGCCTATCTCGACCAGCCCGAACTGCGGGACGCGTTCAAGCAGATCGGCGGCAACATCCTGCTCGGCATTCCCTTCGGCGTCCTGGTGCCCGTGGTCGCCCCCCGCACCCGCGGCATCCTGCGCGTGCTGCTCCTGACCGCGATCGTGATGCTCCTGGTGGAGTTCGCCCAGGGGGCCCTGGTCACCGGCCGCGCCTTCGACATCGACGACGTCATCCTCAACACGACGGGCGCGCTCATCGGCTACCTGCTCCTGGGTCGCCGCCTCAGCAGGGCCGTCCACGCACGCAGGCCCCGCCCGGGCCGGGCGGAGCCGAAGCCGTCGGCCGGCAAGGTCTAGGTGTATTGATCACGAGCGTTGTTGACACTGGCCGGGCTTGATCATGGCGAAGGCCCCCGTGTGTGGTGGAGGTGTCGAATCTTCACCGCACGGAGG